>BOAU01000053.1 GCA_026002025.1 Spirochaetia bacterium | reverse complement strand
GGGCTTGGACAAAACAGTTGAAAAAATCCTGGCGTAGGTAGGGACGTATGAATAAGGTATACAGCAAAATAGAATCCATCACCGGCAGCGTGATCACGGTCAAGGCCGGGGGCATCCGCTACGGGGACCTTGCCGAGGTTGACACCGTGTTCGGTACCTCCCTTGCGGAGGTGAACCGCCTGGAAAACGACATGGTGTCCCTCCAGGTATTTGCCGGGGGCCGGGGTATTTCCACCGGCGACACGGTCCGCTTCCTGGGCCGGCAGATGCAGGTGTCCTTCTCGGAAAATCTCATGGGCCGGGTCTTTACCGGTTCCGGTTCTCCCCGCGACAAGGGGCCCGCCCTCACCGAAAACATGATCTCCATCGGGGGCCCTTCGGTTAACCCTGCCCAGCGCATCATCCCCCGGGACATGATCCGTACCGGTATCCCCATGATCGACCTTTTCAACACCCTGGTGGTATCTCAGAAGCTGCCGATTTTCTCGGTCTCCGGGGAGCCCTACAACGAACTTCTGGCCCGTATCGCCATGCAGGCCGAGGTTGACGTGATCATCCTGGGGGGCATGGGCCTTAAATACGACGATTACCTTTTCTTCAAGGATACCCTGGAAGAGGGGGGCGCCCTTTCCCGCACGGTGATGTTTGTCCACACCGCATCTGACCCCACCGTAGAATGCCTCATGATCCCCGATATGTCCCTGGCCGTGGCGGAGCAATTTGCACTCCAGGGCAAGGCCGTGCTGGTCCTCCTTACCGACATGACCAACTTCGCCGATGCCATGAAGGAAATTTCGATTATCCAGGAGCAGGTGCCTTCCAACCGCGGTTATCCCGGCGATTTGTACAGCCAGCTTGCCAGCCGCTACGAAAAGGCGGTTAAATTCGCCGATGCCGGGTCCATCACCATCCTTGGTGTTACCACTATGCCCGGCGACGATGTGACCCACCCGGTGCCGGACAACACCGGTTACATCACCGAAGGCCAATACTACCTCAAGGGCGGCCGCATCGAGCCCTTCGGCTCCCTGTCCCGGCTCAAGCAGCAGGTCAACGGCAAGACCCGCGATGATCACCGCGCCCTCATGGACGGCATGATCAAGCTCTATTCCGCCTACCGGGAGACCCTGGAAAAGAAGGCCATGGGCTTCATCATGACCGCCTGGGACGACAAGCTCCTCAAATACGGGGATCAGTTTGAAAAGAAGATGATGGACCTTTCGGTCAATATCCCCCTGGAACGGGCCCTGGACCTTGGCTGGGAGATCCTCGCCGACTGTTTCAGCCCCGAAGAAACGGGTCTGCGGACCGAGTTGATCAGTAAATTCTGGCCCAAGAAGGACTAAGAGGGTTATGGCAAAGATAAAGCTCACCAAAAATGAGCTGAAAAAACAAAAAGATTCTCTGAAAATGTATCAGCGCTATCTTCCTACCCTGATGCTCAAAAAGCAGCAGCTCCAGGCGGAAATCCGCACAACCGAGATCCGTATCAAAGAATTGATGGAGGAGAAGGATCGGATCGACGAATCCTTCAAGGCCTGGATTGCCGTATACGGTGAAACCGGTGTCTTTACCCCCGACTTGGTGCGTATCAGCAGCCTGAAAACCGACACAGGGAACATCGCCGGGGTAAGCATCCCCCTGTTCCAGGGTGCCGAATTTGAAGTGGAACCCTACGATCTCCTGAAAACTCCCCTCTGGCTCGACACGGCGGTGGAACGGATGCAGCAGGTGCTGCTTCTGGATTTGGAAGCCCGGATTGTCGAAGAACAGCGCCGCCGTCTGGCCCACGAATTGCGGGTAACCACCCAGCGGGTGAACCTCTTTGAAAAGATCAAAATCCCCGAAACCAAGGTAAACATCAAGAAGATCGGGGTATACCTTGGGGATCAGCAGACCGCCGCGGTAGTCCGGGGCAAAATCGCGAAACGGGGCTTGGCCAGGGCCGCCCAAGGGGGCGCCTCATGATCGTACCTATGAAAAAGGTATCCCTCGTTGTTCTGGACAAGAACCGGGAGGCTTCCCTTAAAAAGCTTAGGGAACTGGGTGTGGTGCATCTGGAAAAAAAGAGCGCCATTTCGGATTCTCTGGGTAAACTTTTGGAAAAAAAGACCAGGCTTGAAAACGCACAGGGCATACTGATGCCCTATCAGGTTGATAAAAAAGCCGCTGCCGCCCAGGCTGCAACGGAAAAACCTCGCCGCAGGGCCACCGACCGCATAGTGCCGGAACCCTATTCCGCCGAGGGCCTTGACGCAGAATCGGCGCCGGATTTTCAGACCCAGGTGCTGGAACTGGGGGAAGAACGCAAAACCCTTCAGGAACAGCTGGCCTCTCTGGCACGGGAGCGGAGCCGTATCGAAAAATGGGGTAACTTTAATCCCCAGGATATCAAGGCTCTGGCGGCCGATGGGCTCGCCCTTTTCCTCTATGAACTTCCCCTTAAAGATTATGAAGCCCTTCCCGATGAGGTGCGGCACATAGTCCTTGGCACAAGTAAAACTTCGGTTTTTATTCTTGTTCTGGACAAAGAACTGGAAGGGGAAAGCCCCTTTGTGCTGCCGGAACGATCCCTTTCGGAAATTGACGTCAATATGGCGGATATCCGGGCCAGAACAGCAGACATAGAAAAGCAGTTGGGGGCATTAGCCTTCCGCAAGTCCCGGCTTGAAACGGAAAAGAAATCCCTTGACGAGCTTATCGAATTTGAACGGGCACGGGCGGGAATGGATGTCCTTGAGGATGTCCCCGCCGACTACGCCGTTTCCTGGCTCACCGGTTTTGCCCCTCAGGAAGACCTTGGAGTGCTCAAGCGGGCCGCCGCGGAAAACGGCTGGGCCCTTCTTGCCGAAGATCCCGGCCCGGAAGACGAGGTTCCCACCAAGCTTAAGAACAACAAGCTGGCGAGCCTCATCTACCCCCTGACGGACTTCCTCGAAGTGGTGCCCGGTTACAACGAGGTGGACATTTCCGGCTTTTTCCTGTTTTTCTTCTGTGTCTTTTTTGGGATGATCTTCGGGGACGCGGGCTACGGCGCCATACTTTTACTTGCCGCTATTTGCTGTATTATCAAAACGGCAAAAAAGGGCGTTCCCGCCGTCTTCAAACTGTTCTTCCTTTTGGGGCTTTCCAACTTTGTCTGGGGGGTGCTGACCTGTACCTGGTTCGCCATTGATACGGCCGCGCTCCCGCAATTCCTGCAGGACATATCCCTGCCCCTTATCTCAAATGTTACTTCTGCAAAATCGGACTATGACGCGGGCATCGTTCAACAGAACTTGATGATCCTCTGTTTCTCCCTGGCCCTGCTGCACCTTTCCATCGGGCATATCCTTGTCATTATCAGGAGCCGGACCCTCAAGCTCCTGGGGGATGTGGGTTCCGTCGCCATGCTGGTGGGGATGTACTTCATCATACTTTCCCTTATAGCCAGCAACGAGTTCAGGCAGATTCCCATGATGATGCCCATGGTGTACCTCTTTGGAGCGGGCTTTGTGCTGAACTTCATGTTCGCCAACTATGACGGCAGCTTCGGCAAGTCGGTACTGGAAAGCTGCAAGAACATCATTTCGGTGATTTTGGGTATCGCCAATGTGTTTTCCGATATTATGTCCTATATCAGGCTTTGGGCGGTGGGGCTTGCCGGCGGGGCGATTGCCGCCACGGTGAACGCCATGGCCGGTCCCATGCTGGGGCATCTCCTGTTCTTCATCTTTGGGATCGTGCTGGTGGTCTTTGGCCACGGCCTTAACCTGGTCCTCAATGTGCTGTCGGTGCTGGTCCATGGGGTCCGCCTTAACACACTGGAATTCTCCGGCCACGTGGGACTCACCTGGTCGGGCTTTGCATATAAACCGTTTGCGAAACGTCCGATTGATAATCGGCTAAAGAATGAAACATAGTCCGGCTGGCCGGATTTTATAAACGAAACAAAGTAAGAGGAGTTAATCATGAATTTAGGTTTAATCGGCGCAGGTATTGTGATGGGTATTTCCGCATTGGGTTCGGCGTTTGGTATCGGAATTGCCGGTCAGGCGGTTATCGGGGCATGGAAGAAGTGTTACCTGGGGAACAAGGCGGCGCCCATGACCCTGCTGGCCTTCGGCGGCGCGCCTTTAACCCAGACTTTCTACGGCTATATTCTGGGCTTCCTCTTTATGAAGCCCGCGGCCCTTGCGAATCCCGAAAACGGACCGCTGTACCTCGGTATCGGCCTCGCATCCGGGCTTGCCATTGCCTTCTCCGCCATTGCCCAGGGCAAGGCGGGCGCAGCGGGTGCGGACGCCACCGGGGAAACCGGCAAGGGCTTTGTCAATTACATGATGATCGTAGGTATCTGCGAAACCGTTGCTATTTTTGCGATGGTTCTCTCCATGATTAGCCTTTAGGCTAATCAGATCAGTTTGTAGATTTAAACCGGATGTCCCGGGTCGTCGCCATTGGCGGTTTTGATCATGTGGATGCCCTCACCATAGGCGGTAATTCCCCGGTCCTTATTCAGACCATGTGGAAGGACCGCTTGGGTTTTTCCGATCTTGAAGGCAAGGCCGGGGAAGCGGTGGTTGAGCGGATTACGGCCCTTAAACGCATGGGTTGCAGTCTGCTCCGTTTTGCCGTCCCGGACCTTGAGGCTGCCGAGGTCCTGGGGAACCTTGCTTCGATGGTTTCCATGCCCCTGGTGGCGGACATCCACTTTGATTACAAGATCGCCCTCCGCTGTCTTGATTTCCCCATCGCAAAAATACGGATCAACCCCGGCAACATTGGCAGCCGTGAGCGGGTGGAGGCGGTGCTCACCAAGGCCGCCGCGAAGAACCGGCCCATCCGCATCGGGGTGAACGCCGGGAGCCTCCCCCTGGACCTCCGCGACAGGGTGGATTCCGGAGACCTAAGCCAGGCGGAAGCTCTGGTGGGTGCGGCGGAACGGGAATTGGCAATCTTCCGGGAATTTGATTTTTCCTCTTGTTTGGTCTCCATGAAAGCCTCCTCGGTTGCCGATACCATAAGGGCAAACCGGCTTTTGGCGGAACGGACCGATGTGCCCCTCCATATCGGGGTCACCGAAGCGGGGCCCCTGATCGCCGGTGTGGTGCGGAACACTGCGGCCCTTATGGCCCTTCTTTCCGAAGGGATTGGAGACACCATCCGGGTATCCCTTTCGGACACCGTGGAACGGGAGGTGATCGCCGGCCGGGAGATATTGGCCTGCGCCGTTGACTCAGGCGGGGTCTTTGCCAAAAACGGTGAAACGGTGGCGGAACAGGCCGGGATAGCGGCACGCCGTGCCGGATCGCAGGGGCAGGGGGTCAAGATCGTTTCCTGCCCGCGCTGCGGCAGGAACGGTTTTGACACCCACGGCTTTACCGAAAAATGGCAGCCTACTCTCTATGCCATGGATAAAAACATCACCGTGGCGGTCATGGGCTGCGCGGTGAATGGGCCGGGGGAGGCCCGCCATGCGGACCTTGGGATCACCGGCGCGGGGGATAAGGTGCTTATCTTCCGGCATGGAAAGGTGATCCGTACCATTGATGCCGCGGATGCGGACGGGGCTTTCCGGGAAGAACTGGAGCGGTTTTAAAACAATAATGGGCTTATTCTCATTGATCGGTAAATAGTTTATAATCAAAAAATCTTATAACCGCGATTGCCTGAGGGGTGATGTGTATGAAAAAGAAATTTTTACTGGTGTGTCTTATCGGACTCGTACTCGGCATCGGGGGAGTGTCTGCGGACCATTCTGACGGATTGGGAATCGGTATTATTGCCGGCGGCGATGGCGGAACCCTTGGCGGATTTTTTATTCCGACCCTCAGTCTGAAGGTGCCGAATGTTCCGGTCTTCTGGGGTGTTAACGTATTGCTTGGCTCGCGCTTTGGTGTTGGGGTAAGCGGTGATTATTACATTTTTGACAGGGATCTTGTTGACAGCGGGTCCTTCAATCTGGACTGGTTTTTGGGAGTGGGCGCTTTCGGCCATTTCTTTTTTGGAGATGGTTTTAGTTTGGGCGCCGGTGTCAGGGTTCCCGTGGGGCTGTCCTGGCACATCAATGAGACATTTGAACTCTTTCTTGAGATAGCCCCGGGTATTGGAGTGGGGATTAATACCGGTTCCCTCCTGTATTTTGTCGGGGGGGGAGAGCTGGGGCTGCGGGTCTGGTTCTGACCTTTTTAACGGAGTGATATGAGAAAGCTCAGGATTTTATCACTTCTTATTCTCCTTTTCTGCGGCGGCTTTGTTGCTGCCCAGGCCGGTTTATCGGCACGGCAGACCGAACGACCCTGGTGGTATACCATGGAACAGGGCAAGTCATTTTTCCGGGAAGGGGATTACGGCAGCGCCCTCCTGGCCTTTGAGGATGCCCGGCGGCAGCGGCAGACCATGTATAGCCGGATGGAACAGGATCTGATCAACATCCTTTCAATTTCCGAAGTCCGCCGCATGGGGGATTACCTGGATCAGCTGGAATTCTATATTGCCGACCGGGGGCAGGTAGATGCCGCCGCAGCCCTGGCGGAACTCTACTACCGTGTTCCAAAGGATTCCCTGGATAATAAGGCGTCCAGGGCCCTTACGGAGATTGGCAAGTTTAAGGATTACCCCGAAGCGGAGTACTGGATAGGGGAAACCTACCGTGTCGAGGGGGAACTGTCCCTGGCCCTTACGCAGTTTCTCAAGGTCCACCGGCAGCGCAGCCTCCTTGAAAATCCCGGTTTTGATACCCAACTCCTCTATGAGATTGCCGACATCCACCGGATACGGCAGGAGTACATTGAAATGGAGCGGGCCCTCATTGAAATCCTTTCCGGCGTCAATCCGGGGCATAACTGGGAAAAGGAAGGGGAGGCTGAGGCCGCCGATACCCTCTGGTCAAACAGCGCCGGGGCATTCGCGCAGACCTCCATGCTGAATATCCTGGGGCAGGACGGTATTACCCGTTTCCTGTCCCTGTACCGCTACGATAACACCGTTGTGGAGAAGGCACACCGGCGGCTGGGCTTTTATTATTACGCAGTGGGCCGGCATAACCAGGCGGCGGAACACCTCATGTTTGCCTTTCTTATTCAGAATACGATCCTGCTGCAGGAAATTCTCCGCAGTGAATATGACTATACCTTTAGCACCCTTGATGATCTTATGGAAAAAATCAGGGGAAAAAGCGAATTAGAGGCCTATATCGAAGATGTGGAGTACTATCGTACCAGTTATTACCTGGGCAGTTCCCTTTTTGCAACCGGCAAGACCCCCTCCGCCCGGGGCTTTTGGGAATTTCTGAACAACCAGGCCGGCGCAGGGGAGTGGCGGGGCAGGGCACAGGCCCAGCTGCGGAGCCCCTTTGTGGAACGGGCCATAGAAACGCCCTAGAGCCATTGGTGCAAACCGCCGGCGCGGCAGTTGACAAATTTTATCAATCCATAGTACTTTATTTATACAGATTTTCTTGAAGGAGTAAGATATGGCTCAGGCCAGTAAGAATGCCCGTACAACCGTTTCGACCCAGAAATTTTTCTGTTCCTGCGGCGGTGAAGTCAAGATGAAGACCCTGTTTGAAAATGGCAAGGTCAAAAACGTAGCTGAATGTGAAAAGTGCAAACGCCTTGAACGGCGTCCTTCGGATTTTAAATAGAGCCGGGCGTTTTAACGCTGCTTTAGATTTAGTTTATATAGTGGGGGTTTCCTTTGGCAGGTAAGATAAGTTCGGCAGAAAAGCGTCACCGGCAGAGTGAAGAGCGCCGTATCCGGAATAAGGCGGTAAAGAGTTCCGTCCGGACCAGCGCCAAAAAATTTACGGTTTTGGCTCAGAAAAAAGAAGTTGGCGAAGCAGAAGCCGCTCTTAAAGACATGATCAAGAAGATCGATACGGCCGCCCAAAAGGGGATTATCAAGAAGAATGCCGCATCCCGCAAGAAATCCAGGATGCAGCGGCTTTTTAATTCGATCAAGGCCGCCCAGTAAGCCCTGAATTGCATACGGTTTAGGTCTCGGTGGGGAAGTGATGGCGGTAGAGAAGTATACCAAAGCTGATATTATCGATTCCCTCTACGAAAAAACCGGTATGAACCGTCAGGAAATCAGGACCATTATCGATCTTTTTATTGACGATATAAAAGATTCCCTTGTCAAAAACATGGTTATTGAGATGCGGGGTTTTGGAACCTTCGAGGTCAAGATCCGCAAGGGCCGTTCAAAGGCCCGGAACCCAAAAACCGGAGAAGCCGTATCTGTTTCTTCCCATGGAATAGCCTCATTCAGGCCGGGGAGGGAATTAAAACAGGATGTCTGGAATTTGGGCGCCCCCCGCGGCGCCTCATCCAGGAAAAAATGAATTTGCTTAAAGGCCGCCCCATAAGGGATTTTCTTGTCAATCTGGCCCTTGTGGTTTTGGGGGCCCTGCTTTTTACCCTTGCCTTCCCCAATCTTCTGATCGAAAAGGGGCTCCCCCTTCTTGCCTGGTTTGCCCTTGTTCCCGTATTTGTGCTTATCCGCCGGGTCGGTCTTGCGGCTTCGGTTTTTTGGGGCGCCCTCTACGGCTATTCCGCATATAGTCTCTTTAACTATTGGCTCAGCGTCTTTCACCCTCTGGCCGGTCTCATTGTCAATTCCATATATCTGGTTTATTTGGCCTTGCTTTTTCCCCTGCTCAAAATTGCGGAGCGGCTTTTTCCCCGCCGGGGTTATCTGGTTCAGTGGGTCCTCTGGATAACTTATGAGTACCTCCGTACCCAGGGTTTTCTCGGTTATTCCTACGGAATAATGGGCTATTCCCAGTGGGAAATGATTCCGGTTATTCAGATCGCAAGCATTTTCGGGGTCTGGGGTGTTTCCGCACTGGTTGTGTTTCCCTCTGCATGGCTCGGGGCCGCGGTGTCGGGCGCCGTTTTTCGGGACATACCCGAGAGGCTCAGGGCCTTTTTTCATCAGGAACGGGTATCCGCCATTGTCTGGATTTTCTGTCTCTGTGCCGCATTGGGGTACGGATTTTTCTCCCAAATTGATTATTCCGGGGCAAAGACCGCGCGGATAGCCCTGATTCAGCACAACACCGATCCCTGGCGGGGGGACATCGGGACCTACCGGCAGAATTACGAGATACTGAAACGCCTCTCCAATGAGGCCGTCAAGGCGGAGCCCAAGCTTGACCTGGTGGTCTGGTCCGAGACGGCCTTTGTTCCCCGGATTTACTGGCATACCACCTACCGGGGGGATAATGAATCATGGGACTTGGTGAAGGAACTGCTGGATTACCTTGCCCTTCAGGAAGTGCCTTTTTTAATCGGGAACGACGACGCCCGCAAGGACCCGATCAAAAATCCAAAAAAGGACCCCTATAATCCCCAGGAAGATTACCGCATCGACTACAACGCCGTGATGCTCTATGAACAGGGGAAACTGACGGGTCTCTACCGCAAGCTCCACCTGGTGCCCTTTACGGAGCATTTCCCCTACGAAAAACAGCTGCCCTGGGTATATAAAGCCCTGAAAGATGCGGATACCCATTTTTGGGAAAAGGGGGAGGAGGCCACGGTCTTTTCCGCCGGGGGCTTTAAATTTTCAAGCCCCATCTGCTTTGAAGACACCTTCGGTTATTTGAGCCGGGAATTTGTGCGGAACGGGGCGGAACTTATCGTGAACCTCTCCAATGACGCCTGGTCCGCGAGCCTTCCCGCCCAGAACCAGCACCTGGGTATGGCGGTTTTTAGGGCGGTGGAAAACCGGCGATCCATGGTACGCTCCACCGCATCGGGCCAGACCTGCGCGGTGGACCCCAATGGCCGGGTCATCGCCCTGGCCGCGCCCTTTACGGAGGTCGCCCTTATTGCGGAGGTTCCTGTAGTCACCCCCGATACCCTTTATACCCGGTTTGGGGATTTCCTGGCCCTTGTCTTTGTTGCCGCCGCCATTATCCTGTTGATGTTTGGGAGCCTCTCCTGTATAATCAGGATAATAAAAAAAGGAAGGAGCCTATGAACACCCGAAAGAAGATACTCATCGTTGACGATGAACAGCTCAATCTTGAATTTTTTGAAGTCATGCTTTCCAAACTGGGTTTTATCGTTGAAAAGGCCGAAGACGGCCTTGAGGCCCTGGAAAAGGTAAAGCGTTTTAATCCGGATCTTATTCTTTTGGACAATATCATGCCCCGGATGTCCGGCTGGGAAGTTACCAAGACCCTTAAGGGCGATCCAAAATATCAGGACATCCCCATTATCATGTTCTCCGCCCTGGATGATGTTAAGGATAAGGTTGAGGGCTTTGAACTTGGGGTTGAGGATTATATCACCAAGCCCTTCAATTTTTCCGAAGTGTTTGCCCGTATCCGGGTGGTGCTGCGGAACCGGGAGCTTATCGCCCAGATTGCGGTGCGGGAATCCCGGCTTGACCTGGCGGAAGAACTAAACGAAGACATAAAAAACAGCCTTGCAAATTTTGTAAGCAGTATTGATGGTTTGGATTCGGCCATTGCCCAGGCGGACAAGGACACCCTGCCCCGGCTTTTGGGCCTTATTACGGAAAAAACTCAGAAGGTCAGAAAACATATTGCAGAACTGGATGCCAGGCTTGAAAAAACCCTTACCCAATGGGAGGATCTCAAGAAAAACGAGATAGGCCTTTCGGTACTGGAAAAAGAGAGCCGCAGTTTTCCGCATCAGGAACAGAAATGACGAATACGGAAGGGAAGAAAAGGGACGCCGCTGCGGAGGTAGTGCTGGGACAGACCACCAGTTTTAACGGCCTGCTCCGGTTCAGGGAAACCCTCCGTATTCAGGGAAAATTCAACGGTACGATTGAAGCCACCGGGGCGCTCATTGTGGAGAGGGGCGCGGAGGTGTATGCGGATCGGATACAGGTAAGTTCCCTCATTGTCTATGGCACAGTGGTTGGGGCGGTTCATGCGGTGGACAAGGTGGATATGCTCAGCGGGGCGGAAGTCCATGGGGATGTTACCGCCGCACGGCTCCGCATTGCCGATGGGGTTCTTTTTGACGGTCAGTGCAGCATGACCGCCGTGGACAAGGAAGTGGAGATCTTTTCCCGGCCCACGGAAGAGATAAAGGCTGAATTGCAGAAAACCAATGTCTGATTTGTTGCGAGGGCTTGTTGATTCCGGGGATGCCGCGGTTGCGGAACTGCTGGTAAAAAAGCTTACCGCCCTGTCAAAAACCCTTGCGCTGGCGGAATCCTGTACCGCAGGACTGGCGGCGGATTTGATTGCCCGCTTTCCCGGGGCGTCCAATGTGCTCTGGGGCTCCTTTGTCAGTTATACGGTGGACGCCAAGGTGAAGATGCTGGGCCTGGACCGGGCCATGGTAGAAAAGTACGGCCCTGTCAGCCGGGAGACCGCCTGCGCCATGGCGGAGGCGGCACTTGAGAAAAGCAACGCCGATTTTGCGGCGGCGGTGACGGGCCTTGCAGGCCCCGGCGGGGACGGGACCCTTGTTCCGGTGGGGACGGTCTGGATAGCCCTTGCTGTCCGGGGCGGGGAAACCAAGGCCCAAGTTTTTCATTATAAGGATTCCCGCAATGGGGTGCGGAATTCCGCGGCAAAGCAGGTGGTGGAAGTCCTCTTGACAATGATTTGAGTTATCGTTTATTGTTACTTAATCCTATCATATGTTTAGAAATAATCTGACTGGAAACAAGAATTATTAAAACCTTATACTCGATGGAATATATCCTTTTCCTTACTAATAACCTATAGGCGGTTGATAATGGCAATGCTGCGGAGAGGTCGCAAACCTAAAATTGCGGAAAGTGAAGAACAATTAAGTTTTGAGCCGGGGAACCAAATTCCGGCGGAAGTTCAGGAGAAAGATGAAGCTGCTCCTGTTTCTCAGGATACTTCCTTTGCCGGTGATGAGGGGGATCTTGCATCTGAGGCCGGGGATGACGGCGCGGATGAACGTTCCGGCAATAAGGTAGTGGTACGGGCCCGGACAAAACATACTCCCTACCGGGAACACAGGCAGGATGCCGGAATTTCCAACGGAAATGACTGGCAGGGCCCTTCCCATCCCCGGTCCCGTTACAATAGCCGGGGGACTCAGGCACCTTCCCAGGGTATTATGAACGCCGGGTCTTTTCCCGCCGGGGGAAATGGTTTTGGAAGTACCGGCAATACTGGTGGGAACCTGGCCGGAAACGCCGGTTTTGGGAATTCCGCCGGGGCCGTCCCCGGATTGGACGGCGCTTCTCAGGCGCTGCCTCCGTCGGACCGGCCCGCCATGAGTCTGCCGAAAAACCTGCCTTCCATGCCCGACATTTACGGCAAACCGGAGCCCCGCAGCGATCAGGACGGCGGCAAGCCCCGGCTCTGCATCAACGAGCTTATCCGGCTTAACATGATAGACCTCCGCGAACTGGCGGCCTGTTATAACATCACCCACGAGGACATGGTTGCCCTTAAAAAGCAGGAGATCATCTTCTCCCTGCTCAAGGCCCATACCGAGCGCGGCGGGGTCATTTACGCCTACGGCTCCCTGGAGATCCTCCCCGACAGTTATGGTTTTCTGCGGAGCCCCCAGAATTCCTACCTCCCCGGCCCGGACGACATCTATATCAGCCCCAGCCAGATACGGCTCTTTGCCCTCAAAACCGGTGACACGGTCTACGGTCAGATCCGCAGCCCCAAAGAGGGAGAGCGCTTCTTTGCCATGCTCCGGGTGGAAACCGTCAACTACGACGACCCCACGGTGGCCCAGAACCGCATCCCCTTTGACAACCTGACCCCCCTGTACCCCAATCAAAAACTGGACCTGGAAACGGCGACCGAGGGCATCAGCGAGCGGGTCATCAATTTGTTCTGTCCTATCGGCAAGGGCCAGCGGGCCATCATCGTGGCCCCTCCCCGGACAGGGAAAACCATCATGATGCAGAAGATAGCCAATGCCATCACCAAAAACCATCCTGAGGTTTACCTTATCGTACTCCTCATCGACGAGCGGCCCGAGGAAGTAACCGACATGGAACGGACTGTCCGGGCGGAGGTGATTTCATCAACCTTTGACGAACAGGCCACCCGGCATGTGCAGGTAACCGAAATGGTCCTGGAAAAGGCCAAGCGACTGGTGGAGCACAAAAAGGACGTGGTGATCCTCCTGGATTCCATCACCCGGCTGGCCCGGGCCTATAACCAGACCGTGCCCACATCGGGGAAGATACTCTCAGGCGGTGTGGATTCTAACGCCCTCCACAAGCCCAAGCGCTTCTTCGGCGCCGCCCGTAATATCGAGGAAGGGGGGAGCCTGACCATCATCTCCACCGCCCTGATCGAGACCGGTAGCCGCATGGATGAAGTGATTTTTGAGGAATTCAAGGGCACCGGCAATCTGGAAATCAACCTGGACCGGCGCATTTCCGACCGCAGGCTCTTCCCGGCGATCAACATCAAGAAATCCGGCACCCGGAAGGAAGAACTGCTCCTCTCCGAAGAGGAAATGCAGAAGATTTGGGTCCTCCGCAAGGTTATCAACCCCATGGACGACATCGAGATCATCGAACTCCTGGTTGACAGGATGAAGAAAAGCAAGAATAATGAAGCATTCCTTAAGTCGATGAACACCGGTTCGGCGGCAATGGACTAAGGGAATCGCGTTCTAAAGGTTAAACTGGCAGAGTCAGCATACCGGGGCGAACGCACATTGGAGGATAGAGATAATGCAAGAGAAGATTCATCCCAAATACGAGATGACAAAGATCACCTGCGCCTGCGGGAACGTGATTGAGACCCGCTCAACCGTTAAGGATATCAAGGTGGAAATTTGTTCCGCCTGCCACCCCTTCTTTACGGGTAAACAGAAGCTGGTAGACACCGCCGGGCGGATTGAGCGGTTCAGGAAGAAGTACAGCATAAAAGAATAGTTCATGCCATTAAAACGGCATGAACTATCGCGTTAAACGACATTAAAACGTCGTTTAACGCACGGTTCGCGCCATTGAAACGGCGCGAACCTTTTAATTGCTGCGATTTTAACCAAAGATGGTGGTTTTTATTTCATCTTCAAAAAGTTTGTATATATTTTGATGGGACAGATCCTTTCGGGGAAGGCCATGGCATCGCATAACTGAATCAGCTTGTCAAAATTATCATAAACCACACTATCCAGGGTTGCGTTAATCAGGGCAAGTTCTTCTTGGAGTTTTGGTCCCCGCCCCAGCGCAGTAAAGCCTCCGCCTCATCTCTGGTCAAGGGTATATTCCCAAAATCCTGGGCTCCGTCAGCCGCCAGGCAAGGATGATCTTGCAGGGCATGGCGGAGCCGTCTTTGTAATCGAGTCTGCCCTGAATTGCCAGCATGGGGCCCTGTTCTTCCCAGTTGATATACTCAATTTCACGTATTTCCGAGGGGATCAGCCGGGGCCTTTCATTTTTTCCCCAGGGGGTGTCCGTTGCATAGGAACCGACGCGGTAGAGCATGGCCAGATAGTCTTCGTCGTCGTACCAGGGCTTTACATCGGCCTCGAAGGTCCCTTCCCCCTGGGCCAGCAGAAACTGCCTGTCCTGATTACGGAAGGCTTTGGAAATTGCGGCGAGGTAGGTCCGGGCATCCGGGGGAAGACCGGCAAAGGCCGCCTCATCAAGATGATCCCCGATCAGGGGGACGGCCTCTGCCGGCCCGGAGATCGCCGTACCGGCTCCTTCCACCGGTACGGCGTCCCTTACGGCGGCGTTATGGGCGCAGGCGGATATCAGGAGCGCCGCTGCAATGATAAGACAAAGGTTCCTTTTCATATAAGCTCCATTA
>BOAU01000052.1 GCA_026002025.1 Spirochaetia bacterium | reverse complement strand
GGTGTACTTCCCCCCGTATGGACGAAAGGGGCTTGCCGTCCGCGCCCGGATAGACCAGGAAAGGATCACCCGCGGGCCAATCTTTGAGGCCCCCGGTTTTTAAGAAGGGGTTGATAAGGCTTTTGGACAAGGCCGAATAGTAATAGTTATAGCCCCAGTGGAGAAAACCCGCGATATTGTAGCGATACATGAGAACACCCATGGCCCGGCAGCGGGGGGAGGGCAGGGCGATGAACCGGTTGGGGACCCGGTAACTCTGGCTCACACAGTAATACACCCAGAGCCCCGGTATCTTCGCCTCCAAAAAGGGAGTAATGGCATCGTTAGCCGGAACCGGGTGCTCAAGGATACCTTCTTTATAAAACGAAAAATCGCTGAGGGCGTCCAGGAGCAGGCTGCCTTCCACCAAATCGGCAATCTGCGCTTTACCGGTTTTATAATTGGCGATCTGGGCCTGGCCGTGGGGCTCATCGGATATGTGGAATATCGTATGATCCTTATCATAGCCGTATTTTTCACATTCCTTCCTGAGGGCCGGGATAAACTGTTCCAGAAATTTCCGGTATTTGGGGCTTCCCGAAGGAACATCCCAGCCGAATATCTTTTTTTCAACGCCGTTCTCTTTGGCGATGATCTTGGGGGTGGACCTGGCCCCCCACTGGGAAAAGAAGTGGGCGATTTCAATATGGGTGATTCCGTGTTTTTTGCAGAGGCCGCACCAGCGCTCAAGCTTTGAAAAATCGAAACGGTAGGTATCGCCTTTGATTTCAATATCCACCAGCTGCACCGTGGGCCGCTCGGTTCTGAAGGCAGTATCCAGAGGCGGGGTAAATACCGGGGTAAGCAGGGTATTAATGCCGTAGCGCAATGCCATGGGGGCCATAAAGGCTTCGATGATCCTCCAGTGCACCTCGCTGAAAACTTCAACGCCGTAATAGGACGCCAGACAGTCGGTATGAAACCACTGGGTATGGAGCAAGGCTTGGGGGGGCAGGGCTTCCCCCAATACTTCGAGGGTCAGCTTCAGTTCCGCCCGGTACCCCGCCGCTTCGGGATCGGAATATTCATCGCCGTTGCCGGATACCACTTTGTCATCGGCTTTGGCAATGATCTTGATATCGTAGCGCCCCTTTTGGGCGGCCATGATCCCGGGAAAATCGATCCACACCGCGTTGTACTGATCCGGCTGGGGAAATATTTTATCTTCCCGAAGGGGGGAGAGGAGATCCGGCAGCAGGGCGGGGTCATGGGTGATATAGCCCTCGTCGGTTTTTTCGTTGGAGGGAAAATCCACCGGGGTCAGTTCCACCGACCGCAGTTCCGGCTTTACCGGGGCCCCTTCAACAGAAAGGGTAAAGGGATAGCTGGAACCGCGTTTTTCCCCCCGGAGCCTTGCATAGACAAGCTGGACCGCGGGAATGGTTCCGGGAAAAACGGGAATAACTTTTCCCTCCGCCAGGGGCCGGGGCCTACGCACCGGGAGGACCTTTTCCAGAGAATCGGTTAAGAAAAAATCGTACTTATTCATACGCAGTATCCCCCGCGGCGAACTTAAATAAAATTCAGACAGCGCCCGAAGGGGCCGTTTTCTTACGCTGCCCCGGCTGTCTTTCCGATAAGGCCGATTTCTTCCAGTTTTGCGGTGTCCAGATGGTACTTGGCTTCCAGCGCCCGGAGCGCCGTTTCATCAACACGGATGGGCCGCTTCAGTTTTTTCGTTTCCCGATTGCCTGAGAGGATCTTGGAAATCATCTTGCCGGGGTTAAAATTGAGGGAGCTCATGATCCAGCAGCCGTGGGTGCACCAGCAGTTGGCCTTGTACCCGTGGCCGATGTCGGCAATTTCTTTTTTCATCGCTGGGCTCTTCATGATATCCTGCACATTGCAGTTATAATCCTGGACTTTACCCACAGGCTCCCGCAGCTCGCAGGCCCGGAACCGGCCGTCGTAGTCGATGACCAGGGTGGTTTCCCCGGCGGTGCAGTCCATACCCCAGGGGGTGGGCTTGTCTAGGTTTGTGGCCCGGATATTGTACATGGCCCGCATAAGTCCCGTGTAGAAAACCTCGGTGATGATCCGCCCAATACCGCTCATCCCGGAGCCGACACGCTTGGCGTATAAGGTGTAATAGGGGGCCACATCGTCCTGGATTTTCCGCAGGGATTGTTCGTTCAAAACCTTGACCCCGTCTTCCCGGGTTGCGCCCCGGGCGGCCTCGATGGTATGGGTGGTCAGATTGAACCGGCCGTATACCCATTCGGTAAAATCCTGCACCTCTTCCACGTTATACCTGGTGATAACCGTGGCGCAGCCCTTGATAACATGGCCGTCATCCCTGAAATTGTCATCCAGCAGCTTGAGGGTTTCCGCGGCCTTGTAAAAACTGGGCACCCCCCGCTGGGTATCGTGGGTAGTTCCAAAGCCGTCAAAACTTATGCTGATGGAGATATTGAGATCCGGGCAGTTCTGCCGAATCCGCTTGAGCCATTCAATCACCCGTTCGCTTTTCATGCCGTTGGAGGGCATGTTGACGTCCGTAATGTGGTTGTTCTTATAGAACATTTCGATGATTTCCGGAAGATCTTCCCGCAAAGTCGGTTCCCCGCCGGACAGCCAGAGCCGTTTAAAGTTCCCGGCGCTTTCGGAAAGTTTTTTGATCTCCTCAAAGCCCAAATCAGGCTCTTTCTTGTTCATGTCATTGGCATAAAAACACATGGCGCATTTTGCGTTGCATTTTCCCGTGGTAAAGAGGAATATCGATTCCAGTTCCCGCTTTGTACTGAGCGAGTTGAATGAACTTCCGCTGCGTTTCGTTCCCATTTTTTGATTTCCTTCTCTTCTGATAAAAAAATAAGGGGGACGATTTTCACATCCCCCTTAAACAATAGCATATGTAAGTAACAGTGTTAAGGCTGTCCCCTTGGCCTATAGGCCAAAGAGGTACTGGTTCAACACGTTTTCAAGGTACTCCTGCTTGCCGCTGGTGTGGCCGATAGTGCCGTATTTGCCGCCGAGACCGGCCAGGGCTTCCAGGGTAAGCTCGCCGTTTTCGAACTTTGCTCCATCACCCTTGTCAAAGGAATTGTACCGCTTCTTTACAAAGCTGGGGATGGTCCCGTCGTCGATGATCCGCTGGGCGATTTCCAGGCCCACCGCGAAGGTGTCCATACCGCCGATGTGGGCGATAAAGAGGTCCGCAGGGTCTATCGAATTCCGCCTGAGCTTGGAGTCGAAGTTGAGACCCCCGGTGGTAAATCCCCCGGCCTTGAAGATCGAAAGCATGGCCAGAGCGGCTTCGTAGTAGTTGTTGGGGAACTGGTCCGTGTCCCAGCCGTTCCGGGGCTCGCCCCGGTTGGCATCAACGGAACCGAAGAACCCAGACACCGCCGCTGTTTCCAGCTCGTGGGCGAAGTCGTGGTTGGCCAGTTCCGCATGGTTGGCCTCGATGTTCACCCGGAAATCCTTGTCCAGGCCGTAGTGGCGGAGGAAGCCGATCACGGTTTCGGTGTCGAAATCGTACTGGTGCTTGGTGGGCTCCATGGGCTTGGGCTCAATATAGAAGGCGCCCTTAAAGCCCTGCTTGCGGGCATAGTCACGGGATATAGTGAGAAATTGGGCCAAATGGTCCTTTTCCCGCTTGATATCGGTGTTGAGGAGGCTCATGTAGCCTTCCCGGCCGCCCCAGAAGGTATAGCCCTGCCCGCCTAGCTCGATGGTGGCGTCAATGGCCGCCTTGACCTGGGTTGCCGCCAGGGCCACCACACCGAATTCGGGGTTGGTGGCGGCGCCGTTCATGAAACGGGGATTGGTAAAGACATTGGCGGTGCCCCAGAGGAGCTTAACACCGGTGGCCTTTTGCAGTTTCTTTGCCTTGGCTACCAGGGTAAAGAGGTTTTTTTCGCTTTCCGCGGGGTCGGCGCCTTCGGGGGCCATGTCCCGGTCATGGAAGGCGTAGTATTCGGCGCCCAACTTGGTAAAGAATTCAAAGGCCGCGTCCATTTTATTTTCCGCTTTCTCGATGGGGTTTTTCCCCTCGTTCCACGGATGGGGGATAGTCGACGCCCCAAAGGGGTCGGTCCCGTCTGCGCAGAAACTGTGCCAGTAGGCCACCGCAAAACGGAGGTGGTCCTTCATCTTTTTCTTGCCCACCTTTTTTTCCGCATCGTAGTACTTAAACGCCAAAGGGTTATCGCTCTTGGGCCCTTCATACTTGATCTGTTTGATTCCGGGGAAGTATTCCTTACTTCCGACAAAATAATCTGCCATGATTCCTCCTTATTTATATAACGGGGACAACGCCCCCAAGTAACGCGAATATTCGCCGTAGGCCTTGTCGTAGGCCGCGGCCGATACGGGGTCGGGGTTTATCAGGTTCCCTTCCAGACCGACATGAGCCTCGGTAAAGGCTTCGATACCGGCGCCTTTTCCCTCAAGACACCAAAGAGCCTGGATGGCCCCGCCCATGGCGGCGGCTTCGTCCCCGGCGGGGAGCCGCACCGGCAGGTTCATCACATTGGCGGCGATGCTCTGCCAGAGGGGGCTCTTGGCCCCGCCCCCGGTAAGCCGGATTTCCCTGGCCTTAAAGCCCAGTTCGTGGAAGCCCTCAAGGCCGATCCTCATGCCGAAGATCGCCGCCTCCAGGCTTGCCCGGGCGATGTTTTCCCGTTTGAAGTTGGCAACGGTGATGCCGTTGATGCTGGCCCTGCCGTAGGGCAGGTTCGGGGTCCGCTCGCCGTTGAAGAAGGGCAGCACCACAAGCCCATCCGCGCCGATGGGGGATTTTGCAGCTTCGCCATCAAAGGCTTTTACATCAAGATTGAAAAGCTCCCGCAGTTCCTCGGTGGCCACCGTGCAGTTCATCGTGCAGAGCAGGGGCAGCCAGCCTCCGGTGGAAGAACAGAAGGCGGCCAAATTCCCCGTGGGGTCAATGACCGGCTCATTGGAAAAGCCGAAAAGGGTTCCCGAAGTTCCCAGGCTCATGGTGAGGGTGCCGTCCCTGACCGCGCCGGTGCCGATGGCCCCCATCATGTTGTCACCGCCGCCTGCGGCAACGGGTATCCCTGCGGGGATTCCGTAAAGATTCGCCGCAGCTGCGGAAACCGCGCCAGCGGACTCACCGGGCTTTACCAGCCGGGGAAGGCAGCCAATCACTTTGGGGTCAATATAGGCGCAGACCTTGTCGGACCATTTCCGCTCCCGGACATCGAAAAGGGCGGTGCCCGAGGCATCCCCGTATTCCGCCGTGTATTCCCCGGTAAGGAGCCAGTTAAGGTAATCATGGGGCAGGAGGATATGGGCGAGTTTGGCGAAGGCTTCCGGTTTATGTTTTTTGAGCCAAAGCACTTTTGGGGCGGTGTAGCCCGTCCGCATGGGGAGGCCGGTTAATTTGATAAGGGCGGCCTCACCCCCTGCGGCCCTGGTTAAATCATCACATTCATTCTGGGTGGAAGTATCGCACCAGAGTTTGACGTTGTAGAGGGCCTTTCCCGCCGCATCCAGGGGCACAAAACTATGCTGATGCCCGGAAACACCGACCGCCGCAACGGTCTTTTTCAGGGCCCCGTCGAGTTTGTCAAAAGCGGCCTTTAACGCTGCATCGTACCATTCAGCCTTTTGCTCCCGGCTGCCGTCGTTTTCGGCTATCATGTCCACCGGCACCTGGGCCTTGGCAACGATGGCCTTCTTCTCATAATCGTACAAAACTACTTTACAACTCTGGGTTCCAAGATCAATTCCGCACAGGGTTTTCATGGGTCACCTCGTTTCGTCATTATATGGTATGTAAGTATATTTGTCTATCAATCTGATATCAGTCACCAAATTTGCCCAATAGGGGCAATCATCAATCTATTGGATTATGATAGATGTAATAAACATAATAAAATTCAACAAATTTCCTTGCAATTTTACAAAAAAATATTATAAATAAAATAAGCCTTTTTAATCATTATCTTGCATAAAACCTATGATTATGATGAAAATACTTATAATTAACAGTAATGAACCGGAGCAAAATTTTCTCAATTCCCTGCTGTCTTCACAGGATGATTTTGAAGTTGCGGGGCTTGCCAGGGACGGCTACGATGCCCTTAAACTGGCGGAGGCGCTGCAGCCCGATGTGGCCATCGTCGATTTCCGCATGGAAAATATTTCCGTCATGGATCTCATCCCCCTCATCAAACGCAAATCCCCCAACACCGCCGTGATCCTCCTTTCCCCCTGGGATGACGGGAAAAGGGTTTGTGATGCCCTTGCCTGCGGCGTGTCCGGCTATCTCCTCAAAAAAACCGATATGGATAAGCTGGTGAGTTCTGTCAGGATAGTCCATGACGGGGGTTGTTCTATTTCCAAAGGGATTTTTTCCCGGGCTTTTACGGCCCTTTCCCAGCAGGCCATATATCAAAAATTTTTCCGGACTTCCTTCCCCTCGGGGAAGAATAATGCCGTGTCTTCCCATTTTTCCCAGGCCGAACTGCGGATCATCAAATTTGTCTGCGAAGGAAAATCCAACAAGGAAATCGCTGAAAACTTAAGCCTGAGCGGCGGCACCGTCCGCAACTATATTTCCTCGGTCATGCAAAAGGCCGGTACCCACAACCGCGTCCAAATGGCCATCTACGCCTTCAGTCATGGGCTCACCGGCTGAGGCTGTCCATGGCAGGCAGCGCCCGGCGCGCTCTTCACCTCCGCCCCGTAATTCGCTACAATACTTCCATAATTACTTGAATTGAACGGAGAACCTAATTGGCAAGAAAAGGTAAGGTCGTCATTGACCGTGAATTGTGCAAGGGCTGTTTTTTGTGCATCCGCGCCTGCCCCCTAAAAGTCCTGGAACAGGATACAGAACCCAACTCGACCGGGTCCTACCCCTCAAAGGCTGTCCACCCTGAAAAGTGCATCGCCTGCGGGAGCTGTTACGAGGTATGCCCGGATGTTTGCATCGAAGTATATGAATTAATGGAGGGCGCGGTATGAGCAGCACCGAAGGCATACAACTGATGAAGGGCAACGACGCCATTGCGGAGGCGGCGCTCCGGGCGGGGTGCCGGGCCTATTTCGGCTATCCCATTACCCCACAGAACGAACTTATCGCCTATATGGCCAAGCACCTGATGAACCGGGGCGGGGTCTTTATCCAGGCGGAAAGCGAAACCGCCGCCATCAACATGGTCTACGGCGCTTCCTGCGCAGGGGCCCGGTCTATGACCAGTTCCTCCAGCCCCGGCATCAGCCTGAAGCAGGAGGGCATGTCCTACGCCGCCGGGGCGGATATACCCCTGGTGCTGGTAAACGTGGTCCGGGGCGGCCCCGGCCTGGGCTCCATTGCCCCCAGCCAGAGTGATTACTTCCAGTCCACCCGTGGCGGCGGCCACGGGGACTATTACTGCATCGTCCTGGCCCCCAAAAGCGTGCAGGAATGCGCGGACCTTACCTATTTGGCCTTTGACCTCGCGGACCAGTACCGTACCCCGGTCATTGTTCTTGCGGACGGCATGATCGGTCAGATGATGGAAGGGGTGGTCCTGCCCCCCCAGCGCTCCCAGGCTGATCTGCCCAAACGGGACTGGATCGTGGGAAACATGTATCAGCAGAAAAACGGCGGCGTTGCCCGTCCCTCAAAGCACATCACTTCAATAAATCTGGTCCCCGAAGAACTGGAAGCCAAGACAAAAGCCCGGTTTGAGCGCTACGAGACCATCAAAAAAAACGAGATCCGTTTCGAGGCGGTGGGTTATCGGACCAATTCCAACGAATTTACCGGGGAAGGCCCGGATTTGACCCTGGTGGCCTACGGCACCTCCGCCCGGGTGGCCCTTGGGGCAAAGAAACTTGCCGAAAAGGAAGGTATCAAGCTGGGGCTTTTCCGGCCCATCACCCTGTGGCCCTTCCCCTACCAGGCCTTGGCGAAGATAGCCGCCACCGGTAATCCCATCCTTACCGTGGAGATGAGCCTGGGCCAGTTGGTAGAAGATGTAAAGCTGAGTGTGCTGGAAGCCCCGGCAACAGGAAAGCGGGCTCAGGTCCATCTTTTGGGCCATTCTGGAGGGGTCATCCCCACGGAAGAAGAGGTTTTTGCGGAAGCGAAAAAAATTTTGGGGAAAAAGGGCTAAGGAAAAATTATGAGCGAGAAAAAATTATACGGACATCCTGAAAGCCTCTACGATGTGCCCACCAAATACTGCGGCGGCTGCGGCCACGGGGTGATCCACCGGATCATCACCGAGCTGATCGATGAAATGGGCCTGCGGGAAAAAGCGATCATCACCAACCCCGTGGGCTGCGCCATCTGGGCGGACCTTTACTTCGATTTTGACTCGGTGCAGCCCCCCCACGGGCGTACCCCCGCAGCGGCCACCGGGGTCAAGCGCATCCTCCCGGACCATCTGGTGATCTGCTACCAGGGTGACGGGGACATGGCCGCCATCGGTACCGCGGAGATGATCCACGCCGCCAACCGGGGCGAAAAATTCACCACGATTTTCGTGAACAACGCCATCTACGGCATGACCGGCGGCCAGATGGCCCCCACTACCCTGATAGGCCAGAAGGCCGCTACCGCCCCCGAAGGCCGGGACCCGGTTGAGGCCGGCATGGGCTACCCCATCCGCGTATCGGAGATGCTGGCCACCCTGGACGGCACCCGCTACATCGCCCGGGGCGCGGTGAACAATGCCGCCAATACCCGCAAGGTCAAGAGCTACATCAAAAAGGCCTTTGAAGCCCAGATGAAGGGCGTAGGCTTTACCATGGTGGAAGTCCTCTCCCAATGCCCCACCAACTGGGGCATGGACCCGGTAGATTCCGTAGAATGGCTTGAAAAGAACATGATCCCCGTGTTTCCATTGGGAGAAATCAAAAATACGCTGGATTCCGCGGATAAATCCGCTAATGGAGCCGCCAAATGACAGAAAAATCCTTTTTCGCCGGGTTCGGCGGCCAGGGCATCGTGTCCCTGGGGCAAATTTGGGTGTATTGCGGCATGAAGGAGGGCAAAAACGTCACCTTCTTCCCCTTTTACGGCGCTGAAAAGCGGGGCGGCATTGCCCGCGCAGGGGTGATCGTCTCCGATGAGGAGATCGCCAGCCCCCTGGTCACGGTTCCCGACTCGGTTTTGGTGATGAACCCCGATTCCCTGCCCCTCTGCGAGGGCATCCTCAAAGACGGCGGACTCATGGTGATCAATTCAAGCCTCGTAAAGGATGAGCCGAAACGGGCCAGCCTCAGGGTGATCAAGCTGGAAGCCACAGGGCTTGCGGAAAAAATCGGCAATATCCGCTTTGCCAACATGGTTGCCCTGGGAGCCATGGCAAAACTCACCGGCGCGCTTGGGCTTTCGGCGATCGAAGACATCCTCAAAAACTTCTTTTCCCCGGACAAGCACAGGTTTATCCCCAAAAACGTGGAGGCGATCAAGGCGGGTTTTGGAGCCGTATAGCACACATTTGACAAATTATCAATGTTTTGATATAGTATAAAGTAAATTTTTTCCCGATAATTACATAAAGGGGCAGATGGTGGCGCAGGTCCATGACTACAAAAGATTTGAAAACAATTTAGTTCAAAAAAGTAAAAATTTGTGCCTGGCTGCCGTTAAAGCCATAGCCGGATTCTTCAAATCCCTGGGGAGTATGCTGACCCGGCGTTATACGGTCGTCCTGGTCCCCCATTCTGAAAAAAAAGTCTACAACCTTCATATAACGGTCTTTTCCATCTGCTGCTTCGTGGTGATCATGGCCGGTATCGTGGGGGCCTTTTTCTGGTACAGCGCTTCTTACAGTAGTATACGGGGTGTATTAGCGACCAAGGATGGCCGTGCCAAGGACATTCAGGCCAGCCTGGATCAGCTTCGGGATGAAATAACCGGCCTTTTGCATGAAGCCAGGGGTTTTGAGACCGCCCTTTCGGGAACCCTCTCCGCCCTCGGCGCCGATGTTGCCCGTACTGATACTTCCCGGGCTTCCGCCGGGGACCTTTCATCCTTTTTTGATATCAGGGAAACCCCGGAAGGGCTTATGCAGGAAGTAGACGATGTGCGCCGTCTTTCAACCTATTTGGCCTCCGCAAAGGAGCCGATTAGGGAAATCGGTACCCTGCTGGACTCCCAGAGCGCCCTTTTGACGGAAATACCCAGTATCTGGCCCATCAAGGGCGGTATCGGGCACATTTCCATGTATTTTGGCCAGAATACAAATCCCTTTACCGGTCAGTACTACATCCACAAGGGGATCGATCTTTCCACCTACCGCCAGGGAGACCCCATTGTCGCTACCGCCGATGGGCAGGTGGTCACCATTGATTTCGATCAGGATGGTTTTGGAAGGTACGTGATTATCAAACACAAGCATGGGTACTATACCCGGTATGCCCACCTGTTGCAGTTCAACGTTAAGTTAGGCCAGCGGGTTCAGCAGGGGGAGATAATCGGTTTGATAGGTAACACGGGGCTTTCAACCGGACCCCATGTACACTACGAGGTGCATATCGGCTCGGATGTGGTGGACCCCTACAAGTACATCAACATCCGTTCCAGCATTGCCCGGCCCGCCGCCGCCCGTTAATTGAGTCCAATAATGGCCCGCAGAGCAGATTTTTCCATTAATACCATCATAGGCGCCAATACCAGTGTTTCGGGGGACATTGAAACCGGCGGATTTACCCGTGTGGACGGCAATGTTCGGGGCGATGTGACCGTAAAGGGCCGGGTGGTGATTGGGGAAGCCGCCCGGATGAAGGGCGATGTCAGCGGTACCGTGATAAGCATCGGCGGGGTGGTGTATGGCAATGTGCTTGCCAGCGAAGCTCTGGTACTTCATCCCTCCGCCCTGGTATTGGGTGATATCATTACCCGGCGCATCCAGGCCGATGAGGGCTGCCTTATCCACGGCAAGGTGGCGGTCTGTCCCACGGAAGAAAGCTGGACCCGGGCCGTCTCCGAGCAGCGGGACGCCCAGGGGATCAGATCCGCCCTTTCCTCATTCGCAAGAACCTATGGCCAAGATTGATTTTCCTGATCCCGGGTCCTCCTTTCTCAACCCTGCCTCTTATGCCAACGTAAAAGCTGAAACCAAAAAGGCCCAGGACAAGGCCGGTGTAAAAAAATCCCGGTTTTCTTCGATCCTGGAAACCACCCGGGAAGAGGCCGCCACAGAGCTGGGCTCCCCCCAGGAACTGCCCGCTTCGGAAGAGGCGGTCAACCAACTGCTGGATGAAGTCCGCAGCGCCGGGGACGAACTGAGGAACCGGCCCTTCCCGGAAGAAATCATCCGCTATAAACGGGCGGTACGGGATTTTCTGCACTATGTGAAGGAAAACGCGTATGCCGTGGAAGAACAGGTCGGTGTCCCCAACTATTTAAAACCCAGATATAAGGGGCCGCGGGGCACTCCCAAATCCCAAGATCGGACGGGATTCCATATTATCCAGGTGGTGGACAAAAAACTTGAGGACATGGCCGCCATGCTGATGACCAACCAGATGAACCAGCTGGAACTGCTGGCCCGCCTTGAGGAGATCACCGGTCTTCTGGTAGATTTATTACAGTGAAAAACTTTGATTTTTTCTCTGGGAAATAAAGGAAAAGTATATGAGTGATGAAGATATAGATGAGGATATTTCCGCCCTGGAGGACAATGCCGAGGAACAGGAGCTGGAAAGCGCCGGTATCGCGGTGGAAACCGGCAGCCATGGGCCCGTCGAAGCGGGGACCCCGGTCTACCGGCTGCGGCTTTTCTATTCCAACGAAACCTTCCTCGCTGTGTATAAGGGCGATCCCCTCCCCCCCACTTCCATGGTGCTGGTGCCTACCCGCTACGGCCGGGATTTGGCCCAGGTTATCGGCCCGGTCCACCGGAACAGCGGCAGCCCCTTATCCGACATCGCCTGGATCGAACGGCCCGCCTCAAAGGAGGACCTGGAACAGGCCGCCTATAACCGGACCCAGGCACAGGACGCCTTTCAAATCTGCAAGGAAAAGATCGATGCCCACCGGCTGGAGATGAAGCTGGTCTCGGTCCATTACCTCCTTGAGGAACCGAAGATCCTCTTTTTCTTTACCTCGGAAGGCCGGGTGGATTTTCGGGAGCTGGTAAAGGACCTGGTGAACATCTTCAAGATGCGGATAGAACTGCGCCAGATCGGGGTCCGCGACGAGGCCCGTGTCGTGGGCGGCCTTGGGGTCTGCGGCCGCTGTTACTGCTGCCACGCGGTCTCGGACAAACTCAGGCCCGTGTCCATCAAAATGGCCAAGGACCAAAACCTCTCCCTCAATTCCATGAAAATCTCAGGCCCCTGCGGCCGCCTTCTCTGCTGCCTCTCCTACGAACACAACTTCTACAGCGAAGCCCGCCGCAAAATTCCCCAGGAAGGGGCCCGGATAAACTACGAAGACAGCGCCTGGCGCGTCACGGAAGTGAACGTAGTCATGGGCCAGCTCCGCCTTTCCTCCGAAGAAGGCCGCGTCATCACCGTCCCCGCCTCCAGCTTTGAAAAAGTCGAGGGCCGCTGGCGCATTACGAAAGCGACCGAACATGCAACCGAACCCGAAGGGTGAGGTTCCCTTTGGGTATCAAGTAAATTTCCGGTACAGGGCGGCCCATTTTGTTTTGACAAACTCAAACCGGGTGTCCATGCCGAAGAGGGTTTCCGAATTCCCGATAAACAAAAAAGATTTGGCCGCCATGGAATTCCAGAGACGGCCCGCAAGTGCGGCCCTGGCCTCTTCATCAAAATAGATGAGTACATTCCGGCAAAAAACAATGTCCATGTTTTGCAGGGCCGAATCGTTTTTCAGATCCTGATGGTCAAATCGTATTTTAGACCGAATATCGGCGCGGACCCTGTAACCGCCCTCAAGCTTATCAAAATATTTTTTAAGGTAATTATCGGGAATACTCGCAATACGGCTGTTGCTGTAAAAACCCGTTTTCCCGGCCGCGAGGCTTCTCTGGCTGATATCGCCAGCGATAATCTCGAATGTCCAGGGCGGAGGCAGGACTTCGCTTAAAAGCATGGCGATGCTATAGGGTTCTTCGCCGGTGGAGCAGCCGGCGCTCCAGATTTTGATGACGGTGTCCCCTGCGGCTTTTTTGAGCCTCATCAATTCCGGGATAACATAGTGTTCAAGTGCATCAAAATGGGCCTGATTGCGGAAAAAACGGGTTAAATCGGAAAGAAATACATCATTTGCCAAGGGGAATCTCCATGCGCACCATGACCCCCTCGCCGGGCCCGGTCTGGAAGGACAGCGCTCCCCCCAGGATGCCCATGCGGTCGTACATGCCCCGGATACCCATGTGTGCGGTTCCCTTGGAAGCGGGTGGAATGGAGTGAGGGTAGGAATTCACCTGCGCGCGGGAGGGGTCAAAGCCCGTGCCGTCATCGGTTACAAAGATGAGGAGCGCCTTCGGCGTTTCGGTGTTCCCGTCAATCCGCAGTGTTACTGAGGCCTCGCTTGCCTTTGCGTGTTTTTCGATATTGGTCAGCGCTTCCTGAACCATGCGGTAACACTGGAGCTGCATGTCCGGGTTCAGGGTGCCCAAGTTTACATTATCGGGGATTATGGGGCGGCACTCGATACCGCTCCGGGTTTCAAAGGCGATGCACAGATTCTTGAGGGATTCCCCCAGGCCAAGCAGGTTAAAGTTCGGGGGGATAAGGTTCTGGCATATTTCCCGGATGCTCAGGATGAGGGTATTGCAAACCCTTTCTATTTCATGATTCCGTGGCATTTCCTTGAACTGCGTTCCCCGGGAGAGAAATCCTATGCGCCGGATTTCGGGAATAACCGTGCCGTGGAGTTCCCGTGCGATGCGCTGCCGCTCCTGTTCCTGTGCCAGAATGATGTCACGGGAAAATGCCGCCGACCGTTCCGCCTTTGCATCGGCCTGTTTTATTTTGCGCAGCTGCAGGACCAGGAAACATACCAGCGCCAGAATGGTGATAATAAAAATACTGTTTTGATAGACATAGTTTAACTGAATGTTATTCATCAGGGCGGCGTCATACTGCTGCCACGCGATAATAGTATCCCGGACCGCATCTACGGTATGCGCGGAACCCGCTGCCTGCCCTGTTCGAACCGCTGCGGCGAGATCCTCCAGCAGGGATAGTATGTCATCCACCTGCGCCTCATGGCTAAAGCCGCTGATGGAATATGCGTAGTATTGGTGTCCCCGCTTAAAATCCCGGACAGCCTCCGCCGTTTCCTCCAGGGCAAGAAGCGCCATAAAGCCGTCATCGGGCCATGCGCGGTAAATCCCCAGGGCGGTTTCCGCGGCGATCCATTTCCGCAGTACCGCATACACCGAATCGGTCTCATCAGAATCCGTTGCTTCCACAGAAACTGCGGTTTCTGAAGAAACTGCGGTTTTTGAAAAAACCGGGACACAAAGCGCCGCTGAAAAGACCGCCAAAAAAACCAGGGGTTTAAGCCATAACCGTAAAGCCATATTGCTCCATTCCGTTTAGTAGCCTATCATAGAAAATGATGAACCGGTATACCATCGTTCTGAAAAAACTGCTGCTCTGTGTCTGTGCCGCCCTGACGGTGCTTGCCTTTCAAATCCTGAACGATGAGTTTCTGCTGAGTGCACTCTATTTTTTTTGCAGCGGTTCCGGGGTCATCCTCGCCGCTTTTTTCAGCCGTTCCAATCACCTATTGGAAAACGAAAAGCCCGGCTCCTTTAACATCCTTACGGCCCTCTTGATCCTTTCCCTGGAAATGTGCCTGGTGATAAGCGTTTCCGGGGGCCTTATCGCGTGGCTCATTCTTCTGCTCGACCCCGCATCCGGCACATCCCTGGTCCCGCACAAATACTATTTTTTAGGATTGCTGCTCAACCATGTTCCCCTGCCCATTGCGGAAATGATCTCCCGCATCCCCGTCAATATCCCCGACCGGCTCCTTTCGGTGTACGGCGGCTACGGACTTGCGGCGCTGCTGAAAAACACCCGGGTCTTCACCCCCCCCCATACAGGAGGCAAAAGT
>BOAU01000051.1 GCA_026002025.1 Spirochaetia bacterium | reverse complement strand
CACACGGTAGTGGTGGACTCCGGCTTCGGGGGCGCGATTTTTGAAAACATGCGGCAGCTGGGGGTAAAGCCTGAAGATGTGGACGCAGTACTCCTGACCCACATGCACGGTGACCACATCGGGGGCCTTCAGAAGGATGGCAAAAGTCTTTTTCCCAAAGCAAAGGTCTACCTTGCCAAACAGGAGCGGGATTATTGGCTGGACACCGCAGCCAACGCGGGGGCCCGCGCCGCCCTGGCCCCCTACAGTACAAAGGTGGAGACCTTTCTGCCCGGCAGTATTGGTAGCGGCACTCAAGGAAGCCAGGGGCTTCCAGAGCTCCTTCCGGGGATACGGGCGGTCGCGGCCTTTGGGCACACCCCGGGGCATACGGTGTTTTTGCTTGAGTCCAACGGGGAAAAACTCCTTATTTGGGGGGATCTGATGCACGTTCAGGGCATCCAGTTCCCCCTGCCGGATACTTCCGTCAGTTATGATACGGACCCCGTCGCGGCGGCGGCGGCCCGGAGGCAGATCCTGGACTATGCGGCACGGAACAATGTCCCTGTCGCCGGGATGCATCTGGCCTATCCCGCCCTGGGCCGGGTAGAGGCCGCCGGAGCGGGCTACCGGTTTGTCCCGGCAAAATAGCCCTTCCCCATAAAAGGATTTCCCGGTATGCTTAAGCCTGCTATTCGGGCTGTATATCCTGAAATCCTTTTCTATTGGAATATATTCATGAAACGAACACTTTTTTTCATCCTGGTGGTTCTGGTTTTAATCGGCTGTAAGGGGAGCGGAAAGGCCGATTCCATCGATACAGCAGCTGACGCTGACGCTTTCGTCCTGGATAAGGACACCAGCTATGCCCTGGGTATGCAATTTGGGGCAGATGTTGGATCTATGGGCATTAAATTTGATAATATTTCCTTTATACAGGGTACAAAAGATGCCCTTGGGGGGAAAAAAACAAAAATGACCGTGGAAGAGGCTGCTACCAAGGTTCAAACCGCATATACGGCCTTTATGGACAAGCAGTCCGAACCTCTCAGGCAGGCGGAAGCTGAATTTCTTGCGGAAAACGCCCGGAAAAGCGGCGTACAGGTAACTGCCAGCGGTCTTCAATATGAGGTAATTTCTGAAGGGACCGGGCCGAAACCTCAAGCCTCGGATACGGTTATGGTCATCTATGAGGGAACCTTTCTTTCAGGCGAACCCTTTGACGGCTCCGGCGGTGAACCGGTGGGAATGTCCCTGGATCGGGTTATTCCCGGCTGGACCGAAGGGATACCGCTTATGAGCGTGGGATCGAACTACCGTTTCTATATTCCCTCCAATCTGGGATACGGAGAGCAAGGTTACGGCCAGGTGATTCCCCCCTTCTCAACCCTGATCTTTGACGTGGAACTTATTGCAATACAATGATGAAAAAAATATTTATCGCCCTCTGTTTGTTTGCCGCGGCCTTTTCCCTTTACGGCAAGCCCATTGCGGAGGAGCCGCCTTCGTATGATGAAAAGCAGGATATAAGCTATGCCTTCGGCCTGGTTCTGGGCTCGGACCTAAAGCAGACCGGCCTGGAATTTGATTATGCCGCCTTTACCGAAGGTTTCCGCGCCTCCGTGGAGGGCGAAAATTCCCGCTACAGCCTTGATGAGGCGGTTCAATTGGTACAGACCGCCTTCCGGGCGGCCATGGCCCGGCAGGCAGAGGAAAACAGGGCAAAGGAAACCCAATATCTGGCTGAAAACGGCAGGCGGGCCGGGGTAAGCACCACTGAAAGCGGCCTTCAATACGAGGTGATTAGCTCAGGCAACGGGGCAAAACCCGGCGGAGAGGCGCTGGTGCGGGTTGACTACGAGGGAACCCTTACGGACGGGACCGTATTCGACAGCACCTGGCAGCGGAACGAAGCCGCCGAATTCCCCCTGGACCGGGTGATCCCCGGCTGGAACGAAGGCATCCAGCTTATGGGCGTGGGGGACACCTACATCTTTTACATCCCCTCCAGCCTGGCCTACGGCGAACAGGGCGCCGGGGAAGTGATCCCGCCCTTTTCAACCTTGATCTTCAAAGTGGAACTGCTGGAAATTATGGACAGCGCAGCCTTTTACGAAGATTGGGATGAGGAATACCAGGAAGATTAACCACAGAGATAGTCGCTGATAATTGATAACAGGGAATTCTCATCGGTCTTGACGATGCCCCGTTCCCGTTCAAAACTTTCCCGCGAATCCGAGGCATGGGCGGTGTTTACCATCACATTGCTGCCGAATTCCCGGCGTACCGTTCCTCCCGGCGCTTTTAAGGGGTCCGTGGGGCCCAGCACATCCCGGATCTTGCTTACGGCGTTTTCCCCTTCATAGATCAGGATCATTGATTTGACCGTCCCGCTCTGATCCCGCTCTGTGGCGGGGCAGTTATCGGGCCGCTTACCGGACATAAATTCGATGATCCGGTTGAATTGGCCACGGGCATATTCCACCCCAAAATCACGGACAAGGGCCTTTTCGCAGTCCTCGCTTAAGGGAGCACCGAATTCCTGTTCAAGAATCTCCTTTGCCTTTTTTCCGAATACTGGGGCCAGCTTTTCCTTCAGGGCCGCCTCCACGGGGCCGTAGAATTCCAGGGCTTCCGCCAGGGAAAAACAGTGTACTTTGATGCCGATAATCCGCAGTCCGGTCCGGGAGAACATGTCGATGATGGTCCCCGGCTTTGATGAAGCGTACTGCCAGTTATCGGGCTTGATGATCACCAAAGTCTGCTCGATCCGGGAAGGGTCCGGGTACTGCATGTTTTTTATGATGTTGTCCTGGCCCTTGAGGAAGCGGGCGAACCGTTCCAGGTCTGTATCGGCCCAGGATTGGGTCCGGGGGGTAAGAACCGCAGGTTCAAAATAACTCACCTGATCGTCCTTGTCCCCTGACATGATGATGTCCGAGTAGGTATCCCGGATGGTTTCCCCAGTTATGGAATGATACTCCTGATGTTCAGGATGGATGTGCCCGCAGATTGCCGTCAGTTTGCCGCAGGGGTTTTCTCCCCGGAAGAGGAGGAGCAGGGTGCGGTGCCGCCTGCCCCCCGAAGGGATCAGCCGCTGTTCCACATAGTCCGCCAAAAGGGTGACGCTGGGGGTTGGATTCTCTTTCCGCAGGGCCGCGGCGTATTCCCTGACAAATTCCTCGTCCGGGGCAATCATCTGCGCCCCCACCAGTTCAAGGTCCGACTGGGAAAGAAGCCGCGCCATGACCCCCCCGGTCCGGCTCTTGGCAACGGTATAGGGAGTCACCAGCACATAGGAAAGGGTTGCTTTACTCATCATATTCTCCTGTCAGCGGAAAATTATATCCTAATAATGTCGGATTGAGAAGGAGACAAATAGTTTGGTGAAGGCGGATTAACTCAGGGTATATCGACAACCATGCCGGGCTCTATCAGATCCGGATTATCTGGGTCTTCCAGCTTTTCCCGGTTTGCCTCGTACAGTCTGGGCCATGCATAGGGGTCGTTGTAGACTTCCGGATTTCCGGCGATGCCCCAAAGGGTGTCCCCTTCCTTAACGGTATAGGCTCCCGATACTTGAGTTGACGGTTCCCCGGCAGCTTCGGCAGCGTTACCGGCCGGCTGCGGCAAGGCTGCTACCCTGGCGGCTTCTGCCTGGGCCTGCTGCTGAGCAAGCGCTTCCTGCGCCTCTCTGGCTGCATTCTGCGCCTCTTTCGCCGCATCCTGGGCCGCCATTGCTGCTTCTTCGGCCGCTTTTTTTGCTTCCTGCGCCTGAGCCAATTGCCGCTGGAATTCGGCCTCTCGTGCGGCTTCTTCTGCTTCGGCTTTTTTCTGAGCTTCAGCCTGCCGTGCGGCTTCCGCAGCAGCGGCTTGTCTTTGTGCCTCAGCCTGCCGCGCGGCTTCCACTGCAGCGGCTTGCCTTTGTGCTTCAGCCTGCCGTGCGGCTTCCGCAGCAGCGGCTTGCCTTTGGGCTTCAGCCTGCCGTGCGGCTTCCGCAGCAGCGGCCTGCCTTTGTGCCTCGGCCTGTCGTGCGGCTTCTTCTGCTTCAGCTTTCTTCTGGGCTTCGGCTCTCCGTGCAGCTTCCGCTGCTGCGGCCTGTTTCTGGGCTTCAGCCTGTTGCGCGGCTTCCTCTTCGGCTTTTTTCTGGGCTTCCGTCTGCGAAGGATTGATTACCGCCACACCCACGCCTGGAGCAACCGCCGCTTGCGGCGCCGGCTGTGATGGGGCGGACGGCGCTGCCTGCCGGGCAGGCTGCTGTGTTTGTGCGGGCTGTACTGTCTGCTGGGCAGGCTGCTGTGATTGTGCGGGCGGCGCTGCCTGTTGGGCAGGCTGCTGTGTTTGTGTGGATGGCGCTGTCTGCTGGGCGGGCTGCTGTGATTGTGCGGGCGGCGCTGCCTGCTGGGCAGGCTGTTGTGTTTGTGCAGGCTGCGCTTGGGCGGGCGGCGTTTCCTGCTGCGTGGGCTGTACCGCTTGCTGTGTAGGCTGCGTTCCCTGCTGAGTCGGCTGCGCTTGGGCGGGTTGCCCTTCCTGCTCAGCGGCCTGTTTTTCTTGTTCGGCCGCCTGGGTTCCCTGTTCGGCGGGTGAATCTTCTTGCCGGTCCGTCCCCTGTCCGGCGGACTGTTCATCCTGGGTTGTTTCTTCCTGCTCTGCGGCTGCGGGTTCATCGGATGCTTTGCCGGCTTCTGTGGAAGGGGTGTCTTCACCGGCGGCGGTGTTCTGGGAAGGGGAGGCAAATCCTGAAAGTTCCATAATGGTTTCCAGGTTCCAGTATTCCAGAATGCTGGAACAGCCCGGGAGAAATAGTAATGACAAGCTGCATAAGAGGATCAGTATCTTTCCTATTTCTTTTTTCACCGCATCATCCTTCTATTTCTTCATGGTAAACAGCGCTGTAAACTTCGTTGACTCAATGGATGTCAGATCCAAACCCTCTGCCCTTGCCAGCAGATCTATGGCCGTGTTCGCCGTAAAGTTCAGCTTCAGGCCGATGGCGGCCCGCGGGGACGGGGATGGCATCCACTCAATTTCGGAGTTGTTTGTCACGGTTTTTGTACTGGTTTTATCGCTTATCTTTGTTACGATGTCTGTTATATCTGACTGTGAAAAGGTCATTATCGAAGCCCCAAGCCCCGCGTACAGGGAAAAGTGCTCAGGGATCAGGTTGACCTGGGCGCCCACATCAAGGTTGGGTGTAATGGACAGCGCGGTAACCATTCCGGTGTATTCAAAATCCGGGGCAGAGGCCGATGTTTGGGGCAGCTTTAGATAATCGAAACTTACATCGCCGCCTGCCTTAATGCCAAGGGTAAGGCGTTGGTTGAAATTTCTGCGGTAGTGGATTGCGGTATTCGCGGTAACCCGTACATCCCCAATCTTTGAGGCTTCATCCTTTGTTACCCCGCCTGCATTGGTCAAGGTGGCGCTGATTCCGTCCTTTCCGCTGCTTTTATACAACCGCATGGCTCCATCCGCAGCAATATCCAATTGCAATAGGTCTTTTTCCGAATGGAGAAAATCAAAGCCCAGGGTCAGGCCCACTGAAGGTTCGGTAAAATCCGTTAGGGTTTTTTGCGTATCATTGCCAACTGTGGTTGTGGTATGATAGTTATGGAGATCGAAGGCCCCGCGGATTGCCGGGCGAATCTGAATCGGGCCGGTCTTTATATTAAAGCCCGCCTCAAGGGACGGCTTAAGGCTGATTTCCCGGATATTCCCGTCGGTAAAGTCCTCGGCCTCAATATACTCCGAAAAACCGAGCTTGATTCCCACGATCCCGAAGCCCACCAGCACATTGAGGCTGTTATGGCTCACATTATCGACCATGTTCTGATCGGGGATCAGACGGACCACTTCGCCTATCGCGGTGCCGCCGTAGGAAATGCCCAGATACACCTTGCCGATATTGGTTCCAAAGCCGCCGTTGAGCCCCCCCGATATTGAGCCGTCAAGGCCCATATAGCCAAAAAGCTTAAGGGGCTTCAAATTGCTGAAGTCAAAGACCGACATAAAAGAGTCTACATCGGAGCTGATGGTTCCCATGCTGGCCTCAAAGACCCCCGACCGGGGCGTATAGGCCTCATTCGCCGCAGGCTTTTCCAGATCCGCAGCGCTGAACTGCGGCTCAGCCGTCTGGGCGCCCAAAGGGAGCGCCAGAACCAGTGCAAAACAGGCGAACAGCGCGGCCCGCGCTCTCAAGCCCGATTTATTTGTCTTCTGTTTCATTGAAGCCTCTTTTAAAAAGGAAAACTCTACTTTACTTCTTTCAAACCCGGTAAAACCGGCCCTTAAACCGAGCGATCCAAGGGCCGCTTACCGCTTACTTTTCTTTTACAACCGGCCATAGGGCGCAGACTTGGCGGCGGGGGATTATATAGCCCTTCACTGCTAAGCTTGTTCCATATGCTTAGTCGGTGACCGTTACAGCGAGTTGTGAGCTCAAAGTAACTGACCCGGATGTATCGTCAGGTATAACAGTCCCACCGGTGCCGGCGATACCTACAATAACTGCCAAGTAGCCCTGCATTCCATTAACTCCTTCATTGCTCCGAGCCATGGCGTCGGAGGAGCCGGCTACACCGGAAATTGCTGCATTAGGACTGGCAGCAGGTGGGGGCTGTATTTTCTTTGTATTACTCATTGGGCTATTACCGGTTTTTACAAACGCCGTGTCATCTGCCAGCTTGAGCGTTCCAGGACCGGTACCTCTCTTTAGTATAATGCTGCCTTTTCTTGTAGAAAAATCGCCTTGCAGGTTAATTGTGGTGTTTGTCTCAATGGTGAGGGGGTGGGATACTGCCAAATTTTGGGTAATAATTGCCCCGGTTTCGGCAGTTAAGACCGGAAAGGTACCCTCCGCTTTGATGGATGTTCCAGAAGCAGTAGCCCACGAAATGACTATACGATCAGCATCAACCGTACCGCCTACTGCTTGCCAGCCGCCTGTACCGCCGACTATTTCGGTACCGGAAGGGGAACTGGGATTATAAGAGGCGCTACTAGCGACGATTTTGCCCGACCCGAGGATTTTAGCACCGGCTGTACTACCCGTGCCGACAGTGCCGCCACTAAGGATGAGTGCGTTGTCGGTACTGGATTGAGCTTTAAGTAAAATGTATCCGGCACTTTCCACGTTGAGGGTACCACCCTTCTTAACGGTTATGATATCCTTCCCGTTAGGTTTCCATAGCCCGCGAACAACAACATACCCATCCAAATCAATATCCAAATTATTGGTGGTAGTATCGTTGACCTTGAGCGTAACCGTGCCATCCGGCGGCAGCCGGATGATACCGAGCGCGGAGTCTGTACCGATAAAGATCTCAGGAGTCCCCGTAGCATCGCCCCAAGCTGCGGGGTCAGTCCACAATACACCGCCGCCTTCTACGGTGACTTGTTTACCGGTGGCCAAGAACTTAAACCGCTTGTTGCCATCAGTGTCGTCCTTGTTTCCGTCTATGAAGGTACCATTGCTTTGTACGATAATTTCTCCTGTCCCGGTGCCTTGCGCAATCGTTTTGTCCGCAACATCAAGGGTACCCAGTACCCTAATTGTACCATTTATCGTCCTGGTATCATCGGTAAGGCTATCATTCTTCTCAATTTTTAATGTCGCTCCAATCGGAATCGTAAGGGTTTCACCGAAAGGTACTGTTAATGAGGTAGCCGTGGGAATGGTAACGCTGGTTTCGCTAACGGTTATACCCTTCCCATCCGTAAAGGGCAGTACCAGAGCCGCCAGGCTCATCGGGGTTTCGCTGGCAGAGAGCATTTTAGCATCCAGATAACCCGATATAGTGGAATTATCAGCCAATGTTGCCGTAATTCTCAGATATCCCGCCGTTTCTTCGTTGGAAATACGCAGCCTTCCGCTGGTTGTGGTTTCGGATGTTATGTTGGTATCGGGCCTGAGTCCCTCCGTGGTCCATGTGGCCTTATTATCCCAGGAACCTTTCACCGACCAGACAATACTTCCGGCGGTAGATGTTACCTCGAAAACCTGCTGCCCGCCGATAATAACACCGCTAAAAGTCGGCGCGCCTTGGGGTACTATGGGCGCAATCGTTACTGTACTAGGCTGATCTAATACGGTTACCGTCACCGTATAGGCCTTGGTTGAGTTATCCGCCGCGGTAACCGTATAGGTTACCGGGTTTGTGAAGTCCTGCTCCGTTGCTGTTGCAGGGGAGATGCTTGCCCCGGTATGAGTCACTGTGGGTGTCAGGTGTACTTTATCGGTTCCAAAAGGCACATTCACGGCGATATCTGTCCCGGAGATTATTCCCGTCGCCGCAGGGCTGAAAAAGCTGAATCCGGTAATATCCTTGGCATTATTCGAAGCCACGACAACCGTCACCGTATAAGTCTGGGTTGATTCGTCCTCTGCGGTAACCGTATAGTTTACCGGACTTGTGAAGTTCTGCGCTCCTTCGGGGTTGATGCTTGCCCCGGTATGGGTCACTGTGGGTGTCAGACCGGTAACATCGGTTCCATAGGGCACGGTCGCAACGATAGCCGTACCGGAGATTATTCCCGTTGCCGCAGGACTGGCAAAGTTAAATACGGTAATGTTTTTATCGCTGCTCAGCTCAGGGACCGGCTCCGGATCAGGGTCCGGTGTCGTGGTTGTCGTCTCCGGTTCGTTGAGCAGGTCACAACCGGTCAATACCGTGGCGCCCAGCAATACGAGCATTGCCAGTCCCGCTAAAAGCATTCTATATCTTTTCATATCGATCCTCCTTGCTCCGTCATAAATTTTTTATGATCGGATTCTTGTCATCAATGTACAATATTACAATTATTTGCAATATGCTAATAATCTCTATAGTATATTAGCAAATTATCAATTGTCAACAGGCTTTATTAGCAATTAGCATATAAACATGGGGATGAAGCAGGATTTTGTCCTAAATTTAAAAAAATTCAGGAAGATTGAGGGAATTTCCCAGATGAAACTGGCCGAGATATGCGGGACCGACGTCAGTTATATTGGACAAATCGAGATGGGAAGCCGGTTTCCTTCTATTAGATTAATAGAAAAGATAGCCCAGGCCCTGGAAGTGGAACCCTACCGTTTTTTCATGGACGAATCCGGGGACCGATACGGCAATTTGGACACCGCCGATGATTTTCTGCTCCAACTCCCCAAACCGCTCCGCCTGGACCTGATAAACCGTCTGAATACCGCCCTTAGTGAGTGCGTCAGGGAGACCTTAAGGCCCTAGAGGGGATTTATGGCTCCGCCCCTAATCGTAAAACAGCGCTATCCCGTAGACCTTTTCCGCCCCCGCAGCCCTGAGTGCGGCGGCGCAGGCCTCCAGGGTGGCCCCGGTGGTGATCACGTCGTCAAAGAGGATCACTTCCCTGGGAATTTTTTTGACAGTAATGAAGCGGCCCTTGAGGTTTGTCAGGCGGTGTTCCCGGTCCAGGGTTTTCTGGCTTTGGGATGGAAGCCGTTTCAGGCAGCGGCGGACCAACAGATGATCCCGTTCCAGCAGTTTCGCCAGGTATTCAACCTGATCCCAGCCGGTCTTGCGTATCTTGCCGGGCCTCGGCGGCACCGGGCATAACACCACATTCTGGCTTGTTAAACGATTTAGGGTATCCCGTATCTTTTCTTCCAGAAAGTGCCCTAATGCCGGATTTTTGCCGAATTTGTAGGCCCCCAGCAGTTTCCGGTATTGGCCCGAGTAGGGATAGACAACGGCGATCCTGGTGCAATTGCGCTCGCAACTGCGGCCTTCGCCTTCTCCGGTCCGGCGGCAGGAAAGGCAGATGTCCCTTTCCGATATAAGGGGCCTGCCGCAGATGGAGCAGTGTTCGATGGGATGCTCCGGGGAATTGTCCCCCTTGTCCAGACTCTTACGGCAGTCCTGACAGAGGCCGTACCACGCTTCTTCACCGTCCTGCAGGGCGGCGCCGCAGAGCGCACAGCCCCGCGGAAAGAAAAATTCCCGGATCAAAAAAATCAGTTTCGCGGTTTTCATACCCTAGATAGGGCATCAGGATGCGCGGCGGTTCAATCAGGATGCTCTTTTCTTTGAGGAATTCCAAATTTAACCACGGACCACACGGACCCTCACGGACTCGTACTTTCCTATCTTTTCTTTTGTCCGTGTTGTCTGTGTGGTCCGTGGTTTTTTCGAATTTGGAATTCCTGCTTCTCTTTCCCGCCCCTTTACTTTATTAAAAAAATAAGGTATAAGAATCCCATGAAAAATTATATGAAGAAACTAACTTTGTTGTGCATCTTCGGATGGGCGCTGACGGGATTCCTGGCCGCCCAGTCGCCTGTCGGCCTGACCGTATATACCCTTAACGGGCCTTCCGGGGTCGGCATGGTCCGGCTTTTTGATAATCCCCCAAAAGCAAGCGGATTCGATATAAAGACCGAAGTTCTGGCGGACGCAAGTTTGATGGCCGCCCTTTTTACATCGGGACAGGCCAAGGTGGGGATTCTGCCCCCAAACGCGGCGGCAAAGATCGCCTCCGGCGGGAAGAACATACAGGCGGCGGCGGTGCTGGGTACGGGGATGCTGAGCCTCCTTTCCTCTGATCCGGCGGTTCAGCGCATTGAAGACCTCAAGGGCAAGACCGTGGAAGTGGCCGGCCAGGGCGCCACCCCGGACTATGTGTTCCGCCGCATCCTCAGCCGGCATGGCCTTAAACCCGATACGGACGTGACGCTGAACTATTCCAACCTGCCCCCATCCATTGTACAGCTCCTCATAACGGGCCGGGTCTCCTATGCGCTGCTGCCTGAACCCTTCGCCACCATGGCCCGGTCGGGCAATGCAAACATTAAAGTGGTGTCCAATATTCAGGATGAGTGGATTAGGGCCGGGGGAGGGGAGAACTACCCCATGACGGTGCTGGTGGTGGACGCCGAATTTGCCAGGTCCCAGCCCGCAGCTTTGCGGGCCATTCTGGACGCGGTTAAGGCTTCCGTGGAATGGGTGATCGCCAATCCGGCGGCGGCGGGGCCCTTGGTGGAAAAATACCTGGGGCTCAGGGCGCAGGTGATAAGCGCCGCCATACCCCGGAGCAACTATGTTTATATTCCTGCGGACCAGGCCCGGCCCGCGCTGGAATCCCTTTTCCGGGCTTTCCTGGAATTTGATCCCGTTTCCATCGGCGGCTCGCTCCCCAAGGATAATTTTTATCTTAAATGAAAAGAAGGGGGCGGGATTTCCCCTGCCCTGGTTTTTACTCGGTATCGCCGCCCTCCTTTTACTCTGGGAGCTAGGTTCCTTGGTTTTCGGGAGTCCTTTGATCTTCCCCGGCCCCCTGCCGGTGTTACGGCGGCTCTTCGTCCTTTTTCAAAATGAACGATTTTTGTTATCCCTTGTGCAGAGTGGGCTCCGGGTGATGGGGGGCGTTGCCCTTTCGGTCCCTTTGGGGATTGCGGTGGGCATAGCCGGCGGGCTTGATAGGCGGGCGGCAGGTTTTTTCCAGCCCCTCTTTACGGTAGTTTCCGCCACCCCGGTGATGGCGGTGATCCTCATCGCATTTCTCATCCTTGGGACGGACCGGACCCCGCTCTTTACCGCCTTCCTCATGGTCTTTCCGGTGATGGCCGCAAATACCATGGCGGGTATCAAATCGGTGGACCCCAAACTGGCCGAACTTTTTACCGTCTATAATCTATCCCGCCGTGAACGGCTCGTTTCCCTGTACCTTCCCGCCATTGCCCCCTTTATTATCGGGGGCCTCCGGAGTTCCCTTTCCCTTTGCTGGAAAGTGGTGGTCGCCGCGGAAGTTCTGGTCCAGCCCATCCTGGCCCTGGGGACCGGCATGCAGCGCGCCCGCGTTCAGCTTGAAACGGCGGAACTGTTTGCCTGGACCGCCGGAACTATTTTAGCCGCCGCCTTAAGCCAGCTGCTTCTGAGCCTGGCCATCAAATTCTTTAACAGGCGGCAGAAACAGTAATGGATCCTGTCACACTTTCTTCGATATCGATAAAAAATCTTTCCTTCGGCTTTGGCGAAAAACCCCTCTTTAAAAATTTAAACCTGGAATTGGGGGACGACAGTCCTAAGTGGGATGACAGTCCCACCGTAATACTGGGGCCTTCAGGCTGCGGTAAAACTACCCTGTTGCGGCTCATCGCAGGGCTGCTCAAACCGCTTGATGGTAGTAATACTGCGGATGGCGGAAATATATCTTTTGTCTTTCAGGAGCCCCGGCTTCTCCCCTGGAAGACCGTACTGCAAAATGTGATGCTCCCCATTGCCGGCCTTATGGGGAAAACCGAGGCTGAAAACCGCGCCCGGCATTTTCTCGATCTGGTTTCCCTTGGGGATAAAATCGCCGCCCTGCCTTCCGAGCTTTCAGGCGGCCAGCGGCAGCGCGCCGGTATCGCCCGGGCCTTTGCATACCCCGGCCAGATAATCCTGATGGACGAACCCTTTCAGTCACTGGACATCCCTTTGCGGATACAGCTTATGGATTTAACCAATAGGCTGCTGCATGAATTTCCCCGCCGCGCTATAATTGTGACCCATGATCCACGGGAGGCGGTGTATGTGGGAAACCGGATCATCGTTTTGGGAAATCCGCCATCCGGCATCATTTTTGATGAGAAAGTAACACTGCCTCAGAATGAACGGCGCTACGGATCAACGGCTTCGGCGGAGATCGAGGAAAGGCTGCTGAATATTATGCGGTCACAGGTAATGTGTCCTTAATAACTCATCCGGAACCCGATTGACATCCTTTATTTTCTTTTCCACATTTCAATAAATACTTTTCATATTACCTTTTTCAGCCTATACTTGAGACAGAATGGCACAACGGACAAGACATTTTTTCAATACTACCGGCCCCTGTAACCCGGAAGATCATTATATGCTGCCCCCGGAGGAACGGCTTGTGGGCGCACAGCTTCACCGTTACATCGGCGATAAGCTCTACTGGGTGCTTCACGCCCCCCGGCAGACCGGGAAAACTACTTTTCTCCAAAGCTGGATGAGGGAGATCAACTCCGGCGAAGAAGCGATAGCCTGTTATGTGAGTGTGGAAAGCTGCCAGGGCGTAACCGAACCGGAACGGGCAATGCCGGCGATCTGTGCGGCGCTTAGGGAATCTGCGTCGCAGTTTGGTATTCCTGTACCGGAACTCGGCGAAATGTCCCCCCTCTTGATGTTGGGAAGCATATTGGGCAATTGGGCAAAGCTTACGGCCCCCAAACCGCTGGTTGTCCTTTTTGATGAAGTAGATGTACTGGTGGATGAAACCCTTATCAGTTTTCTGCGCCAGCTCCGGGGAGGCTTTGCCGGACGCGGAGTGGGGACTTTCCCCGTTTCCATAGCCTTGGTCGGGATGCGGGATCTCAAAGATTACATCACCGCTGCCAAAGGTGGAATTCCGGTAACTCCTGGTTCCCCTTTCAATGTTAAAGAGGATTCTGCAAGAATTTCCAATTTTCCAAAGGAAGCTATATCCCGGCTCTTTGCCCAAAGGACTGCCGAAACCGGCCAGGAGATAACCCAGGAAGCCCTGGACTATGTGTATGAACAATCCAAAGGCCAGCCCTGGATTGTCAATTCCCTTTTTAAACGGGCAACCATGCGGATCCTGGATGAAGACAGTACTGAAACGGTTACGGTCGAACATGTTGAGGAAGCCCGGGAACAGATGATACAGGCCCGGGAGACCCACCTGGACGCCCTGGCCTACCGGCTGGAAGATCCCAAAATCCGCAGCGTCATGGAATCCCTCCTTACCGGGGAACCTGACCCTCTTTTGGCCCAGGGAGAGCCATTCCGCCTGTGTCTGGATCTGGGGCTGGTGAGCATAGAACAGGGAACCCCCCAGGTGGCAAATCCCATCTACCGGGAAGTCATTGCCCGGGAAATCACCTACGGCGCACAGTTGGCGATACCCGCACCGGAATGGAAGTGGGAGAAGTCTGACGGGACGCTGGACATGGACGCTCTGCTTAAGGCCTTTCAATCCTTCTGGCAGAACAATTCGGAAGTGTGGGAACAGAAACTGGACTATTCCGAAGCGTTCCCCCATCTTTTGCTTATGGCTTTCTTACAGCGGGTTACCAATGTTTCAGGCCGGATAGAGCGGGAATACGCTGCCGGACGGGGGCGTATGGATTTGGCCGTTGAGTACCATGGGCAGTGGAATATCATAGAGATAAAACTGCTGCGTCAGGGAAAAAGTTTTGAAACATTGATGGAGGAGGGCATAACGCAGACCCTGGGCTACCGGGAACGGTTTTCAGAGCAGCCGGTGGCCGCCCGCGCAAAAGGGAAAGAACCGGTTCGGTGTTATCTTGTCATATTCGACCGCCGTACCGAAAAGCCCGCCTGGAGCGAACGGCTCAGATGGATTACCGGAGATGATGTAACGGTAGTAGCCTGTTAAGGCTTCAAAAGTAAAGCCGCGGCTCCGCTATACGGGCCGAAATAATTTCTTAACTATCTAATCCCAAAAAAACGGACAAACTTAAGAATTTAACCACGAACCACACTAAAGACACGAACATTTTTATGCAATTTCGTGCTTTTTCGTGCGGTTTGAAGAACCCGCTAACGCGGGGGAGGTTCGTGGTTTAAATCCTAAAGAATTCTATACTTAATCAGTGTGGATTGAAACCGTGAAGAAATAATTACTACCTCAGCCTGAAGCTCACCGGATACCGGTAGCGCACGGAAACATTTTCTCCGTTCGCCTGTGCCGGAGACTTGGCGGTGATTCCCTCAAAGGCCCTGATCGCGGCATCGCCGAAGCCCCGGCCCGGCGGGTCCTCTTTTAAAATCCGGATCTGCTGTACCACCCCTGAGCGATCAATAAAAAGTTCCAGGTAGACGGTTCCCTCAATGCCGGAATCCCGGGCAATGCGGGGATAGATCATGTTCTGACGTATTTTCATTTCATCAAATTGCGGAAGAACTGAAATTTTGCTTTGGGGAAGGTAGACTTCTGCAACGGGGGTATTGTTTTGCGGGGTCGTAATGGTTCCCGGCGCGACCACCACCTGATCCTTTGGGACCTCGTCTGTTTCGATCATGTTTTCCGCAATGGCTTCCACTGCGTTGTCGGGAACCGGTTCT
>BOAU01000050.1 GCA_026002025.1 Spirochaetia bacterium | reverse complement strand
TCTTTGACGCTGCCGGGGTTGAAAGCACCCAGGGGGAATACTTTGCCGCTTTTGGTATTGATAATATGCGCTTCAGTTTCGGCGGCGGAATCCGGTTTACCATACCCCAGTTCCCCTTCCGTTTCAGCTTTGCCAAGCGCTTCAAGACCGTAGACGGGCAGGTACAATGGCAGAAGGGGGCCGTCTTTTCCAATGATAATCCCGACAGCGGGGTAGATTTTGTCCTGTCCTTTGCCATGACTTCGTATTAAGGATTGAGAAGATGAAAAGGTACTTTCTTTTTACCGTTTTAATGATCTTTGGTTTTGGGATGGCCCTCCAGGCCCAGCAGCTTACCCGCTTCGCCGTGGTGGACCTGCCCCGTGTCTATACGGCCTTCTTCCGGGACAGCCGGGCCGTGCGGGATTTTGAGGAGCGGAGTTCCAAGGTCCAGGCCGAGATTGACCGGATGACCGCGGAAATTCAGCGTCTCCGCAGTTCCCATCTGGACGCCCAGGCCCGGGAGGATCAGACCCAGGCCCTGCGGCTGGAAAATGAAATTTACCGGAAGTCCGAATATCTGAAAGAATATTTCCAGGTAAAGACGGCGGAGCTTGAGGACCAAAAAAATAAGCTTACCCAGTCCGGTTCCTTTCTGGATCAGGTTTACGACGAGATCCGTTTTATCGCCGAAAGTGAGGGCTACAGCATGGTGCTTAACCTGAAAGAAAAAAACGGTATACTATGGTATAGCCCAACAGTGGACATTACTGATAAACTGATACAAAACTTAGCATCAAAGGCTGGCCGCTAGACAAAACAAAAAAACTTCCAGCCGAAATTCAAGCTAAGATTCAAGGGGGAACCTTCGGCCCATACGGGCCTCGGTTGAAGTCCCAGGAGGAATGTATGAGTTCCGGTGAATCGAGTCCCATGCTTGACCAGTACCGGCGGATAAAACGTGATCATCAGGGGGATGTGCTTTTCTTCCGTCTGGGTGATTTTTATGAAATGTTTGCCGAAGATGCCCTTGAAGTTTCCGCCCTGCTGAACCTTACCCTCACCAGCCGCAACGGTCTGCCCATGTGCGGCCTCCCGTACCATGCCAGCCGTTCCTACATTGCCCGGCTTCTCAAGCTGGGGAAAAAAGTCGCGGTCTGCGAACAGCTCAGCGCTCCGGGGAAGGGCATTATCGAACGTCAGGTGGTGGAGGTGATCACCCCCGGCACCACCGTGGATGACGATTTTCTGGACAAGGGCAGTTCAAACTATCTGGCATGTCTATCTTCTGCCCCCGGCGTCCATACCCCCGGCGCCGCCATCCATGCCCCCGGCGCCCTTTCCTTTGCCTATATTGATTTATCCGCAGGGGATTTCCATGCCACGGTTTTCCCCTCTGAAGGGGGCGCCCATGGGGGCGGAGCGGTGGAGCGGCTGCGGCAGGAACTGGAACGGCTCCAGATAAAGGAGATGATCGTCCAGGAATCCCTTTTGGAAGAGGACGGCCGCATTGCCGGGGCAATCCTGGACCGTCCGGCTCTGGTGGTGAACCGCTGGGCGGACTGGCTCTTCGATATGGACAGGAGCCGGAGGCGGCTGGAAAAACAGTTCGGCCTGGCAAGCCTCAAGGGCTTCGGCATGGCAAATGACAGCCCTGAAATTCTTTCCGCCGGGGCCCTGCTCGATTACCTTGATAATACGGCGAAAAGCCTTATCCCCCATGTGCGCTCCATCACCCTTTACCAGGACAGCGAATACGTGGGCATCGACGAATCCACCCAGCGGAACCTGGAACTGACCCATAACCTCCGGGACGGGGACCTGCGCTTCTCCCTGCTGGAAGTGATGGATGAAACCCGTACCGCCATGGGCCGCCGCCTTTTGAAATGGCGCATCCTCCACCCCCTGCGGAACATTGATGATATCAACAGGCGGCTGGACATGGTGGAAACCCTCTACCGTTCCCAGGAACAGCTTGGGCTTTTCCGGGAATACCTGGGGAAAACCCCGGACCTGGAACGGCTCGGCGCGCGGATCGCCATGGACAAGGCCCACGGCAAGGACATGCTTGCGGTAAAGAACGCCCTTGATTCCTTCAATAAGATTGAAGAACTTACAAGGAAATTGCCCACGCAGTTTTCACTTTGTTTTGAATCCGAATCCGCAAAATCCCTTACGGCGGAAGGCGCAGGGGATGCTTCGGCAGAAACAGCGGGCGCCGGTATTGCGGTTGACGGCTTTGCATGGCTCATGGAGATTCGGGACCTCCTGGAACGGGGGCTCTGTGATGAGCCTTCGATCCTCTTAACCGAGGGGAACCTTATCCGCGCCGGGTACAACGGCAAGCTGGATGAATTGCGGAAGCTCCGGGATAACGGCCGGCAGCTGCTGGAGGATTACCTTGAGGAAGAGCGGAACAGTACGGGCATACCGAGCCTTAAAATCCGGTACAACCGGCTGATCGGTTATTTCTTTGAGGTGACCAAGGTCCACCTTTCCAAGGTCCCCGCCCATTTTATCCGCCGTCAGGGAATTGTCGGGGGGGAGCGCTTTACCACGGACCGGCTTGCGGAACTGGAGTCGGAGATCAACGGCGCTTCGGACAAAATCATCGATCTTGAAAAACAGCTCTTCCTGGAACTGCGGGAAAAGGCCAAGGGGCGCTTGAGCGGGCTTGCTGCCGCCGCTCACCGGATCGCCGAGATCGACGCGGCCCAGTCCCTTGCCCGGGCCGCTACGGTCCGGGGCTGGGTCAGGCCGCTTGTGGACAACGGGAACCGGCTTAACATCATCGAAGGCCGGCACCCCGTGGTGGAGGCCCATCTGCCTTCCGGGGAATACATCCCCAATGACATCATCCTGGGCGGGGAGGGCGCCCCTGCGGCAGAGGGAATGCCGGCAGCGGAAGGCGCGTCCGCGGCGTCCTTTGCCCTTATCACCGGGCCCAACATGGCGGGGAAGTCCACCTACCTCCGTTCCGCCGCGCTGATCGCCCTTATGGCCCAGATGGGGAGCTTTGTAAGCGCCCGGGAAGCCCATATCGGCCTCTGCGACCGGATCTACTGCCGGGTGGGGGCATCGGATAACCTGGCCCGGGGGGAATCAACTTTTCTTGTGGAAATGAACGAGACCGCCTACATCCTCCACACCGCCACGGAGCAGAGCTTGGTGATCATGGACGAGGTGGGCCGGGGCACCGGCACCAAGGACGGCCTCTCCATCGCCTGGGCGGTAAGCGAGGAGCTTTTAAACCAGATCAAATGCCGCACCCTCTTTGCCACCCATTACCATGAGCTGTCCCTTATCAGCCACCCCCGGCTGGCCAACCGTTCCATGGAAGTGCTGGACAAAAACGGTGAAATCATCTTTTTGCGGAAACTGAAGGAAGGCCCCGCAGCCGAATCCTACGGCCTCCATGTGGCCCGCCTGGCGGGTCTTTCCGATCGGGTTCTGGAACGGGCGGCCCACATTATGGAACGGCTCCAGGAGCGCAGCCAGGAGCTTTATCGCTCCTTACCGGGGGCGGAAAACAGCGCCGGGCGCCTTTCCCCGCCGCCGGGAGCCGGGGAAAATGCCGCTTCGGCGGAGACGGCCGATACTGCTCAGGCAAACCGTTTTCTGGCAAGCCTTGCCTCCCTGGACATCGACAACATGACCCCCATGGAGGCACTGCACCATCTCCAGTCCTGGAAGGAATCTTTTGCCTCACCGGGTATAAAAGGGCATGGCGGGAAGAAGCGGCAGACACAGGACAAAAAGGAAAGTCCGGGGCTGTTTGATTCCTAGCTGTCTCTGGTGGGGTATTTGATAAATAAAACTAAAGTTTCAGGCTAAATCTGCCGAAAAGATAGAGGTAGTGATCTTGTCAAGGAGGATAAAGATGACCCTACAGTCTCATTTTAGCCTGTCCGTGCCCTTTATTCCAATTATCGGTTATACAAAACCCTTCCTTGACACCCATCCCCGCTCTAATTATACTGTAAGTAGAGATCGAGTCAGGGGAAGGGAATTTGATCGGGTTTGAAACAGGGCTTTATGTTCCCGTAAGGGAACTAAAAATATCCATCAAAGGAGTTTCTGATGAAAAAATCACCCGTTTTATGGCTGCTTCCCCTGGCCGCCGTGTTGTTTTTTACCATCCCGTCTGATCTTTTTGCGCTGACAGCCGCAAAAGAGAAAAAGTTGGCCAGTCTGCAGACCGAGTTGCAGACAAAGGGTAAGCTGTCAAACAGCAAACAGAAGAATTTGGACAGCCTGTTGGCGGAGAAACAGGCCGAGCAGGCTGCCGCTGTAAATATAGTACAGCCTCCTGAGTCTATCGGGAATCAGGCTGCGGCAGATCCTATCCAGGGTCAGCCCGTTGCGCCCCAGCCGGTTACGGAGCCTGCCGTTATTTCTGGTACTTCCACTGTCGAAGATGCCAAGAATGTCAGGGCCCCATCCTTTGTTAAGCCCGCCGAGCAGGGGCAGGAGCCCGGTGATCCGGCCATACCGTCCTGGGTACTCGATCCGAGTCTGGAAGAACAGAATCAATATGTTATCGGTATTGGCAGCGCGAAAAGCTCATCACCTCAGCTGTCGATTCAAATGGCCGAGGCCCGCGCCCGCCAGGATATTGCGTTCCAGTTAAATGTCCAGGTCCAGGGCAAGATTACCGATTATGCGGAAAATCAGGGGAACAGCGCAGGAAGCGAATACAATTTTTCGCAGGATGCCGTATCCCAGCGGATAGGGCAGCAGCTGACCAACATCGAATTAAACGGTGTAAAGGTGGGCAAGCGGGAAGTGGACCATAATGGTACCTGGTGGGTTAAGGTCCTCTGGTCGAAAGAGAACGCCGACAAAACCGCCGCCGATATTTCCAAAACGGTTATCGCTGAAGTTGTCCCGCTCTCCCCTGCTGAAAAGGCTGAGCTGGCGACCAAATTACTGGATGAGCAGTTGGACAAGGCAAAGCTGAAGTCCACACCCGCAGTAAGCGAGCCTGTCGTGGTAAACGAATAAGCAGAACCCCATTTATCCGAACCCTCCCCTCAAGGGGGGAGGGTTTAAGTATTAACCGCACCTGGAGGTTAAAAATAATGAAAAAGATTTTAATGACTGCGGTTGTGGTAATGCTGCTCTGTACTTCTTGTGTGACAACCAGAGCCAAGGGTGACGCAGCGTCGCGGTTGGAACGGGGTATAACTTTTGCCGGTAAGGAAGACTATGATACGGCAATAGCGGACTTCACCGATGCCATTAAACTTTATCCCAGGTTTGCGGCTGCTTATAATCAACGCGGCCTTGCGTATGCCTACCGGGGCGATTATAAGAGGGCCATCAAGGATTATACCAAAGTAATCAAGCTTGAGGCCAATCCCGCCGCTGTCTATACCAGCAGGGGGAACGCGTATATAAAAAATGGAGATTACAAGAAGGCTATCGCGGATTATACCAAGGTCATCAAAATTTATCCTGATTCTGCCGCCCCTTATCAAAACCGCGGTATGGCGTATTACGCCAGGGGCGATTATGACAAGGCCATAAAGGACTATACCAAGGTCATCAGTATTAATCCTGATTCCGCTACCGCCTATTACAACCGCGGTAATGCTTATTACAAGAAGAGCGATTTTGTGAAGGCCATAGCGGATAATACCCAGGTAATTCGGATTTATCCCGATTCTGTCGCAGCCTTTACCAGCCGCGGCACTTCGTATTTCAACATGGGCAATTATGACGCGGCCATAGAAGATCTTACCAAGGCGCTCAGCATTGATCCCGATTTTGTCAGTGCAAAACAGAACCTTGAAATTGTACGGCAAGCGCGGGGATATTAGGCTTAGGGGAAATATGCAGAAGTTGGCAATAGCAATAACGCTGTTTGCGCTGCTGTTTACAGGCCATGCGGCGGCCCAGGACTATGGGGATCTCCAGGCCCTGCTGGACAGCGGCAACAGGTATTACGAAAACGGCGAATATGATCAGGCCATAGCGCATTACACCTGGGCAAGCGGGCTTGATCCCTATGATCCATCGGTTTATGTTAACCGAGGCAACGCCTATGCCGGAAAGGGCGATTATGATTCGGCCATAGCGGACTATACCCAGGCAATCAGACTTAATGCGGACGCCTTTAATAACCGGGGCAACGCCTATTTTAACAAGGGCGATTATGATTCGGCCATAGCGGATTACACCCAGGCGCTCCGGTATGAACCGACCAATCCGTATGTCTCTTTTTTCCGCGGTATTGCCTATCATGCCAAGGGCGATTACGATTCAGCCATAGCGGACTACACCCAGGCGCTCCGCATTGATCCCAATTATGAGGCCGCTGTTAATCTCCGCGGGGACGCCTATTCCGCCAAGGGCGATTATGATCGGGCCATAGCGGACTACACCAGGGCAGTTGAAATGGGACCTGATCATACCTGGGCCTACACCATCCGCGCCGACGCCTATTACGTCAAGGGTGATTATGATTCGGCCATAGGGGATTACACCGCGGCCATCCGGCTTGATTCCAATCTTATCACCGCCTATTACAATCGGGGAAACGCCTATTCCGCCAAGGGCGATTATGATTCGGCCATAGCGAATTACACCCGTTCCCTCAGCATTAATCCCGATTATGTCCGGGCCTATATCAACCGCGGCAGCGCCTATAATAACAAGGGGCTTTATGATCGGGCCATTGAAGACTACACCCAGGCAATCAGAATCAATCCCTATGATGCCCTTTCCTATATCAACCGCGGCAGCGCCTATAATAACTCAGGGCTTTATGATCAGGCCATAGCGAACTATACCCAGGCCATCGTGATCAACCCTGAGTCCGCCGCCGCCCATAATAACCGGGGTAATACCTATAATAACAAGGGTGATATAGACCGGGCCATTCAGGACTACACCCAGGCCATTAAACTCGATCCCAATTATGCCCTTGCCTACAATAACCGCAGCGCCGCCTATAATTACAGGGGTGAGTATGATCAGGCCATAGCGGACTGTACCCAGGCAATCATGATCAATCCCAGGTCTGCCATTGCCTTTTACAACCGGGGGCTTGCCTACCATAACAAGGGCAATACGGATCAGGCGATATCGGATTATACCGAGGCAATCAGGCTTGATCCAAATAATGCCAAAGCCTATGGCAACCGGGGCGCCACCTGGTACGACAAGGGGGATTATGATCGGGCTATCGCAGATTATACCAGGGCGCTCAGTCTTAATCCCAATGATGCCCTCACCTACAGCAACCGCGGCGTTGCGTATTACGACAATGGTGACCCAGACAGGGCGATTGCGGATCTTACCGAGGCAATCAGGCTTGATCCCACTTATGCCGTTGCCTATAACAACCGAGGGGACGCCTATACCCAGAAGGGTGATTTAAACAAAGCCACTGCGGATTACACCCAGGCAATCAACCTTAATCCGAATGATTCCCGGGGTTACAGCAACCGCGGCGCCGCCTATAATGATCAGGGTGACTATGACAAGGCCATAGAAGAACTAACCCAGGCCATCCGTCTTAATCCCAATGATACCGCCGCCTATAACAACCGGGGGAATGCATATAACAGCAAGGGTGAAACGGACAAGGCCATAGCGGACTATACCAAGACAATCAGCCTGGACCCCAATAATATCGCAGCCTATTATAACCGGGGGTACTCCTATGACGACAAGGGTGACTATGACAAGGCCATAGCGGACTATAGCCAGGCAATCAAACTTGATCCCACCGATCAGGCAGCCTATTATAACCGCGGACGTTCCTATCAGAATAAGGGTGAAACGGACAAGGCCATAGAGGATTATACCCAGTCCATCAAGCTTGATCCCAATAATGGCTCCGCCTATAACAACCGCGGTATTGCATATAAGGACTCAGGGGATCTTGACTCGGCCATAGCGGATTATACCCGGGCAATCAGGGTTGATCCCAGTCTTGGCGTTTCCTATAACAACCGGGGGAATGCCTATTTCGACAAGGGTGATTATGATTCTGCCATAGCGGATTATACCCAGGCAATCAACACGGACCCCAGGTATGTTAATGCCTATAACAACCGCGGGCTGGCCTATTACATGAATCAGGATTTCAGGCGGGCAATTAATGACTTTAACCAAACCTTGCAGCTTGATCCGAATAACGCGGACGCTCAAAAAAGACTTGAGGAAGCCCGTAAACAGCAGCGGTAATACTTGTTGTCGCTGCTCCAGTCGAAAGCGGCGGTAACATTGTAGGTAGGGATGGGGTACTGGAAACCCCGCCCGTTGGCATCTCCCTCAAGCATGAGCTCAATGAAGATGCGATTTACCTTGTCCATTTCCGGTTTGCAGTTGCTGTAGGTAAAGTCCGTTTCCTTTCCGTAAACCACGGTTTTACGGTCTTTGAGATCAGCCGGGCACAATTTTCAGTTTGCCAAAAACGAAGCGGTAACACTTCCATCTGAAATTTAAAAAAATAACTTTTATCATCATCAAAAAATATTTTCTTGTGATAATTATTTAATATTGTACCCTCTGTAGTTATACTGTCATTTCTTTCGCAGAAGAAGATGAATCGGTTATTGTGGGGATTTAGCTTACCCATCCTGCGGAGCGCATCCCGTATTTCCGGGATTACCGGTACGGTTCTGGGTTCATCTGTCTTATACGCATTCCGATAGACACGGCGACAATATTTGCCAATAAAGCCCTTTGGTCGTTCCATTTGAGCTTAAAAAGTTCAACCACCTCATCCGGTTTGAGGATGCTGCGCTTTCTGAGCTTTTGAGAGTAGGGGGTAAGCTGCTCTATGGGATTATGGCGGATTATGCCATTAGCTAAGGCCCAGCGGAGAGCCTTAATCTCAACGTTAAAGATGTGCTTCAAAGTAGCGCCGGAAGCATCAGGATTTTCCGTAAAAAGCCAGTTTGAAAATTTTTGCAGGTCTTCTCGCTGAATTTCCCCGATGGCACGGCCTTCGAAATAAGGGTATCCAGTACCTCTTTGCCCGTTCCAGACTTTTCGTGGTATGGGTGCGGTCAATCCTCAATTTATGGAAAAGCCGTTCTTTCACATAGGGGTTTTCTCATACTCTTGAGTTAAGATGAACGCCAGTTTTCTGGCGGTTCACTTAATTCCTTATAACATAAGGAATTAACTACAGGCGCCGAACAGAATCGAACTGTTGCATAAAGGTTTTGCAGACCTCTCCCTTACCGCTTGGGTACGGCGCCATTTATATTAAACATAGCAAAAACCTAAGAAAATGTCCAGATCAACTTTGCAATAACTCAACTTTTCCCCTTATCGTAGGGCTGCCCCGAAGCGCGGGGGGCGTAGTCCTTGCCGCTGAAGATCACCAGGGTTACCAGGGTAATAAAATAGGGGAGGGCGTTGAAAAATTCCGAGGGGAGGAACCGGAGCCCTTCAATATTGATGATATTCACCGCCAGGGCGGAGGACGCCCCAAAGAGGAAGGATGCCCCCAGGATGCCCAGGGGGAGCCAGCGCCCAAAGGAGACCGCCGCCAGGGCGATAAAGCCCTTTCCGTTGATCGTGAGTACCGTAAACTGGATATCCTGTGTCAGCACGATGCAGCCCCCGGCGAGCCCTGCCAGAGCCCCGGAAATAAGCACCGCAATGTACCGGATTTGCAGTACTTTTACTCCCGCGGAGGCCAGGGCCTGGGGATGTTCCCCGCAGGCCCGCAGCCGCAGGCCCCAGGGCTGTTTGTATAGCACAAACCAGCTTACGGCCAAAATGATCAGGGCGATCCAGACCGTGGGGTAGATACCGCCGGGGCCGGGCATCATCCCCATCCGGGGGTTCATGGTCCGGTCCATGCGGAAGAGGAGCTGGCAAAAGAAGACCGTGATGCCGTTGGCAAGGAGGTTGATCCCCGTGCCGGAGATCACCTGGTCCGCCCGCAGGGTGATGGACGCAAAGGCGTGGATCAGGGAAAAAAGACAGCCCATTACAGCGGAAAGGAAGAGCGCTAAGGGTATGGAAAAGCCGATACGGGTTTCCAGCAGCACATGGGCCGTGGCGGCGGTCATGGCGCCAATGGACATCAGCCCCTCAAGGGCGATGTTCACCACCCCGGAACGTTCGCTGATCATGCCTCCGGTGGCGGCAATCAGGATGGGAGCCACGATCATCAGGGTTGAGGGGAGCATGTTCCATAAAATCTGAAGAATTTCCATCATTCGGCGGGCCTCCCGGTAACCTGACTGCCCTCATTCTGGGCCTTCCGGGCCTTTTCCTTCATCTGCCATTCGATGAGGATTTTCACCCCCGATCGCAGGGAGATAAAGACCACCACCAGGCCCATAATAATCGAGGTGATCTCCTTGGGGATCTGCCGGGACTGCATCAGGGGCTGGGCGGACTTGAGCATTCCGAAGAGGAGACCTGAAAGGGCGGTTCCCCAGGCGGTGCTGTTCCCCACCAAGGCCACGGCGATGCCGTCAAAGCCGTAGCCGTCCTGGACCGAAAGGACCCTCCCCGATGAAAAGACCCCCAGGGAAACCACTGCCCCGGCGAGCCCGGCAAAGGCCCCGGCAATGGCCATGGCGGTGGTGATGCTGGTGTTCACGCTGATCCCCCCGTAACGGGCCGCTTCCTTATTGAGACCCGTGGCCCGCAGGGAATAACCCAGCCGGGTCTTTCCCATGACAATCCAATAGAAGAAAATCGCCGCCAGGGTGAGCCAAAGGCCGTAATTCAGCCGGGAGCCGTTGGTGATGGATTCCAGGAAGGGGCTGGAAAGCCGGGCGGTGGGCGGGAAGTTGACGGTCTTGTAGGTGTTGGAGCCGGGGAGCCCAATGGTAATGTAGCGGGAAGCGTAAAAGGCGATATAGTTCATCATGATCGTGGCTACTACCTCGGAAACGCTGAACCGGGCCTTGAGGAAACCCACGATGCCCCCCCAGATTGCCCCGGCCAAAACCGCGGCTGCCACCGCCAGGACCCAATGGATCACCGGGATGGGCGGGCCGTAGATCGCCACGATCTGGGCCGCGGTCAGCCCCACGATGTACTGCCCCTCGGCGCCGATATTGAAAAGCCCGGTCCGGGCGGCAAAGCCCATGGAGAAGCCGCAGAGGATCAGGGGCAGGGAACTGACGAACCATTCCCCCACGTAGTACATGTTTTGGGTGCCCCGGCGCAGGTCCCAGCCTGAAACCACCTGGACAATGGCGGAATACATGCCCGCGGGGTTCCGGCCCACGGCGAAGATCAGCAGGGTAGCCACCAGAAAACCCAGGATCACCACCGCCACCGAAACGAGGCCGTCGGAACCGGTAAAGACTTCCAGGATACGATCCTTAAAAGAGGCTGCTTCCCTGGCAGGTTTCATTGAATCTTTCTGCTGTTCAGCCATGGACACCTCCATTGGAAGCGCCGTCACGGGCGATTCCCCCCATCATGGCCCCGATGAGCCGTTCGTTTGCCTCTGCCGCAGGGAGCACCCCCACCACCTGGCCCTTGGAAACCGCGGCTATTGAATCGCAGAGCCCCAGGATTTCGTCCAGTTCAAAGGACACCAGGAGCACCGCCCGTCCCTTGTCACGTTCTTCCATTATACGCCGGTGTATGTACTCGATGGCCCCTACATCGAGGCCCCGTGTGGGCTGGGAGACAATGAGGAGGTCCGGGGATAAATCAATCTCACGGGCGATAACCACCTTCTGCTGGTTTCCCCCGGACATGGAACCGGCGGTGGTGGCGGCGCCGTTTCCCGCCCGGATATCGAATTCGGCGATAAGGGAATCGGCGTGTTTGGCGATAACGGGAAACTGGAGAAAGCCCACCCGATTGGAATAGGGCTTTTTGCGGAAACTTTTAAGGATGAGGTTTTCATCCAGATGGAAGTCCAGGATCAGGCCGTGTTTGTGCCGGTCCTCAGGGACCAGGCCGATGCCGCCTTCGTTCCGGGCTTTAATGCTTTCATGTGAAATCTCCCGATCCTTTAAAAGAATACGCCCCGATTTCACCGGCAGGAGCCCCGCAATGGCGGCCACCAGCTCGGACTGGCCGTTGCCGTCCACCCCGGCGACCCCCACCACTTCCCCGGCGCGGACCTCCAGGGAAAGGCCGCTCACCGCGGGAATGCCCCGGCTGCCAATCACCGTCAGGTCCTCAATTTTAAGGACCACTTCCCCAAACCAGGCGGGACCCCGCTCAACCTGGAAGTTTACCGCCCGGCCCACCATTTTTTCCGCAAGCTCCTGTTCGTCCGCATCTGCCACATTGACGGTGTCGATGTATTTCCCCCGGCGCAGCACCGTACAGCGGTCCGCGGCGGCCTTTATCTCCTTGAGCTTGTGGGTGATAAAAACGATGGTCTTGCCTTCGGCCTTGAGGCGGCGGAAGATCGCCAAAAGTTCATCGATTTCCTGGGGGGTAAGCACCGCGGTGGGCTCATCAAAAATCAGGATGTCCGCGTCCCGGTAGAGAATTTTGAGGATCTCCACCCGCTGCTGCATCCCCACGGTGATGTTCTCGATCCGGGCTTTGGGGTCCACCGCAAGGCCGTAGGCGGCGGAAAGTTCCGCAACCCGCTTTTCCGCGGCCTGCAAATCCAGGTTCCCCGCGGAATTCCGGGGCTCAAGGCCCAAAACGATGTTTTCGGTGACCGTAAAGTTATGGACCAGCTTGAAATGCTGATGCACCATGCCGATTTTGAGGGCCGTGGCGTCGTTGGGGCTGCGGATCTGCACTTCCTGCCCCCGGATTTTGATAATCCCCCCGTCGCTTTCGTAAAGTCCGAAGAGGATGGACATGAGGGTGGACTTTCCCGCCCCGTTTTCCCCCAAAAGGGCGTGGATTTCACCCTGCTCAACCGTGAAGCTGACCCGGTCGTTAGCCACGACCCCGGGAAAAACCTTGGTGATATCCAGCATTTCAATGGCAGGGATTGGCACAGGGATCTCCTTTGGCGGCTAATACTATACCTTTAGAGTATTGTTAAAATTTTGATATTTGTCTATTATGAATGAATAGATTTTAAGCTGTTAAGGAGGCTTTTTATGAAAAAAGGTGTTATTGTTGCGCTTTTGGCATTATGCGCGGTCGGCGCGCTCTTTGCGGGGGGGGGCGGCCAGGCAAAAACCACTGCCGGGAGCAAGTCGGGGACGGAATTTATCATTGGCAACGGGACGGAGATCCAGTCCCTGGACCCCACCCAAATTGAAGGGGTGCCGGAAAGCCGGGTAAACCGGGCCCTCTTTGAGGGACTCGTGGGCTACGATCCCCATACGAACAAGGCGGTGCCCGGAGTCGCGGAAAGCTGGACCGTCAGCGCCGATGGTACGGTGCTTACCTTCAAGATACGTAACGGCGTTACCTGGAGTGACGGTACGCCTATTACGGCCCAGACCTTTGTGGATTCATGGCTGTATGAGCTGAACCCTACCACCGCTTCAAAGTACGCCTATATGCCGGGCATGGTGGTTAAGGGCGCGGACAAGTACAACACCCAGGGAGGGCAGCCCAGCGATGTGGCAATCCGTGCGGTAGATGCCCGGACCTTTGAGGTCACCCTGGTGGGGAACGCCCCTTATGCCATTGATATGATGGCCCACTACGCCTTCAATCCCCTGCCCATGCACGTTATCAACCGCTATGGCGCCGACTGGATTAAGAAAGAGAACATCGTCAGCAACGGACCCTTTGTGCTCCAGGAATGGATCCCCAACGACCATCTGACAATCCTTGCCAATGACAAGTACTGGAACAAGGCCAACGTGTTCCTCACCAAGATCACCTACCTTCCCATCGAGGATACCAACACCGCCTTCCAGGCTTACCGGAACGGGGAAATTGACTGGAGCACCAACATTCCTCTGGCCCTGATAGACGAGCTTAAGCTGCGGGATGATTACCAGGTCGCCCCCCAGATGGGCTCCTATTTTTACTATGTTAACGTGAATCACCCGATCCTGAAGGATGTCCGCATCCGCAAGGCCCTGTCCATGGGTTTTGACCGGCAGGAACTGATTGACCGGGTCGTCAAGGGCGGCCAGTTGCCCGGATATTCCCTGGCGCCGCCGATTGGGGATTACAAGCCCGCCACCAGCGCCCCCATGGATGTTGCCGCGGCGAAACAGCTTCTTGTTGAAGCGGGGCATCCCAATGGACAGGGATTGCCCACCTTTACCATCATGTACAACACCCTGGACAACCATAAGGTTATTGCCGAATACCTGCAGCAGGCATGGAAGAACAACCTTGGGGTAAACGTGGTTCTCCAGAACCTTGAATGGGCCACCTTCCTTGAGGAACGGAAGACCAGTCGTATGGAACTGGGCCGGGCCGGCTGGATAGCCGACTATGCGGACGCCCAGAACTTCTTGGACCTGCTTATCAGCGGGGGCGGCAACAATGACGGCGGTTACAGCGATCCCGAATACGACCGGCTGATCCGGCGGGCATCCACCCTGCCCGGCGGCGCGGAACGGGATCAGGTACTGCATGATGCCGAGGCGCTCGCCGTTACCCGGGATCAGGCCATCATCCCGATTTACTACTACGTGTCCCAGAACATCATCGACCTCAGTAAATGGGACGGATGGTATCCTACTCCCCAGGATGTGCATCCCTGGACAGGGATAAAGCGGAAATAAGGCAGGCAGGGCATGGGGCGCTTCATATTCAACAGATTGTTGAGCATTATTCCGACGATGTTCATCATCGTTACCCTCAGCTTCTTTATGATGCGCGCCGCCCCCGGGGGCCCCTTTTCGAGTGAAAAGGAAGTGCCCCCGGCTGTGCTTGAAAATCTGCTCAAGAAATACCACATGGACGAAAGCCTTCCCCGGCAGTACCTGCGCTTTTTGGGTGACGTACTCCGGGGCGATTTGGGGCCTTCTTTCACGAGTAAGGATTTTACGGTAAATGATCTGATTGCCGCGAGCCTCCCCAATTCAATTGTCCTGGGGCTCACGAGCCTTGTCATAGCGGTGATTGCGGGGGTGCTGGTGGGCATTGTTTCCGCCCTCAGGCAAAACACCGCCCTTGATTACGGTTCCATGTCGGTCGCGGTAATGGGCATATCGGTCCCTGTCTTTGTGGCGGGCCCGGTGCTGATGCTGATCTTCGCGGTAAAACTGAACTGGCTCCCAACATCGGGCTGGATCACCGGCCGCTACGGCCTTAAAACCCTGATCATGCCGGCCCTTGCCCTTGCCATGCCCTACTTTGCCTACATCGCCCGGCTCTCCCGGGCCAGCATCCTGGAAGTACTGCGCTCGGACTATATCAGGACAGCCCGTGCCAAAGGACTTTCCATGCCGGTGATCATGGTCAAGCATGTACTCAAGGGGGCGCTGTTGCCGGTGGTAAGTTATCTGGGGCCGGCCTGCGCGGGTATCGTAACCGGATCGGTGGTGGTGGAGAGTATTTTTGTGATTCCCGGCCTGGGCACCTTTTTTGTGCGCTCCGCCCTGAACCGGGATTATACCCTGATCATGGGAACCGTCATCGTGTATTCACTGATACTGGTGGCAATGAATTTTGTGGTGG
>BOAU01000049.1 GCA_026002025.1 Spirochaetia bacterium | reverse complement strand
GGATAAATACCATTTCTACCGGCCCCATCAGTCTTTGGATTTCTTGACACCGTCGGAGTTTTCCGCCATGCTGGGGGTATCCATTCCCCATCGGGCCGCTGTGTCCTATATGTAGTGAGTACGGACAGCATAATTGACCAAAGTTGTCCTCATGTGCTATTATTGATTCATCAGTTTTCCGGACGACTAACTCAGCGGGAGAGTGCTACCTTCACACGGTAGAAGTCACTGGTTCAATCCCAGTGTCGTCCAACATTGTAAGTATTTACGGTATAAGGAATTAGGCTGCTATAAGTGTATTTCAAGAAACTGGTCGGAGAAAAATGCTACCTGTCGCCGATAGACGCCAATGATGCGGAAAAATTCACCGAATGGCTTAATGATTTGGAGGTAACGGTAAATCTTCAGCTATATCAGGCTTCAATAAATGCGGAAAACGAACGGCCGCTTTTGAATAAATTGGCGGAAGGACATAACTATTCAATCATAGACAAAAAGACCGATGGACTCATTGGAAACTGCGGCTTTATGGACATAGATAATCTCAATCAGACTGCGGAACTCGGGATATTCATCGGTGATAAGAACTACTGGGGCAAAGGCTATGGGAAAGAAGCCCTGTTCCTGCTTGCGGACTATGGTTTTAAGTGCCTGAACCTTCACAATATTATGCTCCGGGTATATTCCTTTAACAAACGGGCCATTGCCTGCTATGAAAAAGTCGGATTTAAAAAAATCGGCATCCGCAGGGAGGCGCTGCGCCGCAACAGGGAAGTTTACGATATCATCTTTATGGATATGCTTGCGGGTGATTTTTATAAAGTATGAGACTCAACCGAAGGTTCCCCTCTTGATCGATCTGCACACCCATTCAAATGCGTCCGACGGCAGCTTGAGCCCCAGGGCGCTTATTCAGGAAGCGGCGAAGCGGGACCTTTCGGCCATTGCCCTGACCGATCATGATACCATTAATGGCCTGGAAGATGCAAAAAATGAGGCGGCCATACGGGGAATCCGTTTCATTCCGGGGATTGAGATTGAAATTACCAACAAGGGTCCCGGTGAGTTCCACCTGCTGGGGCTGGGCATCACCCGGCCAAGTCCCGCGTTTCGGGATGCGGTAGGTGAATTATCCCGCCTGCGGGAAGCGCGGAACCGGGAAATTCTGGACAAGATGCACGAATTCAGCGTTGAGGCGGCCTATGAAGAAGTACAGGCCCTGTCCGGGGGTCATTCGGTGGGACGGCCCCACTTTGCAAGCCTCCTCGTGAACCGGGGGATCGTTAAAAACCGGGAACAGGCCTTTTCCCGCTACCTGGGTGTGGGCAAACCCTTCTATGTCCCCAAGGCGGGCCTGGATTTTGAACAGGCTGCGGCGCTGATCCGGGAATCCGGAGGCATTCCGGTCCTGGCCCATCCCATGTCCCTCTATGTGGCCTGGGGCCGCCTCCCGGACATGATCAGGGAACTGAAAGACAAGGGCCTTATGGGCATTGAAGCCTGGCACCCCACCGCAAAACCCCGGGCCTGCCGCCGGCTTGAAGAACTGGGGAATTCCCTGGGGCTTTACATCACCGCCGGCAGCGACTTCCACGGCGAGACCCGCCCTGACCGCAGGCTTGGCATTAGCTCAGGCGGCCGAAAAATTGAGGATTCAATTTTGGAAGCAATTCCGGAATTGCTTACCGCTGCCTGCTAATTATTACAGGCACTGTTTAATCCATTCGGGATGGGTTTTTGCCTGTTCCAGCAGGCGGGCCATGACGCCCGTATAGCCTGAGCCCAGCTGCTGCCACCATTCGATAGTGTCATTGCCAAGCCGCAGGGAAAACATCTTTTTTTTATGGTTTTCCAGGGACTGACGGCGCATATCCATTAATTCCTCCGGACTTGCTTCGGGGATATCGGAAAAATCAATGGGCCTGCCGTCCAGAGCCCTTATCCTTGCCAAGGTTTCCGGGGATGGTTCATCCCAGTCATTCAAAGTCATACGTACTATAGCCATAATAATATTCCTCCTGTTCCGCAGGACTTGCCTTGCGGGCTGATATGATACGGATTACCGTGTCTTTTTCGGTAAAAATTACCACTAAGACATTGTCGATAAAGCCATAAACTTTCCACCGTTCTTCATGGATGCTGTGTTCCCAGTCGAACTGAACCATATAAAAGGGATCTTGAAACACATACTTTGCATCTTCAAAAGCAATACCATGCTTCCTGATATTTGTGACATTCTTGTTCTCGTCCCATTCAAATACATAACTCATAATAATACTCCTTTTTATTTTTGTCAATACATTTGTATTGACATTTTGCGTTACCCATGCGCCCCTGCGGGCCGCTTTCCGATAGGAAAGATTAAAGGGGCGCTGCCGCGCCCGGCGTCATGAGAACATCGTAGGGATCGTCCCCCTGGCGGCGGTACTGGACGGCTTCCAGGATATGGTCCGCATCAATGGAAGAACGGCCCTCAAGGTCCGCAATGGTCCGGGCTACCCGGAGAATCCCGTGGTAGGCCCGGCCGGAAAGGGCAAGTTTTGCCATGGCTTCCCGGAGGGCCCGCGCTCCTTGATCCGTCAGGGGGCAGCAGCGCTCCACCATTCCCGCAGGAATCCGGGCATTGCGGCGGCAGGAAATACCGGCGGTATCGTTCCCTTCGAGGAGGAGACTCCGCAGCCGTTCCCGCTGTATTTCCACCGCCCTTTGCACCCGTTTGGCGATTTCCGCGCTGGATTCTCCGCGGTCTTCCTCCAACTGTTTAATGTCCGGGGGAATAACGGTGACGCGGAGCTCAATCCGGTCAAGAAGGGCGGAGCCGAATTTCCGCCAATAACGGTTGACTTCCTCGGGACTGCAAAAACAGCCTTGGGCGCCGCCGTCAGAGGCAATTCCCGGACTCCGCAGGCCGAGCCGGCCGCAGGGACAGGAATTGGCCGCAAGGAGCAGCTGAAATTCTGCGGGAAGCCTGACCGGGCCTTCCGCCCGCGAGATCGTTATGACCTGATCTTCCAGGGGTTCCCGCAGGGCCTGAAGCACATTCGAGCGGAATTCCGGGGCCTCATCAAGAAAGAGCACCCCGTAATGGGCCAGGCTGATTTCGCCGGGACGCACCGATTTGCCGCCCCCAAGGATGCCCTCGGCGCTGGCGGAATGGTGGGGTGAGCGGAAGGGCGGACAGGTGATAAGGGAAAGATCAACGGCGTTTCCCTTTCCTGCGTTGATCTGCCCCGCAAGGCTGTAAAGCCGGGTTACCTCCACCGATTCGCTGACGGTTAAAGGGGCCATGATCGAAGGCAGGCTCCGGGCAAGCATGGTTTTTCCCGCCCCCGGCGGGCCAAAAACCAGCAGGTTATGCCCCCCGGCGGCGGCGATTTCCAGGGCCCGCTTATACCGGCCCTGGCCCCGGACCTGGGAAAAGTCCCCGTAAACTGGAATAGCGGCCGCAGTGCCTTTCCCGGCGGAAAAATCCGATACCGGCAGGGAACCTGATTCGGCCCGGACAATGAGGGCATGGAGGGCTTCCTGCAAAGTAGCGGCAGCGGCAACCCTGGCCCTGCCTGCGGCGCCTGGGTCCGTGAAACTTTTCCCCGCAAGGATTGCCGCTTCCCGAACATTTTCCGCAGGGACAATAAAGTCCCGGATACCCGCCTTAAGTCCGGCGTCCACCGCGGCAAGCACCCCCCGGACCGGCCGGACACTGCCTGAAAGTTCCAGTTCCCCCATCACCATCAGGTTGTCAGGGGAAGGGGCCAGGCCCGCCGCGGCCATCACCGCAAGGGCAATGGGCAGGTCCAGGGCGGCGCCTTCCTTTTTCACCCCGGCGGGGGCCAGATTTATCAGAATCCGGTCCAGGGGAAAGGCATATCCCGAATTACGGAACGCCGCCCGCACCCGTTCCCGGGCCTCCCGCACCGCCCCTTCCGCAAGGCCCGTAATATCGACCCCCGGAATTCCCCGGCGGATATCCGCTTCAACCCGGATGATGATTCCCTCAGCCCCAAAGGGCGCATAAGAATTTATGAACATGGATCCCCCTATATGGTTTTTCTCCCTATATAGGACGCCGGGATGTACGGCGGTTCAATGGAATTGAGAGAAAATAGGTTTATTCCCTGAAAATAATCTCAAATTTGCTTTACAAGCATAGGATAATGGATATATTGAGATTAATCAGAAAACCTACAACAACAGCGCGTTCGCAAAGAAATAAGGAGTAAGACCGCAATGATAAACAGTTTCCGTTTCCACGACAGCCGCGACTGGTTCAACGAAAGACGTTTTGGGATGTTTATCCATTGGGGCCTCTATGCGATCCCCGGGTGGCATGAACAGATAGAATGGCGCGGCAGGATGCCCCGCAGGGATTATGAACCGCTGATCCGTCAGTTTAATCCTGAAAAATTCGATCCCGACCAGTGGCTTGATTTTGCAAAACAGGTCGGGATGGAATTTATCACCATCACTTCAAAACACCACGATGGCTTTTGTCTGTTTGACACCAAATATACGGATTTCAATATTATGAATACCCCCTATAAAAAGGATGTGGTGAAGATGCTGGCGGATTCCGCCAAACGTCATGATCTTAAAATGGGTATTTATTATTCGATCCCCGACTGGAACCACAAAAATTATCCCAACCAGGGGCGGCATCATGAAATGTGGGGAATGCGCAGCGGGGATGAGCCGGATTATGACAAGTACTATGCCTTCATGGAAAACCAGGTTACCGAACTTTGCACCAATTACGGGGAGATAGGCCAGTTCTTTTGGGATATTAATGTCTCAGGGTACAACAAAAGGGAATTCAATAACCGTATCCGTACACTCCAGCCCTCAATGGTCATAAACGACCGGGGGCCGGATAACTGGGATTATGCCACACCCGAACGGAATGTACCCGACGGCATGGAATTTACCCGCCGCACCCTGGCGGTTCAGTCTTTGGGGCGCGAGAGCTGGGGTTTCCGGGATGATGAAGACTACTACAATCCCAAGTTCATTATGCAGAGCATGGACAAGATTATGGCTATGGGGGGCAATTATATGCTCAACGTGGGACCCAAAGCGGATGGTACTCTGGACGAAAGAGATATGGCATCCCTTTCCCGGATCGGCCAATGGTATAACAAGATCAAGGAAGCCTTTACCCCTGATACCTGTCCCGCCACTTCCATGATCACCGATTACATCATGGGCGAAATGAAGGACAAGATACTCCTTACCCGCCGGGGAAACACCATTTATGTTCACGCTTATGAAGACCTGGCAACCAACTCAATATCGCTGCGGCCCTTCACCTTTACCCCCGCCAGGGCAACCCTGCTTAACAACGGCAAACCGGTTGAGACGGTGGTAAGCAAGACGCCGGGGTATCATAAGGAAGATCGGGCCTTCCTGCGGCTCCGCAATCTGCCGACCACCACTATTCTGGATGAACCCCTGGTGATCAAGCTGGAGTTTGATTCGGCCCTCTGTGAATAGTAATACTGCGAATAGAAAGTTCATTATTCTGTGGTCCCCGGCAGCTTGTTATTTAAGCTCGTAAATGATCACATACCGCTCCGGAACCGTAAGGGTAAGGCCGCCGTCCTTCCAGTTTGCCTCCGGCCCCAGCACCGCAGTCAAGCCGGAATATTGGCCCTCCACATCAACCCGTACCGGAATGGCCTGCCTTTTGGGGTTAGCTATCCAGAGGTAGGTTCCGCCCGCGCCTTCATGCAGGCGGACGGCTATCCGGGAATCGGACACCCTGATCCGCTGTTTCTTCCCGGCGAAGCTGAGGATGCCTTCGAAGAAGGATGTTTCCGCCCGGCCCGGCGCACGGTAGTTTCCCGCGGCGCCGCCGTGGGCAGCGTACCCGCAGCCCGGCATGGTGCCGATAAGCCGGGTTCTGCCCTTGCCATACCGGTTGTCCACTGCGGCGATGCGGCCGTCGTCATACCAGCCTACGGCCTTCCCGGTGGTAGGCCGGTAACATTGCAGGTACTCGCCCCCCCAGATACGGTCCCCCGCCACGGTGAGAGTTAAATCCCCCAGCAGATCCGGGGTGAACTCCACATAACTCTCTTTGACGCCGAATAGTTCATCGGCGCCGTATCCCGGCTGGACCGCCGCTACGTGAACGCCGTCGCCGAAGTAGGCGGGGCAGCCCTCGGCGATAAGGGTTCCCCCTTGGGAAACCCAGTCCTTAAGGGCGGCGATGGTTTTTGAGGAGAGCATCACCGGATAGGGGAGGTAGAGCAGATCCCGGCCTGCGATGTCGTCAATATGGACCCAGTCGGCCTGTATGTTCCTGTCAAAGAAACCCTGATAGACCCCCTGGGCGGATTGGGCATAGGCTTCGGTGGAATGCCGCAGCGCCCAGGTAAAAACCTCACTTTCCGGCGCATAGATAATGCCGATCTCCCCTTTAACCGGCCGGGATGCGAAGACCTTTTGGTGTTCGGCGGCGGTGATCCATTTGCAGGAGGCGGAAACCGCTTCGGACCTGTCCGTGCGGCTGCCGTCCAGACCGTAGGGGCCGAAGGCGCCAAAGAGATCGCCGTCCAGGAGCGGCCGCCAGCGGAGGTACATGATCCCGGTGGCTCCCCCCATAAGGCTGACGAAGTTCCAGTACCGGGCGTCCGCCGGGGAGGCGATCCGGCCTTCGTCCCGGGGCTTGCCCAGTACATTGGGCTGGAGCCAGAGGGGGCCCGCATAGGATTCGGCGTGCCAGAACGCTTTACCCCGGCTGGCGGCCCGGACGAGGTCAATGGCATGGAATTGTTTCCAGGGCTCATCCCCGTGGCGGCTGGAACCCCAGGTCATGCCGTAAATCTCAACTTCACTGGCCGCCCGCCAGTCATCGGCGCCCTTGTGAGCCGCCTGGGTAAGGCTTCCGGCAACGCCGTGGGCCACAATGGCGCAGTCGGGATCGATGCCGCGAATTATTTCCGCCCTGCGGCGCATATAGCCGTAGGCGTTTTCAATCCTGAACTGCTGCCAGTCAAAGACATCGGGATAGGGACCGGGTCCCCGTGGGGGAACCACATCTTCCCATTCGGCAAACCCGTAGCGGTGCCAGGCTTCGGAAACCGCACGGGGACTGCCGTACTTCTGCTCCAGCCACTTACGGAATTTTGCCTGGGTGGCTTCGCAGTAACAGGTTTGTTCATCGTAATTACATTCATTCCAGATGTCATAGCCCCCCAGGCCGGGATGGCCCTTATAGTGTTTGGCCAGTTCGGTGATAAAGCGCTCCGCAGCAGCGCGGTAATCGTCATTGTCCCAGCACAGGGGCACCCCGCCGGTGGCGCAGCTTACCTGCATGTGGCCGCCGGCCCGTGACCCATCGGCACGGACATACCGCGCATGATCGTACTTGCGGAGGGTCCATTCAGGACCTATCACCGTCATTTCGGCGATGATGGTCTTCATGTTGTTCTTTGCCGCGAGGTCAAGCTGCCTGTCATACTCATCCCATTCGAATTTACCCGGCGACTGTTCAATGGCCGCCCAGATAACCCAATGCCGGAAGATGTTCATCCCGTCTTCACGGGCCACGGCATAATCCCGTTCCCATTCCTCTTTTGGAGGATTGGTTTTCCTAAAGTACACAGCCCCGTAGGGAAATTCCGGTAAAATACCCTGCTTCATACATACTCCTTAAATATTAAGCCGGTACACCGCCGCGTCCCGGCCGGGAAGACTGAACCGGATGAGGCGGCCCGTGACGCTTGCCTGTCCTCCCCGGAGGATTTCTGCAGAGCCTACACTGAGATACTTGTCGTTCAGTTCCAGGATCACCTCCTGGGGATAGCATTCCTGGTTCAGGCACCAGAGGAAGGTTTCGCTGTTATTGGCCCAGATCCGGGGGATCAGGCCGGTATTGTAATCCGCGCGGATAAGGGGGCTGACCCCGGCGAAGGGCAGGGCCGAGGCGAAAAGCCCCAGGTTTTGCCGCTTGCCGGCACTCGGTTCCCCTCCGCAGGCTCCGGCGGAGTTCCCTTTGGTAAGTTTGTAGCCGTAGCCTGCCATGGTGCCGATGGTCCGCACTTTGCCCTTGCCGTAGCTGTTTTCTACAATCGCGGCCTTGCCGTCATCGTACCAGGCAACGGCCTTTCCGGTGGTGGGAACAAAGCTCTGCCTGAAAACGCCGCCTGAACTTCTGCCCCAGGCGGAGGAAAATTCCAGACCCTGCCAGCGGTCCGGGGCAAAAGAAACCGTGTCCTGTTTGGCCCCAACCAGCGCATCCAGACCCCGGCCGGGCTGATGCTCGTAGGCGTGACCCCCGGCGCTGAAATAAGCGAAGCAGCCTTCGGCGATGAGGGTTCCCCCTTTTTCCACCCACTTGATCAGCTTTTCGATCACAGTATCCGCAAGGGCGATGGGGAAGGGGAGGTAGAGGATGTCATAATTGTCGATGCGATCCAGGATGATGGGGTCCGCCTGGATATTGCTGTCCAGGAAGGCTTCATAGGCCCCCTGATAGGCCAGGGAATAATAATCGGTGGACCGATAAAAGCTGTAGCAGAAAATCTGGGCGTCTTCCAGCAATAGTAAGCCTACCTGGCCTTTGACCGGCTGGGCCTTCCAGAGGGGAAGGTTTTTGGGATCGTTGGCCCATTGGGCGATTTTTTTGATTTCATCGGATCGCTCGCTCCGGGTCCCGTCCAGGTTGTACCAGCCGAAACCATCAAAGAGGGGGCCCTCCTGCAATGCCCGCCAGCGGGGGTTGATAAAGCCCCGGGAGCCCGCCGCAAAGGATTCCAGGGCATCCAGCCGGATGTTCGCCGGGTTCCCCATTACATCCTTTTCTTCGATTGGCAAGGGACCGGCCCCCGTTTTACCCCCCCGATCCTGCCAGTCGGAGTTGCCGATTGCCTCGGCGCGCCAGAATTCCTTGCCCGCCGAGGCGATACGGATCATGTCGCTGCCCAGCATGGTGTGGCAGTGGTTACCGTACCAAAAGGTATAGCCGTAGATGTCCACGTGCTCTACCGGGCGGAAGTCGTCCCCGCAGGCGGGGATGTCGCAGAAATGTTTTGCGTTGCCGTGGGCCACGATGAAGTTCTTTCTGTCCGCTTCCCGGATCGTGTCCCGGCGCATTTTGAACCATTCCTGGGCCTTATCGTTCTGGAAATGGACCATGTCCATTGTGTCGGGGAAAGGCTGGATCTGCCGGGGCATTTCCACCTCATCCCAGTTAGTGATACTGTAACGCCGCCAGGCATTACGGAGCTTGTCCAGATTATCGTTGTATTTTTCCCGCAGCCAGGTACGGAAGGCCGCCTGGGTGGCGGGACAGTAGCAGAGGGACCGGGCATCGTAGAGGGAACATTCGTTCCAGATATCGTAGCCGTAGAGCCCCGGATTGTCCCGGTAATGTTTGGCCAGCTCAAAGAGGAAGCGCTTCGCCTCGGTCAGAACCTCCGGGTTGTCCAGGCACATTTTGGTAAGGCCGATGGCATTGGAGTGTCCCATATAGCTGTGGAACCGGGAACCGTTGGCGGTTTCCAGCCGGGCATGGGGGTACTTGTGGTAGAGCCAGTCCGGGGCCTCGTAGATATGCTCGGCAATGATGGTCTTGATGCCGTATTTTGCCGCCAGGGCCAGGTGTTTATCAAAATTCTCAAAGTCAAAGACATCCGGGGCAATATGAATCGAATTCCAGGTGAACCAGTGGCGGAACATGGTGTGGCCGTCTTCCCGAGCAACACGGTAGTCCCGCTCCCAATCGTATTCCGGGGGGTTGGACCGGCGATAATAGACCGCCCCAATCTCTACCGGTGCAGTACTTTGCGCCTCGTACTTCTTTAAAAAGGGATGCTCCACAATCAGGGATGCATCCTGTATTACATGATTCGTTTTCACCCTGTTCCCCCTGAATAATTATATCATAATAATCCTGAAAAATGATTAGGAATCTACCGCTATACCGGCAGCGCCTTCGGTGTGACCCCCAGCGCTTTGGCGGCCTTTTCCGCAGCTGCGGTTCCCGCCACAATTACGGGCGCGCCGCCTTGCGCCGAACCGTCCTGGGACGCGAGCCGCCGCAGGACAACGGCGATCTCGTCGCCGGAAACCTGGATAAGTTTTTCCAGCCTCCGCTGCCGGACCGTGTCCTCAATGCCGTAGAGGAAGCGGGAAAAATCGACGGCGCCCTTTTCAGCGCTGGTCCGGGGACGGATCTCCCGTGAATAGGAACCGATGATGGCCTTTTCCAGAAGGTCTTCGTTCCGGTACCAGGGTTCTTTGTTGCCTTTTGGTTCCGCCAAATCTTTCATTATTGAAGCGAAGGATTCCAGGGACCGGCCGGGATTGGGGTCCCGGTAGGTGGAAAGGCCGAAAATCCCCTCAAGGCTGTCGGTGTGGGCAAAGGCCCCGTAGGCCCCGCCCTTCATGCGAATGTCCTCCCAGAGCGCCCCGGTTGAAAGCTGATGGGCCAGCACCGATTCGGCGGCCTGTTCCGGGGCGTTGAAAGGCGCAGATTTCAGGGTCATGGCGGCAAAACCGATCTGTAATGAGGGGGATGCAAAAACTTCCGCGCCGGGGACGGTGACTGCGGCCTCCCCTGCGCAAGCGGGTTCTTGGAGAGTGGGGGAAGCGTTATTAAGCAAGGGGTAAAAGGCGGCAGCCTCCGCAGAAGCGGGATTCCGGGGACGGGGAGCGCCGAAGCGCCGGAAGGAGGCTGAGGCGAGTGAGTGATAAGCACCAAGGGCTTCGGCGGAACCGGTAAAGTTGGCGATAAGGCCGCCTTTTCCGGCCAGGGTATCCCGAATGGCGGTAAGACGGCGGATGATTTCGGCAATGTCCAGATCGGCAAGGTAGTGGGCAAAATCAATCTGCCCCAGGCCGTTCCAGATTTCGTCCACCGTGGATGAGCGGGAAGAGTACCGGGCCGAGCGGGTTGAGGCGTAGCTGTGGCCTGCAGGGGCCAGACTGGAGTCGGCCTGGTTCTTCATTTCCAGGACCAGATCCCGGATGCGGCGCTGGTCGGAAAAGTCCGCCTCGGTGATGAGCCGCAGGGCCAGGTCCAACGAGGGCTCTATTTTTTCGTCCAGGGCCTTGAGGCGGTAGATGAGCCAGTCCCGGCCCCCCAGATCGAAGATGCCTGCGGGTGTAGAAATACTGCGGCCCGCGCCGGGCGCGGATGAACTGCTCCTAAGCGCCCCGTGGAAGCCGCCGGCGGTGCGGGCCAGAAGGCTGGACACTTCGCCGTAATCCATGCCGGGGAGGCCCACGGAAACCACGGCCCGTGAAAAGAAGGGCAGCCAGGGGTAGTCCGCCGGGGGAAGGATATCCGCCGGGAAGGCAAGGTCCGCATAGGTGATGCCGTTGGTAAAAAGTTCATGGGCCGCCAGTGGAACTCCCCCGGCATCGTGGAGCCCACGGGGTATCTTTTCGATTTCCGCGGAAAGGTCCGTGCGGGAAAGGTGGGGGATCGTTGCCAGGGCCTCCGGGCCGTCACGCAAATTCTGGTACTGGTCCAGGGCTTCATTTTTTTCCTGAATGGTTTGCTTTTCCGTCTCGCTTAAGGCGGCGGCTTTTTTGGCGAGCTTTTCCGCCAGCCGCTTTTCCTGCCTTTCAATAAAATCCGTTTCAGGCTCGATAGTAACCAGCGCCCGGTGGGGGTTATCGAGAAAGTACTTTTGGATAAGGGATTCAAAGTAGCGGCTTGCCGGGGAAAGCTTCGCTGCCTGATCCGCCGCAACACGCTCTTTTATTTTGTTCAGGCTCGGCAGAAAGAGGAGTTTGTCCCAGGGCTTGGCCCCATGAATCCAGCCCGTGAGGGATCGCCGCAGCCACACCAGCGAGAAGGGGCCATTGGATCGCCGGATTTCCCGGTGGGCAAATTCCATGGAGAGCAGGGCCGCCTCAATCTCCTCCTGGGGAATCCCCTCTTTGACGAGCCGCCGCAGTTCGCCAAAGATAAGCTCCTCAACTTTGGCGGCGTTTCCCTTTTCCACTCCCCGGAGACCTGCCACGAAAAGCAGCTCCCGGATTTCGCTTTCCAGCCCCGAAGCGGGGGACAGGTCTTCCCCAAGGCCCGACTCGATCAGTGTCCGGGTGAGGGGGGAGCCGTCGTGGCCCAGGAGGACCTCGGTCAGAGCCCCCAGGGCGATCACCTCATCGGTGTGTTCCGCGCCGGTGCAGAGCCAGGAAATGAACACCGAGGGCTTGGCATCCCCACCCGCCGGGCAGGGAACATTGAAGCTGCGCTTTGTTTCCCAGCGTTCCGCAAGGGCAACCGGCGCGGCCGCCTGTCCCGGTTCTAGGGATGAGAAGAATTTTTCGTTAAGGTAGGAAAGCTGTTTTTCCGTGGGGATATTTCCCGCAAGGAAGATCCGGCAGTTCGCCGGGGAATAGCGCTGCCGGTGAAATTCCCTTAAATCTTCCCAGCTTAGATCGGGGATAACTTCCGGATCGCCGCCGGATTCGTAGGCGTAGGGGGTGTCAGGGAGCACCGCCTTGACGGACCAGAGACCGGCATAGGTATCCAAGGACGAATAGGCCCCCTTCATCTCGTTATAAACCACGCCGGTGATGTGCATTCCCTCGGCAGCCTTGCCGTCATCATCAGTTTTACTGTTGTCGGACTTTTTCGATTTAGCGGTGGGAAGGGCCAAGCGGTGGCCTTCCTGCATAAAAGTCCATTCGGAAAGGAGGGGGCGGAACACCGCATCGCCGTAGACCCCCATCAGGTTGAAGTAGTCGTGCTCGTTCACGGAACTTGAGGGGTAGACGGTCTTGTCGGGGAAGGTCCAGGCATTCAGGTAGGTTTGAAGGCTCCCCTGCTCCATGATCAAAAAGGCGTCCTTGAGGGGATAGTTCTCTGAGCCGCAGAGCACCGAATGTTCCAGGATGTGGGCCACCCCGGTGGAATCCTCCGTGGCGGTGGCAAAGCCGAAGCCGAAGAGGTTTTCCTTGTCATCGTTTAAGACATGAAAAACCTCGGCCCTGCTTTTCTGGTGCCGGGCCCAAATGCCGACGGCCTCCAATTCCGCAAGGTCCACGATGTCGAGAATTTCAAAACCGCTGTCCAGTACCTGGCCCTTCACCAATGCTGTCTTCACTGTATTCATTGCACTAAATCCTCATCTGAAAGTAATAGAATATTGCCCGCTTCGCGGTTGAGCCTGAACCAGGCAAGAAAATTCTGCGACGCCTCATCAACTTCTTTCCGGGGCACGGCGCCCATAATTTCACCTTCCTCGCGGATAAGGCCGCGCCGCTGGGCGGACACATTGGAAAGCAGTTTTTCAACAAAGTCCGAAGCCTTGCCCTTGAGGAGCAGGGCGATGTCATGGTCGGACATGGTCCTGAGTTTGTCCTGCAAAGGTTTGTCCTCGGCGGTAATCACATCATCCAGGGTGTAGAGCCGTTCCTTTAAAGTACGGCCCAAAGCGGGGTCCTCGTTTTCAAGCTCATTGAGGAGCCGGTCCCCAAAGGAATAATCCCCGGCTTTGAGAATTTCCGCCAGGGCGCTCATGCCGTCCATATCCACGGCCGCCCCGGCGGCGCCGATGTGGCGGGCCTTTTCCTTAAGGGCCGATGCAACCCGTTCAATCACCTCCGGGGCAACCTGATCCATCCTGGCGATGCGGCGGACGATCTCAAGTTTGCGTTCCCCGGTGGTACGGGCCAGCACCGCGGCGGAAAATTTCGGGGGAAGCCGGGAGAGGATCAGCGCCGCCGTGGAGGGGGCTTCCTCTTTTAAAAGGAGCACAACCTGATCCCCGGAAAAATCCTCCAGAAAGCCGAAGGGATTTTCCCGTGAGTCGGGGACCGATTTGTTGAGGAGGGCCTCCCCTTTTTCCGGGCCAAAGGCGGCGTACAAAAGCCTGCGGGCCGCCTCCACGCCCCCGGCTGTGGAGCCGGAATAGGCATAGGATGAGGCAAGCAGGGACTTGAATTCTTCAAGAATCGCCTCCCCCTCTTCCGCGGTAATGCCCCTGATGGAGGCAATTTCTCGGGAGATCGCCTCAACCTGCTCGCCTTCAAGGTGGGATAATATCCGGGAAGCCTCGTCCCCGCCGATAAGGATGAGGAATTTAGCAACCCGGCGGTACTTTGAATCTTCAGTTCCGTCACCGGCTTCGCGTTTGATGGTTTGGGGAATTCCCCCCGGAGTTTTTGCCGGAATTTTTCCAAGCCCCGACTGCGCCGCCTGAGGGGACTTCAGCGTCTTGACCAGCCCCGCAGGCTCCGGGGCGGCGGATGGGTCCGCTTCGGAACCTTTTTTTTGCAGGGTCTGCTGATAGGCAGCCACACCCCGCAATGCGCCGGGGACCTGAGGTTTATCCATGTTCACAGGGTACGATATTTTGCCGCCCGCCACAAGGTCATACTATTCAGCATTACTGATATAGAGATTTTTCCATCGGGAAGGGGTAATACCGGTTTTCTTTCTGAAGAGCCGGGAAAAGTACTGCTGATCCTCAAATCCAAGCCGGAAGGAGATCTCCTTGATGGATGCGTCCTCCTGTTCCAGAAGGTTTTCAGCCTTCAGTATCTTAATATGGATAAAATACTGATAGGGAGTCATGGAGGTGTAGGTCTTGAAAATTTCGTTGAGTCGGGATGTGCTGATTCCGATTTCATCCGCGATATTGGGCAGATTGATCACATTGTAAATATTGGATTCCATTATGCATTTGGCTTTATCCACGATCTTCTGATAGTTATTGGGCTGCTTCTGCCGGCGTTCGTGGGCCAGCATTTCCGAAATCAGGGAAAGAATTTCCACACAGGCCTTAAACTGAAAGAGGGGCCGCTGGGCCGTCACTTCATCAAAGATACGATCGAAAATGGTCAGAATATAATCGTGGAGGCCGATTTCAAAAAAGATATTCTCTTTGGAAAGGATGTTCTGCTGGAGGAGCCGATGAAAATACGCGCCGTTAAAGCCGACCCAATATTCATGCCAGCCGATTTCATACACCGGCTTATACTGATGCTTGATCCCCGGCAGAAGCAGCAGCATGGAACCGGGCCTTACGGTATAGGTGTTATCCCCGGTAGTAAAGATCCCCTCCCCTTCGGTTATATAGAGAATCTGGAATTCCGGCAGAATCCGGCCCTCGGCAACCTTCCGAAAGATCACCGGATGCTCTATCATTCTTGGGGGATAGACCGTATTCGGGGCAATCTTGATATTGCCGGCGGTGGTACAGACCATTCCCAGTTTTTCATCTTCTTCACTATAGGGAAGGTAATGCAGAAAACCTCCCCCATCATCAGCTTTAGCCATACCTGGGTATAGTACTATAAAGTTACTTTTTGTTAAAGCAATCCTTGACGGCCTTGTACGCCGACTTCGGCTGCCGGATGTACAAACCGGCTCATACTGTGGTATACTTTTTCCAATTACTATGTATATTGAAGATTTGAAGTTTTTTATCAGTGCCGCCTCACACAACATCATAAACTTAAGAAAAAAGAAGCGAAAATGAGCTATCCTGAACAAGGGGCCTATGGAGCAATGGGAGGGGAGCAGGCGGTTTGGGAGATTGCAGGAACACATTGAGGACGAATGGCTGAGG
>BOAU01000048.1 GCA_026002025.1 Spirochaetia bacterium | reverse complement strand
ATATAGTGAATTATATTCTTGACTCAACTCATTACCTCCTTGTTAAGCTGTCTGAATCCATGCCGCTTTAACCGGCATCATAATAAAAAGCAAAATCCATGCCAAGTATCAATGTGCTTTCCTGCTCACTAAAGCATTCTGCTTAATTGTTTATATCATAAGGGATTATATTATGTCAACATTTTTCATAAATATTTGTCTTTTTTATAAAGTATGAAAAAGTAGACGTTTGGAATTCATAATTTACTATCTGAAAGGTGCCTGATATCATAGGCGTTAAGAAGAATTTAACCACGAACCACACGAAAAACACGAACCTGGACTACAAAACCTTACCCTTTTGTTCGTGTAATTCGTGTGGTTCGTGGTTAAAAATCCTTAGTTCCCCGGTGACAAAGGCCCGCGCCGCGGCTTCGCCGTCCGGGACAATGAGCAGTTCCCCGCCATCCCCAATTCCCGCAAGGCGGCCCCACACCTCTTTGCCCGAATCTGCGGCCCCTTCAACAAAGCAGACCTGTTCGCCCCTCCGGTAGAGCCGTTCCGTCAGGCGGTCCCGCCACGAATCCCGGCTGCCGCCATCTTCCGCGGTTTCCAGCTCCTCATAAAGTCGGACGAGAATTTTTTCCAGCAGTGTAAAGCGTGATTCTGCGGACAGCTGATCCGGGGCGCCGGAACCGACGCTCCCCAACGCAAGAGCGATGCTCCCCGCCCTGGATCGCAGTTCCGGGGGAAACTCGGTCTGGGCCACATTCACCCCGATGCCGATGAACACCCGCGTCCCGTCCCCTTCGGTGAGGATGCCGGCGATCTTCCGGGCAGAGCCCCCGGAACCGATCATGATGTCATTGGGCCACTTCACCTGCACCATGCCGGCCAGGGGCGGGGCAAAATCTTCAACGGCCTCTGCAATGGCGAGTCCGGTTTTGAGGGTGATTGCCTGGGGGATATCTTCGATTTTGGGATAACGCAGCAGAATCGTAAAAAAAAGATTCTTCCCCCGATCGGCCAGCCAGGGACGGCCGCGGACACGGCCCCGGCCCGCTTCCTGGAAATCCGCGCTGATCACCGTGCCGTGGGGCAGCCCCTGTTCCGCAAGGAGCCGGGCCTCGTCCATGGTGCTGGAAACAACGGCCGCATGGTAGATGGCGGCGCCGGTGGTATGGATGGCGGCGCCGAAGGGGTTGGAAAGGCAGAGCTGCGTCACGTTTTTGGTCTTTTACACACCAGCCCTACATTCGTTTAATAATTCAACTATTTCTTGGGTTGTAATATTCAATTTTATACGAGGAATATCTTCAAAAGGAGATTTTCCTACATTATTATTTTCTTTTATCGGAAGTAATTTATAACGATTTCCATCATTATTGTTTATTATTACTTCATCAATTAATGCGACGTTAAAAACTTTTGCCATGTCTTGGCTAAATTCACTATAATCAAATACTTGCATTTCATCCCCCTAAAACAGTAAGCCCGATTTCTTTTCCAATTCTTCTCATACCACCATCAAATGTTAATAATGGTAAGTCCAATCGCTGGGAAGTTTCCAAATAAAAAGCATCATAAGCATAAATTTTATATTTCCATGCGATTTCTAATGATTTTTCAATATCAGTCTCTACCATTTTTATAGGTATTTTTTTAAAATTTCTAATAAGGGCTATCATTTCTTCTTGAGTATCAATAATTCTTTTCTTCATCATTTTTGTGAGGCCATTAGCTATTTCAAAAGATACTATATTCGGGGCTATTATTATAGCTTCTTTTGTACAATTTATTACTATTTCACTTTCAGGCTCATCCGCAATAACAGCCATTATAGCACTGGCATCCAATAATATTTCCATACTTTTATCATATATCGTCAATAAAAAAATATCAATAGGCATAAAAAAGCAGCCATTCGGAAGACTGGGCTGCGCTCCTTGTATCCCATCGCCCCCCCGTGTTAATGTGAACCATGCGTTTAGTATGCCTTGACCTTGAGGGGGTGCTGGTCCCCGAAATCTGGATAGCCTTTTCAGAGGCAACGGGGATCGCCGAGCTGCGGCGGACCACCCGTGACGAACCGGATTACGACAGGCTGATGAAGTTCCGGCTTGAGCTTCTTGATAAAAACAATCTCAAACTTCCCGATATCCAGCGGGTCATCGGCAGCATGGAACCGTTAAGCGGCGCAGCGGAATTTACCCGAAACCTAAGGGAGCGGACCCAGCTCATCATCCTCTCGGACACCTTTGAAGAATTCGCCAAGCCCTTAATGGCAAAGCTTGATTACCCGACGCTGTTCTGCAACAGCCTTGTCACCGCTGCAGACGGGACCATCACCGGCTACCGGCTCCGCCAGCAGAACGGGAAAAAATGCGCCGTGGAAGCCTTCAAAGCAATCAACATGGAAGTTTTTGCCGCCGGGGATTCCTTTAACGATCTTGCGATGATCCGGGAAGCCGCGGCGGGCTGCCTCTTCCGTGCCCCCCAAAAAATCCGGGATGACAACCCCGATATCCCCTGCGTGGACACCTTTGAGGAACTGCTGGAAAAAATAGATAACTTTTTAGACCTTTAATAGACAGGTTTTCATCGCTGTCATGTTCCGGCCATCTTTTCAATCAATTCAGAAAGCAGGGGAATAAGCTGTTTCTTGCGGGAAACGATCTCTTTAAGGAGAAAACTGCCCTCATCGGCCCTGGGAAAATTGAGCAGGCTGACAAAGGATTTTTTCCCCGCCACAAAGAAAAGTGAATTCAGGGCCGTCACATCGGTTACGAGGAGAGCGGAGAAAAGATAATCCTTTGAGGCGCAGAGTTTTTCCAGGGTCTCCTGAATTTCTGTTCCCCTGGCAGCAAGGCTCGCAGGGCTGTCGGTTTCAATCTGGCTGACACTAAAGGCAAAATCCTGTTCGGTATATTCTTTCATGTCCATTGACACCAGTTCTTCCGCGGGCAGCGCATTGGTCCTGCTCGCGATGGTCTGCAATTCCCGGCCCAACTGCTGAACATCAAGGCCGCATATTGATGACAGATATGCCGCGGTCTCAATATCCGTATCGGTGGTGGTTGCCGAATGAAGGGACAGGGTGTCCGCAAGGATGCCGCAGAGCAGAATTGAAGCAATGTCCTTTTCCAGGGGAAGGGCCTGTTCCCGGTACAGGTTGGCAATTATCGTGCAGGTGGCGCCCACAACCCTGTTAATAAAAGTGATGGGATACCGGGTTGAAAGATTGCCGAGCCGGTGGTGATCGATTACTTCAAGAATTTTATAGTGTTCGATTCCTTCGATGGCCTGGCTGGGCTCGTTGTGATCCACCATGATAATCTCGATGTTGGGCTCCTGGATAAGATCCCCTTCAAAGATGACCCCCGCCACCCGGCCCTCATCATCGGCAATGGGGAGGCACCGGGACGGGGCATGGGAAAGGGGCTCCCGGAGTTTTTTTATTGGGTCCCCAAGATGCATCAGGGGCACCGATTCATCCCCCATGGCACCTGCGGGCACGGAGTACATGATCAGCATTGCTGTGGAAGAAGTATCGTAGGGACAGCTGATCACCGACACATGGTTTTCTTTTGCAAGCTCCTCAAGATTCGGGGCCAAAGTATTACTGTTGGTAAGGATCAGGGCGCGGACTTTCCGCCTGATGCTGAATTCCTGAATGTCCCAGCGATCCCCAACAATGACCAGGGCATCGTCAGGGTTATCCTTTTCCAGATGGTTTTTAAAATATTGGTTATAAGAGGCCGCCACCACGATGGGCGATTTCCGCAGCTCCGAATTATCAAAGAGGGTCACCGGCTGGGCGCGAAGGGTGTGCACCAGATAATCAATGGAAACAGGAAAGCTGGATTTTTTATTTGGGTTGATATTGGCAATAATATACCGGGCAAAGTTTTTGTAATGGAGCATGCTCTGGTACACGCCGTTTTTATCAACGATGGGCAATACCCGCAGTCCCTCCTGCTGCATCCGTTCCAGGGCGTCCCAGAGGGTGACATCGGCGCATACGGTTTTGGGCTCCCCGCCAAGATAATATTCGGCCCGGGGGATAAGATCCGGAAGATACTCCGGCACGGGAATATTAAAACGGTTAAGGATATATTCGGTCTGGGGATTGATCTTTCCGGCCCGTGCGGCAAAACAGTTGGTCATGCCCTGGGCCTGCTTGAGCCGGGCATAGGCCGCGGCGGACACCACCGAATCGGTATCGGGATTCCGGTGGCCGATCACAAATACACGCTTATCCATATGAGCAGGATACGCTATTTTCGCGGATTAGTCCAATTACCGCTTTAATCCTTCCAGGGGAAGATAAAACTTTTAAAGGATCTGGTGCCGGTGCGATCCCTGTCATCAATAAGAAGGGCGTCCCAGGGAATTTGGGGCCGCTTTGGTTTAGCTGCGCCTTCGGCAGCAACCGGAGGATTTTCTTCGAGCCAGTCGTATTTCAAAAGCCGCAGGCGGAGGGCCTCATCAAGATAGAGGAGAATCCCCGCGGGTCCGGGAAAGAGGAAGGCCAAAAGGCCGGAGAGGGCCAGCAGAACCAGATTATGGATAAAGGAAAAAATGCAAAACCCCGGATTGTCAAAAAAGAAGACGAAACATTTTTTGAAAACCTTGGATAGTTTGGTATCCAGGCGGGCGCGGATGGCAAAGAAAAACTGCAGTGAAACTACGCACACCGCCATGGTCCAGAAGATCACCGCCGCCAGGAGAAGGCCGAACAGGGAGGCGATACCGAGGTAGAAGGGGATGATCATGGTGGCCAGAAGGTACACGACAAAAACGGCGATGCCTACGAGGACACCGGAAGGCCAGCCTTGCTTCAGGCACCCGGGGAGATCCCCAAAGCCAAAGGCGCCGTAATCGGAAATGTGCCTGAGGGCCATGGCCGCGGCAGAAAGGTATACGCTGCACCAGAGGATGCCGATTGCCATCACCGCGATCGACAGGGGGGGAATTGAAAGGAGGAGTCCGGGGAGAAAAACCGGAATTGCCAGGCTGGCGATAAAACCCAGGTTAAGCAGGGCGACACGGAACAGGTTGTCCCAGAGGTCAAAGAAGGTCTTTTTGATCAAAAATCCAATCATGGTTCCTATAATAGACTATTATGGGCGACGCGTCCACTACCCTGTTATTGCGTCACCTGCTGTATTGCGGCAAGCTGGCTCTTAAGGGCTTCGATGCTTGCGGCCTGTTCCGCAATGGTATCATCCCGTACCACAAGCGTCCGGTTTAAGTCGGCGATCTGTTCTTCAAGGCGGGCATTTTGGCTCCGCAGGGCGGCGACGGCTTCCCGGTATTCCGCAGGGGCGTTCCCTTCAACCTGTAATACCGCTATAACCGCTTCGTTCTTCCGCGCCTCGATGATCATCCCCTCAAGGGTATTAATGGAAATAAGGTACAGTTCTTTTCGCGACCGGACGGCATTGATGCTTTGAAACGCGGGGGTTTCGAGGAAGTCACGCATAATGCCGAGGAGGCCGGCTGCGCCGCCGAAATTACCCCCGCGGATCAAGGTTCCCGCCAAAGTATAGTAGGAGATGAGCTGGGCTTCGATGGCAGCCGCCTTTTCCACATCCCCTGAAATCCGATCAAGTTCACCGCGGGCGGCCGAGAGGGCGGCGCTGCTCTGCTCCGATACGGCAGGTTCGCGGGGCTGCTCCTCAGGCTTTGCGCCGGGCGCCGCTTCCCCGGAGCGGGAAGTTTCTGATGGCGCAGATTCCACTTTTACCGGGGAGCCCGCACTGCGGCAGCCGCCGGCAAGCAATACCAATACAATAATGGGGAGAAAACAAGGGCCGCACTTCTTCATCTGCGTTCTGTTACTATTCTGCGTTTTCATTTTTTTGTTTCCCCTACTGTAAAGCCTGCCGTATTGCGGCAAGCTGACTGTTAAGGGTTTCGATGCTTGCAGCCTGTTCCGTAATGGTACTGTCCCGCGCCGTAACCGTCCGGGTTAAATCGTCGTTTTGGGATTGCAAATTAGTGATAGTACTTTCCCGTTCAGTTAAGGTCCGCTGCTGGGTGGTAACCTGATTTTGCAGGGTGTTTATCCTGGTCTGGGATTCGCCCGCCTGCCGGGTCAGGGTCGAAACCTGGGTAGTATTGGCCGCCAGGGTCCGGTTTAAACCAACGATATTTTCTTCAAGCCCTGAGTTTTGGGTCTGCAAATCCGCAAGGGTCTTTTCCAGTTCCGCAAGATCCCCCTTGTCCATAAGCACGGCGCTCCCGGCTTCCAGTGCGTTGATGGCGGCGGCGTTTTTTTCCGCCTCGGTGATCATCCCCTCAAGGGTATTGATGGAAGTAAGGTACAGGTCCTTCCGCGCCTGGATGGAACGGATGCTTTGAAATGCCGGGGTATTGATGAATTCCCGCATGATGCCGAGGAGGCCCGTGGCGGCGCTGTAGTTACTCCCACGGACATGCACTGCCGCAGCCGCGTAGTAAGCGCCGATCTGGGCTTCGATGGCTGCCGCCCTTTCCGTATCGCTTGAAAGCCGATCGAGTTCATTGCGGGCGGCGGAGAGGGCGGCGCTGCTCTGCTCCGATACAAGGGCAAGTTCACGGGTCCGCTCCTCAAGCTGGGCCCGGAGCTGCGCTTCCCTGGCGCGGGAAGCCTCAAGGATCTGGGACCGTTCGTTTTGCAGGGCACCAAGGCTGTGCCGGTATTCTTCCTGGAGCCGCTGAAGGTTCAGCTCAACTGCGCGCTGTTCCTCAGTCAAGTCCTGATTGTTGGAGTAGAGTTCCTGAAGTTCCGCGTCAACCCCGGTAAGTTTGGAAACGATAAGGGCGATTTCATTTTCCTTTTCCTCAAGTTCACGGGCAGTTTCCCGGCGTATTTCCTGAATCAGCGCCCGCTCGGTGGAATTGTAGACCGCCCTCCCTTCCCGGATCTGCACTTCATCTTTGTCATGAAAAGAATAAAGGAGAAACACAGCGCCGGCGAGCAGTAAAAGGGCGGCAATGTTCACGATAAGGGGAAAAGCGATGCCCCGCTTCTTTGCCTGTATCCTGCCCCGCACAAGGGATTTCTTCTGGTCCTCCGAAAGGGAAAGCCGGTTCTCCGCGGTAAGGTTCTCTATCCCCGCAAGGATATCCCGCTGTTCAGATTCGGGTATTCCCGATGTTGTATCAAATACGATGCCATCCTCAGTATTACTGTTTTGTGTTTCCATTTTTCACCCTGCCTATTTCGCATCAACCCCGGCGGCTTCGCGGGGCGCAAGCCTGACGCCCCCGGCCTTAAGGCCCTTCACCGAATAACTCTGAGCCTTGAAATCTTCCTTAGTTATCTTGAGCCTTGGCTTGGGAACATAACGCACCGTAAAGCTAAACTTTTCACGGGTATCCACATGGAGCACCGTGGCCCCCTCGGGCACTAGTGAATAATCCTTGTTCATGATCCACCCGTCAATGACACAGCGTTTAATGCAGGGATAGGCGGTATCTTTTTCCTTATAGATGATGGTGAAAATAATGCCGGAAAGGGCCTCCTTATCCGCAACCCCGATCCACCATGCGCCGGGACCGACAAAGGCCTTGTCCGGCAGGTCCGCCACGAACCATGTCCCGTTTTGCCGAATGGTCAGAATCCGGTCGAAGGTGGAAACCTCCGCCGCCACTTCCCCAACCACGGTGGTCCCCAAATAGCCGGTCTTGGTATCATACTTGAGTTCCAGTTCCTTCCTGACCAGTTCCTTCACATCAACCTTGTCGAATGCGCCGACCTTTGTCTTCCGCAGGCCCTTCCCGAATTCCTCATTGGCCTTAACCCGGTTGATGATCCCGTCGAGAAAGCCGGTAGCATAGTCGATGATATTTTTCAGGTGTCCGTTGATCACTTTTATCCGGGCCTCGATCTCCTGCATTTCCGTGCGGGCCCGGTTGATGTCGTAGAGTGATATCCGCCGGATCGGAATCCGCAAAAGATGTTCCACATCTTCGCTGCTTACCCCGCGGGGCCCAATCTCTTTCATGAAAGGTTTGAAACCGTCGATCACCGCGTCCTCAACGCTTTTGGCGGTCTTCATCTTTTCGATGCCCTTGTAAATTCGTTCTTCGATAAAGATCCGCTCCAGGGTACGCAGGTGGAGTTTGTCCTGGAGTTCCTTCTTTTCCAGTTCCAGTTCACGGGTCAGAATCTTCACCAGGGCCTTTGCGTGATGCTGGATCACTTCGGTCACCGTCATAATTGCCGGGAGGTTATCCTTAATAACCAAAAGATTCACCGAAATGGACTGCTCGCATTCGGTAAAGGCAAAGAGGGCGTCAACGGTTTCTTCGGAATAAACCCCCCGGGCAAGTTTCACTTCGATCTCAACATTTTCCGTGGTAAAGTCGCTGATGGACTGTATCTTGATCCGCCCTGCCTTGGCGGCGGTCTCCACGCTGCTCATAAGGCTTTCCGTGGTGGAGCCGAAGGGCAGTTCCCGGATAACGATGCGCTTGGGATCGGAAGTATCGAGCTTTGCCCTGACCAGGACTTTGCCGTTCCCGTCCTGGTAATCCGACACGTCCACCAGGCCCCCGGTAGGAAAGTCCGGGTATATCTGAAACTTCTTCCCCGCAAGGCAGGCCTTTTCCGCTTCCAGCACTTCAATGATGTTATGGGGCAAAATTTTGGTGGACATCCCCACGGCGATCCCCTCGGCGCCCATGACCAGTACTGCGGGAATTTTCGCGGGGAAAAGCACCGGCTCCTTGTTGCGGCCGTCGTAGGAATCGATCATGTCGGTAAGCTTTGGATTGTAGAAGATATCCTTGGCAAGGGCGGTAACCCGGCACTCAATATACCGGGCTGCGGAAGCCTCATCCCCGGTATAGAGGTTCCCGAAGTTCCCCTGCCGGTCGATAAAGTATTCCTTATTGGCCAGCACCACCAGCGCCGAGCCGATGGAGGCATCCCCGTGGGGGTGGTACTTCATGCAGGCCCCAACCACGTTGGCCACCTTGTGGTACTTCCCGTCGTCCATCTCAAAGAGGGTGTGGAGGATGCGCCGCTGCACCGGCTTGAGGCCGTCCTCAAGGTCGGGGATGGCCCGGTCCTTGATTACATAGGAGGCGTATTCAAGAAAGTTTTTGTCAAATAAGTTTTTTACGTATGCCATTATTGTTCCTTGGGTTGTTTCTCGCCAAAAACAGATTCGCTTTTAGCCGCGGTAATTACAAAAGGGATTCCCTGCTGACGCAGGGCCTCGCGGAGAAAGACATTAACGGCTGTGGACATGTTCATCCCCAGCTCTTCAAAAAGGCTGTCCGCCTGATCCTTCAGGGCATCGTCGATACGGATATTAACCTGTGCCATGTAGTACCTCGTATACAATGTATAGCATTTTCTATATATGGTCAAGGCCGGGGCTCAGATAGGGCTAATCCATCGAATGAAGCTTGATTATTTGTGAGATAAGGTCATCCAGGGACTCCTCGGCGGCCTTTTTCAGGGCTTTCTTTTTGTCATTGACCAATTCTGCTATCTGGTGCAAATTCGTCCCTTTTTCCGCATCCTTTGCATTTGATTCCCCGCCAAAGGGCCGTAGGAGTTCATAAGCTTCCATATTAAGCGCCTTGGCGATACGCATAAGGGTTTTATCGCTGACCCAGGTTTTGCAGTACTCAATATTTGCCATATAGGGCAGGGAAATATCGGCATATTCCGCTAACCGTGCCTGGGTTATATGGAGAGTTTCCCGGGCCGTCCGTATATTAACGGAAAGAATTTTTCGTAAATCAAGGGATTCCTTCACTATTTATAAAAATATGCTATTACCGTATTTTATCAAAATATCTTATTGACATATTTTTCGAAATATATGATAATATCACAAGAAACCATTCATAGGGTGACGGCATAGGTTTAGCGACCATATGGCTATTCTACAAACCGTTGCCTCTGGAATGAATGTCTTATTGATTACCAAAATAATAGGGTAAAGAACCTAAAGCTTTTTCCGTCTTCGGGTGAGCGGTGGATCGAAAATCCGCCAAACGAAAAGTCCATGGGACTATAAAAGGGAGTCGTTTTATGAAAAAGGTTATCTTAATAGTAGGGATCTTAGGAATTTTTCTTACCGGATGTACAACAGCAAGAAGGCAAGTTAAAAATGATTATATTGATGTTCTTTATTCTCTGAAAAGTCAATCTAAGGAACCTTTAGTAATAGAGGTGATTGATCATGAGCTTGATAAAGTTAATGAGGCTGCTGCTAATGACCTTGAAGATGATATTTCCGGTCCCTTAGGTATTTATCGTAAAACTACAGACATTCCCCAGGGCCTCAATACTATTACAGGACGACATAATAACATCGGTCTCATACCAACCAATCCGGTTTCCATTTCTGATGTTAATGAAAAAGACCTATGGAAAAGCCTTGAAACTGCTAAAAGGAATTTTATCAGGAATGCCCATACAGCGACCGTAAAAGATCATTGGGGAACAGCGGCTGCGATAGTTTTCCCTATAGTCGCTTCTTTTGCCAGTCTTTTTTTAACTGCTTCCTTAACGGGTGGTTGGTAACCCACGACTTGTTGCGGAACACCAGGAGTGTGGAAATTTGTTCCCCCATATACGAAAAAATCTCAAAGAAAAATTTTTAATACCACGGAGCGTGTTTCAAGAATTTTTATTCCATTTCTAAAAGAGGACATAATATGTTTACCCGTGATACTTTTTTTACTTTTCTAAAAAATTATTTTATCATAATAATTGTACTCTCATTGCCGATTACTGGTTGTGCCTCAACACAAGCCTATAAAGATTTAAATGAATTAGAAGAAAACCGTGCAAGAGGTGATCCCACCAATCCTGTAAAAGTAAAAGAATACTTACAAACCATTTTGGATTCACCTGAAGGATATGAGGTTAAAGCGTATGAACGGCGGGCATATGCACCAACTAATAAAAAAACAATTTGGATAGTTCATAGTTTTTATGGTTTTTTCAAAGACGGAAAACTTGAGCATACCTTAGTATTCACTGCAACTCCAAAAGGGTCTGAATTAAATGGTTCCTGGATGCTTGATGCAGAAACTGATGTAGCGTCTTATAATTTAATAACCGCCGGAAATCCATGGGAAGTAATTGATTATTCCACAAAACTTGGATATAAAGCATTGCATACTGAGAAAACAATCGAAAACATTTTAAAACGTTTAGATGAAAAAAGACGATTTTTTGGCGCATCAAGCGCCAGAGACCTGGCATGGTATCATCAGATATGGATGTGGCTGGTTCCGCCGCCAATTTTAACGTATGGTCCTTTATTACTCCTATCTATAAATGCGGATAATTGTACTTCAGCCGTACTTGAAACTATGATATGGGAAAAATAGGAGTTGACACATGAAAGGTAAATTGTTTGTTTTTGTTATTTTGGCTGCCATTTTCCAATCGGCTTATTCTCTTGAAACTCATACGGATTTATCTGTGTATGGCTCTACAACTATTGAAATGCAAGTAGGAGTAACCCAGGATTTTATTTTCCCCCTTGGTGGAAGAACACCGTTAACGAAAGATAGTGATATAGATGTAAAGATTGAAGCAAACCTTACGCCCTTTTCTTTTGAGTTATTTGGTGATGGTATCTGGTCTCCTTTGCCCTTTTTACAATTACAAGCAGGGTTGTTTTTAGGTACCGGTGTAAATTACGATATGTTTGGAGTTTATTATTTCAAGGGGATGGGAGTAAATGAACGTGGAAACGAAGAAAACATTATTGGAAATGGTTTAGATGGCATTGTATGGAATGCTCACCTTGCTGCAACAATGCAATTCGACCTTGCGGCTTTTCTACCGGGCGCGTGGAATCATTTTGTAATTCGGTATTACAATGAAATCCAATATCAAGCATGCACAAAGGCAAATAATGGTGATTGGTGGTATTTTAAACTTGGTGACGGGGTAAACCAAAATTCATTCCGTTATCGATATTTACTTGATGTTGGCTATCAAATGCCGATTTTTCTTGATTATGCCGGTATTAGATTAGATGGTTTATTACCGTTTTATAATCCGGCTTCCGGCCAGGATTTGACCTGGCAAAATTTTTCTTTTTCAGGATCGCTTGTGTTAAATTTTAAGGTTACAAAATGGCTTTCCATAAGGTCACTTGTGCGTATGGAAAATGCACTAAAACATCCTGTAAACAACAATTTTGATAGAGAATTGATATTTAATGGAGTAATGTTTATTACTACTTTTCATCTTAAGTAAATATAATACCGTATGGTATTCTAAAATATGAGACTGTTAAAAAGCAAAAAACGGTTCGTCATCTTTCGGGATAGGAACGCGTAAACGCTCGTGTGTCAAACAACATACGTCCCTGCGGGCCGTTTGCCGGTAGGAATGGATTTACTTGACGCTATCGCGTCAGACAGCATCCCCAATCAAATTCTTCATGATATAATCCCGGCGCTCCGGGGTGTTCTTTCCCATGTAAAAGGTGAGCACCTGGGGGACCGCCTTGAGGGTGCTGACTCCCACCGGCACCAGGCGGATGTCCTCGCCGATAAACTGGCCGAATTCCTTGGGGCTGATTTCACCCAGGCCCTTGAAACGGGTCACCTCACTGGCGGTCCCCATTTCGGTAACAAGATCATCCCGTTCCTTTTCGGTGTAGCAGTAGCGGGTGTCCTTTTTGTTCCGCACCCGGAACAGGGGGGTCTCCAGAATAAAGATGCGGCCCGCGGTGACCAGTTCCTCAAAGTAGGAAAGAAAAAAGGTGAGGAGCAGGTTGCGGATATGGAAGCCGTCAAAGTCCGCATCGGTGGCGATTACGATCTTTGCGTAGCGGAGGCCCGATGGATCATTCTCGATTCCCAGGGCCATCATCATGTTGTAGAGTTCATCGTTTTTGTAAATCGCCGACCGTTTCTTGCCGTACATGTTTTCGATCTTGCCCCGGAGGCTGAAAATTGCCTGGGTCATCACGTCCCGGCTTGAGACCATGGAACCGGAAGCGGAATCCCCCTCGGTAAGGAAGATCATAGTCCCCTCCCCCTTCTCCCCGTCCTCAAGGTGGTTCTTGCAGTCCTTAAGTTTAGGGATCTTGAGGGCGATTTTTTTTGCCGCTTCCCGTGCTTCTTTTTTCACTTCGTTCAGTTCGGTCCGCAGACTTTCGTTGGCAATGATTTTCAGTTCCAGTTTTTTTGCCGCGTCCTGGTTCTTGTGGAGCCAGTCCTCAACCGCGGCCCGCACTTCCGTTACCACCCATGCGCGGATGTCCGAGTTCCCCAGTTTATTTTTTGTCTGGCTTTCAAAGACCGGGTTCTTCAGTTTTACTGCGACCGCGGCAATCGTGCCTTCCCGCACATCTTCGCTGCGGTAATCTTTTTTGAAGTAGTCCTGTATTCCTTTCAGAAAACCTTCTTTAAAGGCCGAAAGGTGTGTCCCCCCATCGGAAGTAAACTGGCCGTTCACAAAGGAAAAATATTCTTCGCCGTAGTTGTTGGTATGGGAAAAGGCAAACTCAATGTGCTCGCCCTTGTAGTAACCCAGAGGGTAGAGACTCTCCTCGCCGGTTTCTTCGGTAAGAAGATCGAAGAGGCCCCGTTTGGATATATAGGTTTTACCGTTCAGCGAAAGGGTGAGCCCCGTATTGAGGTAAGCGTAGTTCTGAATCCGCCGTTCGATAAATTCCAGGTTGAACTGATATTCACCAAAGATGCCCGTATCCGGGATAAACTCAACGAAAGTGCCGTCTTTCTGCTTATCTTTCAGCTTGCCCTTCCGCTGGCTTTTCAAGGTTCCCCGTTCAAAAACCGCCTCGGCAAATTCGTTGTCACGGATCGCCACCACCCGGAAATGGGACGAGAGGGCGTTCACCGCCTTGGTACCCACCCCGTTGAGGCCCACGGAAAACTGGAACACCTCATCGTTGTACTTGGCCCCGGTGTTGATCACCGACACGCACTCTACGAGTTTTCCCAAAGGAATGCCCCGGCCAAAGTCCCTGACCTTCACGGTGCCGTCCTTAACCTGTATCTCGATAAGCTTGCCGTTCCCCATGATGAACTCGTCAATGCCGTTGTCGATCACTTCTTTTAACAACACATACATGCCATCATCGGGGTTGGACCCGTCGCCCAGGCGGCCGATATACATGCCGGTCCGCAGCCTGATATGTTCCAGGGACGAGAGGGTTTTGATCTTTGATTCATCGTAAACCCCGGTCCCGCCCTTGGCTGTGGGAGCCGCGGCTTTTGCCGCAGATGCTCTAGCCAAAGCTCCGGTTTTGGCCGCTTTCGCGGCGGGAGCGGCCTTTTCTGTTTTCGCTTGCTGTTCGTTTTTTGCTGCCATGTTTTTTTTCGTTACCGCCTTTTATAAAAGGCTCTCCAATTCTTTGATGTGTTTTTCCGACCCGGCGATGCGATCCTCAAGTTCGGCGATGACGCTCTCCGCGGTTTTTATTTTATCCTGGTGATCTTCAATATTTTTTTTCATTTTTTCGATTAGCGCCTTTTCATCGTCAATGGCGATGGCGGCCTTGAGCTTTTCGATTTGCCTTACATAACTCGCCGCGGTTGCGCGCAGCAATGCTATTTTTTCCAGTACCGGCTTGTCATCATCGGTAAGGATGGAAGCGATGCGCTTCCCCAATTCCGTCTCGGGGACTTCGGCCTGAAACGAGACCGCTTCGCCGAATTGACGATAAACCTGCTTAAGGTCACCCTGGACATGGGCGATATGTTTTTCCAGGCCCTGTATCCGTTTGACCGGCCCGCCCTCTGTTCCAAAGGCATCGCTGATCTTCCGGCGTTCACCCCTGAGCGCAACAAGTTCCGCCGCGGCTGCTGCGGCCTTTTCCTTAAGATCAACGGCAGAGCGAATGGCGTCCACCATTTCCTGATCCGAGGCCGGGAATTCCCCGTCGACCCGGATCAGTTTTTCCCCAAGGGCCCTATAACATTTTTCAAGGTTCTGCTGATTTTTGGCAAGCAGGGTACGGAGCACCATACCCTGGGCATTCCGGCCGATGGACGCAAACACATTGGCCCCGGTTTTTTCTTCCAGGGCCGCAAGCTTTTCTTCCTGTTCGTCGATTTTGGAAATCAACGCGTCAATCTGCCGTTTATGGGAATCCGTAAGGGCGTCAAATTCGCCCTTCTTAAGGGCGAGCTTGCCCATCTGGATACAGGCCTCGCCCCAATCCCGATCGCAGGCGATATTCTCCTGCTCCTTCGAGCGGATTTCATCCTCCAGCTCTTTTAAACGGAGGTTATCCGCTTCGATAAGCCTGATGAAGCCCTCGGAATCGGCAATCTCCTTTTGCAGGGCGAGGTACTCTTCCCCATTGCCCGAAAGCTCCTCCCTGCCGGGGATGCGGCTGAAAAGGGATTCGCCGAAATCCTCAAGTATCAGGGTAATAGACCGCTGGGCTTCCTGTTTTTTAGATTCCAGATCAACAATGGTCTTTTTCCGTTCATCCATATTATAGATGAGTATATGGTATTTGAGGGATTTTGAAAACAGCCCCCGCTTGAAAGGCAGCAATTCTCATTTTGGATTAACCAAATCAAGAATAACCACGAACCACACGAACAGCACGAACCCGATTTCCCTCTTTTGTTCGTGGAGTTGGTGTGGTTCGTGGTTAAAATGAGAATTGCTGGCTGTCTAAACTCAGAAACAAATAGGACACCCGCCTCATGGTAGAATGGGTTTACCAAGACTCAAATACCACGGAGGAAATGCCATGAAAGGCAGGATCGGGTGTCCCAGCAGGATCATAACACCGGT
>BOAU01000047.1 GCA_026002025.1 Spirochaetia bacterium | reverse complement strand
CTTCTTCATTTCGTCCTCCTCAATGATTATACCCTTCAACGAAGGGTTAAATACCTGATCTATCCTTTCACCGCCCCGATAAATTTTCCCTCTAATGTCATAATACCCGGAATTTCGCCGGATTCACGCAGAAATGGGCCTCTTTTGCTTTGCTTCGGGGCCACTATCACCGCTGGGAAGGCGGATCCGGCAAGAAAGGAACCTGGAGCGAGATATTCTCAGGCATTGTGCCCTAACCGTATGAGCGGTAGGCAAAAAAGGAAATAGCTTATAAATGAAGGAAAAGTTCAAACTACGACGAAAAACAACTCTTTTGGGTAGCCTTAAACAGGACGCTTCGCTCTATTTTTTCGCGCTGCCGGGGACGATCTTTTTGCTGTTGTTCTGCTACTTCCCTATGGCAGGTCTTGTGCTTGTTTTCAAGGATTATAACTTTCGCGGCGGTATTTTTGGCAGTCCCTGGGCCGAGCCTATCTTCCGCAATTTCCAATTTTTCTTTAACAGTCTTGATAAAGCTTTTCGTGCGACCCGGAATACGGTTGTATTGAATATCCTGTATTTTGTTATCGGAACAATAGTTGCCGTTGCAATCGCCATCATGCTTGCAGAAATTAAAAACCGCCGTTTTGTCAAAGTTACCCAGAGCGTCATGTTTTTTCCGTTTTTCATTTCATGGATGGCCTTCGGTTCGATTCTGCAGTCGATTTTGAATTACAATCTCGGCACGTTGAATAATCTATTGGTTTTTTTCGGGGGAAACCGCGTTGATTTTTATTCCAACCCCAAATACTGGATTCCTATTTTAGTGATATGTAATACCTGGAATCAGGCCGGGTATTCTTCCATAATTTATTACGCCACCCTTACCGGTATTGATCCGACTTACTATGAAGCTGCCATGGTTGACGGCGCTAGTAAATGGAAACAGATCGTCCATATTACATTGCCCCTGCTTCGTCCCACGGTGATCATGCTTTTTATGCTGTCCCTGGGCAATATGCTCCGCGGCAGCCTTCCCATGATTATGGGCCTCACGAATCTTAATCCGACGCTTCTGGAGGTTACCGATATTATCGATGTGTTTGTCTATCGTTCCGGTATACGTTCCGGTGAGCTTGCCTTCACATCGGCAATTTCACTGTATCAATCGGTATTCGGGTTTTTACTGGTTATGATAAGCAACTCCATAATCAGAAAAATCGATCGCGAAAACGCTTTATTTTAGGAGTATACGGCATGGCAAAAGGGTATAGATATTCAAAGAGCGACCGCGTCTTAGTGGTTTTCTTTTATATTTTTATTTCACTGTTTTCCCTGATGTGTCTCTATCCGCTCGTCCTGGCCTTTTCATCGGCCTTTTCAAACGAGGCGGCGGTTACCGCAAAAGGTTTTTCACTTATCCCCCGGGATTTTACAACCACAACCTTTTCATTTATGCTTTCAGAGCGGCGTAACATTGTCATTCTCGCCTACAGAACATCAATCATTGTAACAATTCTGGGGACGGCAGTAGCGGTGATTGTTACCGCAATGTATGCCTTTGTCATTGCGGTACCCGGTTTTAAGCACGCGAACAAGTTTGCCTTCTTTGCCTATTTTACCATGTTGTTTAACGGTGGTATGCTGCCCTGGTATATTCTTTCTACACGCTATTATCATCTTGGCAATACCCTTGCCGGGCTTATTGTTCCCTACGCCATGAATGTGTTCAATATGTTTCTTATGCGGAACTATTTACGGACCATACCCGCATCGATTTATGAATCCGCCCGCATTGACGGCGCGGGAAATACCGCGGTGTTTTTCAGGATTGTTATGCCCCTTTCACAGGTAGGTCTTGTGACCATTGCATTGTTTTACGGCCTTGGCTTCTGGAACGATTTTTATCTGCCCTTGATGCTAATCACCAAAGACAGTCTGGATACGGTTCAGTTTATGTTGTATCGCATGATGGGCGATATACAGTTCCTTGTTACCAACGCCGGCAGCTCCATGGCGCAGTATATACAGCCGCCGCTGCAAACGGCCCGTATGGCGATGAGCGTATTGGCCATCGGCCCGATCATCTTCCTGTATCCCTTTGTGCAGAAATATTTTGTCAAGGGAATAATTATCGGCGCGGTGAAAGGATAGATCAGGTATTTAACCCTTCGTTGAAGGGTATAATCATTGAGGAGGACGAAATGAAGAAGATTGCATTTCTGATTTTAGGTGTTGCGATTGGCGCAGCATCGGTTTTCGCGGGGGGCAAGAGCGACGGATCGCAGGCCGGTGGGATGAGGGAAGTTACCTTTCTCATTAATGGCAGTAAAACCGACCGCATGACACAGTTTATGGCAAACGATTTGCCTAAACTGCTGGCGGAAAAGGGACTTAACATCAAAGTGGATTTGCAGGTTCAGCCCTGGGGGGATGCCAATTCAAAGGCAGAGCTGCGTTATGCGTCCGGTGAGGATTTTACCTATTGGACGGATATGATGTTCATTGCCAGTTGTGTCGGCAAGGGTTATCTCTATGACATCACCGATTTGATACCGAAGTATGCGCAGAATGTTCTTAGGGAAATTGACAAGGCGTCTTTCGATTCTTTTTCGCTTAACGGCAGAAACTATGGACTGCCAGTCGGTAACAAACCAAACGCATCGGAGGCGTTTTCGATAACGGCCCGCACGGATTTAATGGCGGAAGTCGGCATGACAACGCTTAAAACTTTAGAGGATCTTGAAAAGTTCTATACGGCGGCCAAAAAATTGCATCCGGATTATATTGGCAGCGGGCTTCCAAAAGAACCATTAGGTTTGGTTCATATGCTGAGCAGGTATATAAGCGATAAAAACCTACTGTTCCTTAACGAGCTTGTTATTACCGATGCCTCGGCGAATAATGCGCAAATTTGGAGTTATCTTGAATCGGATGAATTCAGGAAATATGCGGCTATAGCCCGCCGGTGGAATGAGATGGGGATCATTGATCCGCAGGTCCTCTCCGATAGCGCTTTTACGCTCTCAAAATGGACTTCCGGACAGGCTATGTTCTACGCCGGCGCTGCCGGGCGCCCCTGGGAACAGATCGGTCAGATGAAGGCGCTGAACCCGAAGGCAGAACTGCGTAACTTCTTTATCGGCGATGCAAAGGGCCCCCTTGTATCGCGGGGCACCTACTCCACGGCGTTTCAGATTTCTGCCAATGCGAAACATCCTGAAGCCTATCTTGAGGTGTTCAACCTTATCTATTCCGATCAGAAAACGTACAACTATATGACCTATGGCATTGAGGGTGTTGATTATACATTAAATGCCCAGGGAAAGATCGCCACACGGCCGAATTCCCAGGTTTTCTTGCCTGAATGGGCCCCAAACAACGCCAAATGGCAGATTTTCGAAAGCATCATTAGCAATGAGGTGATCAATGATTATCTGCACTGGAATGATGGTTCCATACTCCAGAAAGACATCGGCTTTATTTTTGATGTTGAACCGGTCAAGGTTGAATATGCCCAGATACAGGCGGTTACCAGTGAGTATGTCCCGCCAATCACCTACGGATTCGTTAATTATGATACGGCCTACCCCGAATTGCAGAGACGGCTAAAAGCCGCCGGTATTGATAAATACATAGCGGAATTTCAGAAACAGTTCAGCACCTGGTACAACAACAAAAAATAACCACTGAAAAAATACAGGGAGCATATTAGGCCGTAGCCTTTGTGTTCCCTGTGTTTGCGAAGGAGACGAACAATGAAGCAGCCAAAGATCATTTTTATCGGCGCCGGAAGCATGTCCTTCGGCATTAAAACATTCAGGGATATTTTTTCCTGTACATTGCTTAAGGGATCAACCCTCTGTCTGGTGGATATTGATCAGACGAACCTTGAAAGAATGTATGCGCTGGCCTGCCTGCTTAACGAAAAGAGCGGCATGGAACTGCGCATCGAAAAGACCACAGACCGCCGCGCCGTATTGGAAGGAGCGGACTTTGTAATAAGCAGCCTTGCCATTGAACGCTGTGAATTATGGAAAGAAGATTTCAGGGTCCCCTGCAAATACGGCATACGTCACGGTCTGGCGGAAAACGGCGGCCCCGGGGCGCTCTTTTTTACCATGCGTACAATCCCGGTGGTTCTGGATATTGTCCATGACATGGAAAAACGCTGCCCCAATGCCTGGTTTTTAAACTTCTCCAACCCCGAAAGCAGGGTGGTTCTTGCGGTCAACCGGTATTCAAAGATCAAATGCATCGGACTCTGCCACGGGATTACCAGTTTCCGCGGACGCATCGCAAAGATAATGGATCGGGATCCGGAAAGTTTTGAAGTTTTTACCGCAGGTATGAATCATTTTCAATGGGTTCTTTCGATACACGATACCGCTACCGGGGAAGATCTCTATCCCCTTTTCCGCGAAAAAGAAAAAACCTATGACAGCGCTTATATGCCTTACAGCCGCAAAATGTTTCACTTCTTCGGTCTCTTCCCCACACCTTCCGATGATCATCTGGCGGAATACCAGGCCTATGGGTATGAGGCAGGCGAAGAGGGCTTTGACTTTGAGGAAGATAACCGGGAACGAATCCGCAACAGGCAGGAAATTGCCGATGTCATGTCAGGCAAAATTGACTTAAAAACCTGGCTTAAACCCTCGGACGAACAGGCCGTTAATGTCCTTACAGCAATTCATTTTAATATCCGCAGAAATATCCCCTCTGCCATTGTCTATAACGACGGCGCCTTATCGCAATTACCTGACGATGTGGCGGTGGAAATACCCATAACGGCTGATGGAGACGGTGTCCATAAGCGGGTAGTCAGGAATATGCCCGACGGTATTATCGGGGCTTTGAATATGCAGGTATCGGCTCAGCGTCTCTCCGTCAAAGCAGCGGCCTTGGGTTCCCGGGAAATCGCATTACAGGCTCTTTTGTGTGATCCGGTGATAAACAGCACAGATGCGGCGGTACATATTGTGGATGATCTTTTTGAGGTCAACAAACAGTACATTCGTAAGTGCATTTAAATATTGGAAACGGAGCAATGAAAAAGATAGTAGTAGTGGGGGCCCATCCCGATGATCCTGAAACATGCTGCGGCGGAACGATGATTCGTTTCGCTGCAGCAGGGTACGAAGTTGTATCCGCCTATCTTACCAGAGGCGAAGCAGGCATTGAAGGTAAATCCCACGAAGAAGCCGCGAAGATACGTACCGCAGAAGCCCTGGAGGCCTGTGAGATTATGCAGGCCCGCCCGGTTTTCTTGGGGCAGATTGACGGTAACTGCGAGATAACCCAAACACGTTACAAGGAAATGTACGATTTTCTTAAAAGCGAAGCGCCGGACATGGTCTTTACCCACTGGCCCATCGACGGGCACCGGGACCACCGCATCTGTTCGGTGTTGGTTTATGACGCGTGGAAAACCCTTAACCATGGCTTTGCGCTTTATTATTTTGAAGCGGAAAGCGGGTGGCAGTCCCAAAATTTCGCGCCCACTGATTTTGTCGATATTACCACGTCAGTCGAACAAAAACACGCCGCCTGCTATGCTCATAAGAGCCAAAACATGGAACAGGTATTTGCATCCTACCATACCCACATGGAAAAATTCCGGGGACTTCAGGGGGGCTTTTCCTATGGAGAGGCTTTTATCCGGCAGCAACAGTCCCCGGAGCGGAAATTGTTTTAAGAGGAAGCAGACAGAAAACTGGGACGGCTGCAGGGGCGCTGCGGAACCCGGTCAAGGAAATACGCAAGGAAAAACGGGTAACCAATGCGAGTCATGCTTGACACCAATGTGCTTATATCCGCGATTATCTTTCCCAATAACTGTATGGGTGATTTGGCTCTATTGGGTAGAAAAAACAAAACATCATAATAAAGGACAAAAAAGTAGTTGATAAGACTAAGGGCAACTGGTATAATGAAATATTTATGGGCCATCCAAATAGATGCTAGTGCTTTGCTTCCAGTTCGGCGATACGCCGCTCAAGTTTTGTGGCGCGTTTTTCGGCTTCCTCGGCCCGGCGGATAACGGCGTTCACATCAAGCTTCTTTTTATCATGTTTTTCTTTGGGAGGCCGGAACCAAAAGACCGGGGCGTGTTCAACAGCTTCCGGTTCCGTAAGTTCGCCATCGGAAGTAACAAAAACACCGTTCAGGTTTATGGCAGTACCAAGCCCGATTGCGTCACCCAGGGACATTGTATACGTACCTTTAAGGCGGGAAGCCTCGGAAAAGACGTTTTCTGCTATCGTGGACTGCACCTGTATGGGCATTCTATAAATATGCTCAAGAAGGGCATCATTGGCCTCTTTACCCAAGTCACGGTAGAATTTGTAGCTAACTTCGATAAGGTTGACCTTGCTTATGTACACGGTGACCGTCCCTTTTTCCGCTTCCCGCAATATGTCCCAAACTTTTTCCTTGCCCGCTTCTTCTCTAAAAATAGCAATCACGGCGCTTGCATCAAGGACGTAGATCATTCTTTATCCTCGTATTCACGATCCCGTTCCGCATGGCGCTCTTCAAGGAAACTATCAACGCTTACCGTAGAATTTTTACAGATAGCCCAGATTTCTGCCAGGGTTTGGTCCACGGGGGGCTTTTTCCCCAAGCCCTGTTTTTGGGGAACTTTATGTTTGATATAACCCACGAAATCAAGGATTTCGCCCATAGAATCGGGGGGAAGCTCCGCAATTTCCTTCAAAAGCAACTCGGTATTGGACATAGGTACCTCTTGGATTCCACTATAGCGGAAAAACAAATTAGCGTATAGTAATCAATCAGTCATCCATAAAAAACACCCTTGTTATCGCATCACAATTAACCACAGACCTCACAGACCCACACGGACGGAAGAAAAGATAGGGAAGTACGAGTCTTTGTCTGTGCTCTCCCCCGCGCAAGCGGGCTCTTGTGTGGTCTGTGGTTAAATTCTTAATTTTGGAACTGGCTCAGATAAAAAAATATTTCCCGGACTAATGGTTTTTCTTGTAATACTTATGCAGAATTACATGAAGTCCCTTCCCGATGAAATTCGTGAATCCGCCTCTATGGACGGGGCCGGGCATTGGATGATACTGGTGCGGATTATACTGCCGCTCTGCAAAGTCTCCATTGCGACCGTATCTCTTTTTATTATAGTTGGCAACTGGAATGCCTGGTACGACGGTATGCTTTACATTAACAATTTCAGAAAATTTCCCCTACAGACCTACGTTTGAACTCATGGAAACCCACCCCCTTCTTTTCCCTGATTTTAAAAAACCGGAGGGAGAATTCCACCCTGAGTATCCTCCTGTAACCCGGAAAGATGAACCTTTTCTTGATGATTTCGGCTGTCTCTGGAAATTGTTTTAAAAGGAAGCAGACAGAAGCCTTTATTATGACGATACCGTCAAGATTTGATCCAGGAGTTTGTCAGCTATCAGGTAACTTAACCCTGAAAAACCGGGTTTTTTGAGACTTCCATAAACCAATTGGGGCATTAAGGAACTTATAGCCCGCATTTCGCGGTATACTTCATCAATAAGAACATCAGAAAGGTATTCTGTTAATTTTCCCCCCAGGACAACGGTTTGTATATCCAATACTACATACATATTTAAAATGGAGAGGGATAAGTATTTTGCAAAATAACGGGCGATTTTTTGTTTGGTCTGTTTTGGTATTATATTTTGAATATTAATATTAAAGGATTCCTGCAGGGCTGTAAAATTTATTTTGCTTTCAAGCCATCCAGGGCCGTCCTGTGGAAAAGAGCGGTTCTTTTCAAAAATCATATATCCTATTTCCCCGGCGCTTGAATTTTGCCCTTTCCATATTTCTTTATTAAGTATGATTCCGCTGCCTACGCCGCTGCCAAGGGATATATAAATAAGGTTATCGGTAGATTCACTATAAATCTGCCGGTATTCCCCGTAAGCCGCGCTATTTACATCGTTCTCGACAAATACCGGCAGGGAATAGAGCGTACCAAGGCGTTCCAGAATAATAGGAAGATTTTCAAGGTGAGTTTCCCTGAAAAGAGGCGCTCGCAACACTTTTTTGCCTGCATAATCAACAGCCACAGGAAGGGCAATACCAATACCGATCAATTTTTCCCTTTCAACCGCACTCTGGAGTATTGTTGAATCTATATACTTATAAAAATCTTTCTGGATAAACTGTTCGGCATTGGAGATTTCAATTTCCCGGGAAAAAATAACATCCCCTAAAATATTGACAATCCCAATGGATGTATAAACCCCCTCCATATAAATGGCAATAATGTATGCAAAATTTCTGTTAAACCGTACAGGGGTTGGTTTTCGTCCCAGAGCCTTGCTGTTTTCCTTTACATCATCGTATACTATGCCGCGTTCTTGCATAAAATCAACAATCTTCATAACCGTAGCCCTGCTGATACCGGTTTTGTGGGCTATTTCGGCTCTGGATATACCGTCCTTCAACGACAATGTGTGGTAAATTATTTTCCTGTTTGATAATTTTAATTCCGACGGTATATTTTTATGCAAATCCATTACCCTGGAAAAATATACCACAGCCAGCGGGAACTGTACAAGCGCAGTTTCGTACCATAAAGAATTTGTTGTGGAAGACAATAATAGTATTGCTATATAGGCAGAGGCCCCCTGCAGCCGTGCCTCTGAGCGGCACGGCTGCAGGGGGCTGGGCCTTCCTACCTTTCGGGCATCCCCGGCAGAATAAGTCCACCGTCCAGCTTGATCGTATTGCCGGTCATATAGTCGGCTTCGTCGGAGGCGATGTAGCGCACCAGATAGCCTACTTCACGGGGGGTACCCCTCCGTCCCAAGGGAATGCGGGGCGCAAAGGTTCCAGCGGAAAGTTCTTCCGGGGTGTAGTTGCCCCGGACCGCGGTGGCCCCCGGCGCAACGCAGTTGACCCGGATATGGTATTTGGCCACATCCAGGGCGATGGATTCCGCGGCCCGGTTCAGGGCGGCCTTGAAGCCCCCGTAAAGGGCGTCTTCGGGATAGGCCCGAATACCCCGGGTGGAGGTGATAAAGATAATGTTCCCCGGCACTTTCCGCGCAACCATGTCATTGGCCGCCGCCTTGGAGCAGAGGATATAGGACCGGAAATTCAGGCCGAACACAAATTCTATCAGGGCGGGGTCCAGATTGATAAGATCGTTGTGGCGGGTCAGGCCGGCGTTGCATACCAAAAGGTCGATGCCCCCCAGATCCTTTATTGCCTGGTTGGTAACCGCGGTGGGAACATCGGGCTCCTGGAGGGTTGCCTGATAAAAGAAACAGCGGCGGCCCTTTGCCTGGACTTCTTTTTGCAGAACCTCGGCCTCATCTTTCTTTTCGTGATAGGTAAAGGCAATGTCATAGCCCGATTCTGATAAAACCTGGACAATCCCTGCGCCGATGCCCCGGCTGCCGCCGGTAACAAATGCATTTTTGCTCATTTTACTCTCCTTATGGTGTATTAATAGTCCCGTCGGGAATACGGGTCTGGGTCCAACGGGTAGCTTCGGTCTTGCAGGGATACTTGGCGGCCAGTTCCTCGTTGATGTCGATGCCGAGGCCGGGCTTGTCGTTGGCATATACATAACCGTCCCGCAGTTCCGGGCTGCCGGGGAATACTTCCTGGGAGAGTTCCCTGATGCCGCTCCATTCCTGGATGCCGAAGTTGTGGCAGACCAGATCCAGATGGATGTTGGCAGCGTGTCCCACCGGGGAAACGTCCCCGGGGCCGTGCCAGGCGGTGCGGATGCCGAACTGTTCGCAGAAGATCGCCAGTTTGCGCGCAGGGGTAATGCCCCCAATCTGGCTGATGTGCACCCTGATAAAATCAATGAGCCGGTTGGTGATCAAAAAGTCCCATTCCTTGGGGTTATTGTACAGTTCCCCGTTGGCAATGGGGGTGGCGCTTTGGCTGCGGACCATCCTGAACCATTCACCCTGTTCCGGGGAAAGGATGTCCTCCAGGAAAAAGAGTTTGTAGGGCTCAAGCTCCTTGGCCAGGCGCACCGCGTCAACCGGGGTTACCCGTTCGTGGGTGTCGTGGAGCAGTTCAAATTCAAAACCCATGTGGCTCCGGATATAGTCAAAAAGTTTTAATGTATCCCGCATATACTGTTTCGGATCATAATAGATTCCATCGGGGGCGCCTGCGGGTTTATTCAGTTCATCCGTTTTGCCGCCGTAACCGCCCCATTGAATTCTGATATGCTGAACTTTCTGTTCCCGGAATTTCTGCACATTTTCCGCAATTTCCTCCAGGGTCTTTCCATCCGCGTGGCGGTAGACCGCCGCGGCCGGACGGGACCGGCCTCCCAGCAGATCATAGACAGGCATATTTGCCAGCTTGCCCTTGATGTCCCAGAGCGCCATATCCACCCCGGAAATAGCGTTATTGGTAACCGGGCCGTTCCGCCAATAGGAATTGTTGTTCATGAGCTGCCAGAGCCCTTCAATGTCCCCCGCATCCCGGCCGTGGAGCAGGGGGTCGAAGTAATCTTCCACCATGCTCTTTACCGCCTTTTCCCGGTAGGCAAAGGTAGCGCAGCCCAGGCCGTAGAGACCCGGCTCCGAGGTTTCCACCTTGACGATGATAAGGTTGATCCCTACCGGGGCCGTTAAAATGGCCCGCACCTTACGGATGGTAATGTTTGACATAACGTTCCTCCTTGAAACTTCGTTGGATGTTCCTTAGCCTTTAATGGCTCCGCTGGTTAAACCTTGAATATAGAATTTTTGCAGGAAAACAAAAATGATGATCACCGGAATAACCGAATACATGGCGCCGGTCATCAGGATATTCCACTGTTTAAAGGCCGACTGGTCCAGGTACATCAATTTACTATCTATAAGATATTTAAACACAGGATCGGTTAAATGTCAAATCTTTTTTCAAAATGTTGACATTTTATGTGAAAGGATGGGTTATCCTTCCTTGTGCTTGATATTGTTCAGGGCTTCCAGATAGACATTCCGGGAACCGGCCATCAGGTGTTCTTCGATAACCTGAACCGAGTTGGGCCATTTTTGAATGATACAGTCGCAGAGGATGCGGTGTTTCCGGTAGGTTTCCTCGGCGGGAACATGGGCGCCGTTAATATTGACGATCTCCTGCATGAGGCCGGAGGCCCCTTTCCATGCCTGAAAAATGGCCCGGTTGCCCGCCATTTGAAACATGGTTACATGCACATGAAAGCCAAGCTGCGCCATCAGCACCGGATCAGCACCGGCGCCCTTGTCGTTTTCTTTTTTCATCAAATTCATGACCTGGATCAGGGGGGTATAATCCACATATTCCTTGGCCGCCAGGATTTCCACGGCCCTTTTTTCCAGGATCAGCCGGATATCAAACATATCAATCACATCTTTTTCGGTGATACCCAGCACCCGGGCCCGGCCCTTTCCTTCACTTTCTATCAATCCTTCCATTTCGAGCTTGTACAGGGCCTGGGAAACCGAACCCCGGCTGACATCGAACTGGGTTGCCAGATCCATCTTTTTTAAATGAATGCCGGTTTTGAGTTTGCCCGTAAGGATATCCTTGCGCAGGGATACCAATACGTCCAGAGATGTTGGGGAATGAACAAGAATGCTGTCTAAAAGGGGCATTAAAGAATATTAATATACTATATGTTAATTGTCAACTTTATAATTAAAATGTTGACATTTAATCCGTACAAATATCAAACATTATCGGATTATTAGATTACCGAAATTTTGGCGGCATGGCAAGTTTACTCTATCACCGCTTCGGACACGGCCCCGCCTTCTTTGGTATAGGCGCGGCGGAAGTTGTAGGGGTCAAGGTAGCGTTCGCCGCGGTGGAAGAATACGTATTGGTAGGTTCCCGGCGGGAGCGGGATGACGAGGGAATAGTTCCCCGCGGGGTTTTCGGCAAGTTCGTACATGAAGGGGTCCCAGTTGTTAAAGCTGCCCGCCACGGTGACGGTTTCGCCGGGGGGGCCCTTGAAGGAAAAGCTCAGAGTGCCCCTGGGGCTGCCTGCGGGGCCGGGAGCCGGGGGCTTTACAGGGAGGGACAGCACGGAATAGGCCAGGCCGGAGCGGCTGTCCTTGCGGCTCGCGGGGTTCGCGGGGTCCGTGGTCCAGAGCCCGTCAATCACCATCCGGTATTCCAGTTCCGGGAAATTTTCCGGGATCGGGTATAGTAAAAAGCGAAGCCCCGAATCAATGTAGGGATCGGGAACTTTTTTGCCCCTGGGAATGGGGGCGCCCAGGGGGTCCTGGGGAACCAGAAACTGCTGCAGCCAGTGGACCTTGCCGAAGTCTTCGTGGGCAAAGGCGATCCCCACCCGGCGGTGGGATGAGGGGGCGGTGAAAATGACCGAATCCTCGTAGAGCTCAGGGGCGCCGGGGCTGCCGAGGCTTCTCATGTGGTCAATAAATTGAGAAGATTCAATATCCGCCGCTCCTATTGAGCCGGCAGCCGCCAAAAGGAATATTGCAGCATAGAATGTGATCGTTTTCATAAGCTCTTTCCAATTATCGGCCGATACTTAATTATCTTAATATGCCGTCATTGCGTGCGCTTCAGGAATTTAAAGACTCATTCGCCAACATCGGCAGCGAAGCCGCCGCCCTTGCGGCCCAAAATATACCCTATGAGGACTTTGCGCTCCCGACTGACCAGCCCCCGAAACCGGCCGCCGATAGCCCGGCCCCTGCGGAGTCCCCGGCTGAAGCCCCGGCCCCTGATTCAGACGCGGATGGCAGCGACATCATTCCCCCGGATACGGACGCGGATTTTGACTTCAGCGCCTTTTTAGACACCATTCCCAACGACCTGACCGCGCCGGACCCAGACATTGATTTGCCGGATCTATCGGAAGACCCAGGAGAATCCGGGGTTGATCCCGCATTGCCGGAGGATGATGAGCCCGAAACAGACAGCGGTGACTTTGCCATCCCCGATGATCTGCTGAACGGCTTTGCCGAAGATGTGGAATCCAGCACACCGGACATTGTAGATGACGCTGCATCGCTGGATAGCGATGCCTTAAATGATCTTCCTGATGACGAATCACCCGTCATTCTTGATCCGGAAAATACCGCCGATGGATCTGCCGAAATTCCTCCGGAAAATACCGAAGCCGAGACGGGTTTGCCGATGGATGACTCCGCCGGCGCAGACGCTGATGAGGCCCCTGCGGCTGAAACGGATGCGGCGGAGCCCCCGGACGAAGGCCCCGTATCCGCGGCAATTCCTGATGAATTTGCCTCAGGCGGCGGGGGGACAGATTTCCCGGAATCCGCCGGGGATGACGGTTTCGGTCCGAATGCGGGAAGCTCGGAGCCGCTTGTGGGGGATTTACCCCCAGATTCCTTTGATGAATTTACCCTCGATACTCAACCGGGCTCGGAAGGCGCAGGTTCCCCCCTCAACAGCGGCGATAAGCTGCCTGAGGATTTTGATGCCGGGGCCGCCGCCGGCCTTGCCGGCGGAAAATCCGAATTGGATGAATTTGCCCTGCCGGGGCTCGATGATGCTCCCGGAAAAAGCGGACCTGCCGCATCCGATGATGTTGAGGAGATCCTGCTCACTGATGAGGACCTGGCCAATCTGCAGAAGACCCTTGTGGGGTATCCCCTTAATTTACGGGTAGCCTGCGAGGAATTGATCGTTGAAGAGGCGGTTGACCCGGGCCAAATGTCAAAATTGGTCAAGCTCCTGGTCCGGGGCGCCCCGGCACGGGAAACCGCCGCCCTGGCAGGAAAAATTCTTGGCCGGACCATTGCCATCCCCAGAGGTTTTGAGAAAAAGACCGGCGCGGAACTGGAGGCGGAACAGTCAAGTTTCGCCTACATCTTTGTTCATAATTTTTTGCCCGTTTTCCGGATCTTTATGATGATCGCCGTGCTGGCGGCTTCCGTTTTCTATCTGGCTTATCAATTCATCTATATACCCCAGCGGGCTGAATCAATTTATAAACTGGGTTATGAGCGAATCGGGCAGGGTGAATACGAACGGGCAAACGAGCGCTTTACCCAGGCCTTTGGTATACACCGGGTAAAAAACTGGTTCTACAAATACGCCGAAGCCTTCCGGGATGAGCGGCAGTACCGCTATGCGGAAGAAAAGTACGATGAACTTTTGAATTTCTATCCCCGGGACAAAAAGGGGGTGCTGGATTACGCCAATCTGGAAACCTACTATTTAAGAAACTACGAGAAGGCAGATTCCCTGCTGCGGCGGAATATCCTTGATTATGAAGTAAATGATTACGATGCCCTGCTGGCCCTGGGGGATAACGCCCTTGCCTGGGGGGAAATTGACTACGACCGGTATGAGGACGCCCGTTTTGCCTATGCCCGGCTCCTGGACCAGAAATTGAAGGCCGGTCAGTACGACCTCGTGATGGAACGGATGATGAAGTACTTTATCCGCACCGACAACCTCAAGGAAGTGCTGCCCCTGCAATCCTATTTTATGTATACCTCCAGGCTGAAAATGGGCCCCGATTCCCTGCCGGACCTGAAGAGTTATCCGCGGAAAATAGGCGGCGATTCCCTGGCGGAACTGGGGGGCTATCTGATGGATAAACGGACCGAGGAAGTCCGGGGCGTTCCCAATGAATATGTTGAACAGATTCAGGGTGTCCGGGATGTGCTGCTCCGGGCGGTAAAGACCGATCCCGCCCTGCCCGAAGGCCATTATCACCTGTCCCGGTACTACCGCAGCCTGAGCAATCTTCCGGCAGAGCAGGACGCCCTGGAAACCGCCATCCGCGCCTTTGATGCGGCCCGTGAAGAATCAATCAAGCGTCTGGCCTACCGGATCGCTGCCCAGCAGCGCTATGCCGGCATCCTTACCGGCCAGCGAAGGTTCTTTGACGCCGAAGAACAGCTTGTCAAAGGCATCGGTCTTTACGAAGACGGACTTAGCCGGCGGCTCCTTAATCCATCCCCGGATTTCGGCAAACTCTACGCGGACCTGGGTGATCTCGAATACTTTACCAAGATCGGGGACATGGAACGGGCCCTGCAATATTACCTGCGCTCAGAGCGGAACGGCTGGGCCCCCCCGGAAATCCAGTACCGGATGGGAAACGCCTATTACCGTATGGAGCAGTGGCCGGAGGCCCTGGAACGGTTCTTCGCCGCCTCATCGGAACTGCCCCTGAACCGGCGCATCCTCCTGGCCCTGGGGAACGTTGCCTATCAGCGGGGCGATTATTTCGCCGCCCAGGGCTATTACAACCGCCTCCTGGACATCCTTGAGGGCGAGAGGTCCCGGCTGCCCATGCTTATGCCCAACGATCGCCCCGAATACATCGATCTGGCGGAACGTCTCATGATCGCCCGGAACAACATGGGGGTCACCCTGGAAGCCATCAGCCGGAGCCAGGGCAATGTCCAGCCCCGTGTCCTAGACCGCTACCGTTCCCGCGCCCTGGGCCTCTACACCGAATCCGCCCGCGCCTGGGACACCCTTACCCGCAACCCCGAATCCATGGTCCGCCTTGGCGCCGGAAGCTTCTCCACCCCCGGCATAAACCTGGCCTTCCTCAACTCCCGGAACGCCCTCTACCCCGAACCGGGTTACGAACCTATGCTCTACCCCAAAATCGACCCAGATGTCCTTGAGCCCTCAATCTGGGAAGAGCTTTCCCCTCAATCCGCCCGTCTTACCGAATAGGCGCGGCTGCCCGATCGCTGCTACGCATAATGTCTAAACTCAGAAACAAATAGGACACCCGCCTCATGGTAGAATGGGTTTACCAAGACTCAAATACCACGGAGGAAATGCCATGAAAGGCAGGATCGGGTGTCCCAGCAGGATCATAACACCGGTT
>BOAU01000046.1 GCA_026002025.1 Spirochaetia bacterium | reverse complement strand
ACCGTCAGCGATGTCCGGGTGGGTGACACGGTGACCGGCGCGGAAAACCCCTGCGCCGAGCCCCTGCCGGGCTTCCGTGAGGTAAAGCCCGTGGTCTTTTCATCAATCTACCCCGCTTTTCCAGGCAGAGGGTCATGATGTTTCCAAGGTAGGTAGTGGGGGTGATCACCGCGGCGCGGATATAGGGCTCCTCGGCCCCCTCGATCCGGCCCTCCTCGGGATAGTCGGTGGGGTTGTCCACGAAAAGCTCCTCCCCATCGCGGAGATGTACCTTGTATTTCACCGAAGGGGCAGTAAAGATCACCGACTGGTCGAATTCCCGCTCAAGCCGTTCCTGGATCACCTCAAGGTGGAGGAGCCCTAGAAAACCACAGCGGAAACCGAAGCCCAGTGCGGCGGAGGAATCCTTTTCGTAGACCAGGGATGCATCGTTGAGCTTGAGCTTTTCCATGCTGGACCGCAGTTCATCGTAATCGTTGGAATCCACGGGGTAGATTGATGAAAAGACCACGGGCTTTACCTCACGGAAGCCCGGCAGGGGCTCGGCGCAGGGGTTTTCCGCGCCGGTCACCGTGTCACCCACCCGGACATCGCTGACGGTTTTGATCCCCGCGATGATATAGCCCACGCTCCCGGCGGAAAGCTCCCCGGTTTCGATGAGGGCCAGCTTGAAAACCCCGGCGGTTTCCACATCGTATTCGGAATTGTTGTACATGAACCGGATCTTCATCCCCTGTTTGATGGAACCGTCAAAGACCCGCAGATGGACCACGACGCCGCGATAGGGATCGTAGTGGCAGTCGAAGATCAATGCCCGCAAGGGGGCATCGGATTTGCCCGTCGGGGCGGGGATGCGATGGACGATGGCCTCGAAAAGCTCATCCACCCCGGTGCCCTGCCGGGCGGAAACGAGAAGGGCGTCCTCCGCGGAAAGTCCCAAGTCCTTTTCTATCTGCCGTTTGGCATTGGGTATGTCCGCGGCCTGCATGTCGATCTTGTTGATCACCGGCACGATCTCAAGGTTGTGTTCCAGTGCCAAGTACATGTTGGACAGGGTCTGGGCCTGCACCCCCTGGGTGGCGTCCACCAGAAGCAGGGCCCCCTCGCAGGAATTGATCGCCCGTGAAACCTCGTAGGTAAAGTCCACATGGCCGGGGGTATCGACCAGGTTAAGCTCATACTCGTGACCATCGGAGGCGGTATAGGGCAGGGTTACCGCCTGGCTCTTGATGGTGATCCCCCGCTCCCGCTCGATGTCCATGTTGTCCAGGATCTGATCCTGAAAATCCCGGTCCTCAACCAGGCGGGCCTTCTGGATAAGCCGGTCCGCCAGGGTGGACTTGCCGTGATCGATGTGGGCGATGATGCAGAAGTTGCGGGTGTATTGGGGGTCTGTCATTAATAAATCCTGTACCTGCCGCTTAAAACGAGCAAGGAAAAAAAGTAGAGGCAGTTATCGTAATACCGGCGATCCCCGGTCCGGGGCGGGGTATTCAAAAAGAGGCGGACCGCTTTTTCCGCGGCGGCCTTTTCTTCCGCTGTCCGGGAGCTTGCCCCCAGTACCGCAGGGGCTGCGGCGGCGTTTGTCGCGATAAGCCCCACCGGGTGCAGAGCCTTGGCTTCCAGTGCGGTGCCGTCGATTTTGTAACGCCGGTAATCCGCGCTGTCCTTGTCGGCAAAGAAGGAAAGGAGCCGCCCCGTAGCGGCGGAAAGGGCCTCGGTGTGACCGAACCAGAGACTGTCCAGCCCGATATTGAGGGCAACCCGGTAGGCATCGCTGTAAAAGTCGCCGTGGTCCGTTGGGGGACCCTTGGAATTGGCGGTCCCATCGTAATCGGCGTATTCCGGGGCGAGACCGGTTTTTTTATCGCAGGAGAGGGCGATATAATCCCGGCTGGCACGGGCCGCTTCCTTCCAGAAGGGGCGATCCGCCGGCTCCGCCCGATCCCCAAAGAGTTCATAAAAATGGGGAAGGTGATAGGAGGGGTCGGAAAAGCCGCAGTCGGGAATAAATTTGATAAGGTGGTTCGAGGCTTCCCACATGGGGCAGGAATCCGGTGGGTCACCGGCGCGGCTGCCCTGGTGGACGCAGGTTGCCAGGAGATTCCGGGCCTCCACGGAATAGTTATAGATACCTTCTCCGTCACCCCAGCGGCCGGATGCGAAAAACAGGGCCATGGCGAAATATTCTTCACCGTCAGGCGCCGGTCCCCAGGCGTTTTTGGTCCCGTCAAGCTTGCAGGACCAGGCAAAGTAGCCCCGATGTTTTCCCTCGTGCATCAGCATAAAGGTATTTGCCCATTTCCAGATGCGGTCAAAAATATCCTGCCGGTCCATTTGAACCGCCATCATCATCCCGTAGGACATGCCTTCGGTGCGGGCATCGTTATTGCCCGTATCGGTCATAAAACCCGTATTGTCCGGGGCCTCAAAATAAAAGCGATCCGGACCTTCAAAAATTGCCTGCCAGCATTCCCTGACGCGCCGGTCTATTTCATCTTCCGAAATTCCCAATTCCGCAAAAACGCTGCGTGTCTGTTTCATCCTTCCCCCTACAGTGTGTCCGGCGAATCCAGGGCCGCCGGAAGCTGCATGGTGGTTTCCATATAGCCCATGCGCCGCTTTTTAACGTTGATCTCCATCAGGGCATAGCCGTCCTTTTCCAGGACGCGGAAGCCCGTGATGGAAACCGGGTCCTGCTCTGAAAGCCCCGCCTCATCGGCGATGGAGCCCCGGACGACCTTTTTTACCAGGTACGAGGGGGAAAAGGATTTGCCCACCGTGGGCGCCAGGATGAGGCCGAAGAGGGGCGCCGCTATCCGCTCCCGGCTGTCGATCTTCGCGGCGGCAGCCAGGGGAACATCCGGGCGGGGAACGGTCATCAAAACCCGGCGGCTGATTTCACCGTCTTTGCCGATGGCCGTTTCCAGGGCAACCAGTTCCCCGGGCCGGGTTGGGTAGAGCAGATCCTGCAGCGCCGGGATAAGGAGCCCCTGGGCAGCCCTTATTGCTTCGCCGTTAATGGTTTTGATAAGGGAGCCCTCGGCGATCTGCTGGTCCGAGGCGGGGGTAGCGGGCGCGGCATAGATGATCTCCGCCCCGGCGGAGGTTTCGCTCACCGTAAGCCCAAGCCAGGGCCGCTCTGCCTTCCCCCCCCGGATCATTGCCGGCAGGGCGGCGGCAAGCCGTTCCGCGGGGACGGCAAAGTTGAGCCCCGGATACTGTTCAATCCCCGCAAAGACAATCCCCACCAGCCGCCCTGAAGGGTCCACCACGGGCCCCCCGGAGTTGCCGTGGTTCACCGCGGCGTCAATCTGGATCACATCCCCGATCTGCAAAAAGCGCCTGCTTAAGGTGGAAACGATCCCCGAGGTAACGGTCTTTTCAAGCCCCCCCGGTGAGCCGATTGCCAATACGGTATCCCCCACATGGGGAATCACCCGGTCCACCACGGAAAAAACATATTCGGGGCTCAGCTCAGTCTTGATAAGGGCCAGGTCCATGGCCTTGTCCCAGCCAATCACTTTTGCGGGGACACGGGCGCTGGCGGAATCCCCCATCCTGATAAACATCCGGGAATAACCCTCGTAGGAGGGGTCCACTTCGCTCTCAATAACGTGATAATTGGTGATCAAAAGCCCGGAGGCATCCACAAAAAAGGCGGAGCCCAGCACCTGATCCCGGTAACCCCGGCCCTTTTCAATCCGGTAGCCCCGGTCCACCAATACCGTGGCAACCCCCTTTATCATATCCTGCGGGCTGTCCCGCCCTTCGGCATACCGCCTGAGTGACGCGGGAATACCCCCGCTGTCCTCCGCCGATTCCGCAGCGGCAAGGAAAAAGGCCGCGGTCCGGCGCTGCCTGACCTGTACCGCATGTTCAAGGAAACGGAGGGCATCCTCAAAATCCAGGGGCCGCAGGCCGTGGGCACGGACCGCCGCCAGAAAGGCCCCAAGATCATTCCCGTCATTCAAAAGCTTTTTCGCGTTGGCCAGGACAAAATCAGGCTCATCCCCGGTGTTTTCCACCGATACCCCCAGGCTCGCAAGAGAACGGGCCAGAGAGGCGGCGTCATCCCAGCGTTCACCGCTTATCGCCTCGAGCTGGGCCTTTTTCAAATTCTCAACCGCGTCCGCTTCCAGGGTATCCAGGACTTCAAGGTCCGCCCCTTCGGGGACATACATAAGACGGTACGCTCCAATAAGATGAATTGCCCGGGCGGGATCTTCGGCCGCCTGACGGCGGATATCATCCAGTCTGAATTCATTGGCAGGGCGGCGGGGGGCAAGCCGTTTTTCCTGAGTTGCGGAGGACAAACAGGACAGGGGGAGAAACGCAAGGAGCAGGGCCCCAAAGAGGAAAAAACTTTTCGGAATACTCCTGCGCCGCAATCCATTCCCCCCGCGCTGCATCAGCTTAATTCCCCTGCCTTGTCTCGGAATGATCCCGAAGGCCATCCCCGTTGGTGTCCCATGAATAGATTATACTTCCATCAAGAAGAAATTGCTCCCCGATTTCAAAGGTTCCGTTTCCGTCCCAATCACTTTCGATGGATTCAATGGAACCATCGCTGCGGAAATGCCGCACCGTCTCCATCCGGGAATCAAGGTCCATATCCAGACGCTGAACAGTCCTCTGTCCCCGCACAAATTCGGTCACCGCCACCGGGCGGCCCGCAAGGTATTCGACTGCCCGCCAGGGGATGCCGTTTTCCATATCGATAATTTCCACGGCGTCCTTAAATTCCGCGCTGGGCCGCTCTATCCGCAGGGCAAAAGAAACAAGAATCCGCCGGTTAAGCCGGGCCTGCTGCATATTCCCTTCGGGATACCGGAGCCCCGGCTCCCCATCGCCCCCGGTCAGCTCGGAAAAGCGGATGGGGGTATAACGGAATTCGCCGGGCCGGGGGATATAGGCGGTCTTTTCAAGCTCCACCCGCCGCACCGCCGGGTACTGTTCCCAGTCGATATATACCTTCAGAGGGGAACCTTGGTCCGCAGCTTCGGCGGCAGGTTCAGCATCGATTACCTGTTCGGCGCGGAAGGGAAGCCCGGCGGCAAAATTGATATGCAGTTCCGTAAGGCCGTCCTGATCCGCATCCAGAAAATAACCCTCTATGACCCCGTTCCGATAGTATGTACGGGTTTCAGGATAAGCGTCCCTGTCGGCGTCTTCCGTAATAAGGCCGGAGAAGCCCAGAAGGTTTCGTTTGAACAAAGTCCGGCCTTCCTGGTTGCGGAGGAGAGCCCATACCGAAAGGATCAGGTCCTTATTGATCACCCGGTCCGCCGGGCTGCCGAAACTCGCGAAGAGTTCCTCTATGGCCTGCGCTTCGTCTATCAGGCCCAGGTTGAGGCTTACCGGAATGGATGCGGGATCGGGCTTCTCCACGGCACGGTATGCCTGCACCAGGCGGCGGGCTTCTGCGGTGTCCCGGATAAAGGGGGCCGCCATATAGGCAAGATGAGGCGCGGCCTCCAAAAGATAGGGGAGCCACCGCAGGGCAAGGGAAATCAGGTCCAGATCGTTTTCTTCAGGATTTTTAACCAAAGCATAGGCAAAAAGGATTTCCACCAAACGGGGATCGCGGGGATAACGGTCCAGAGTTTCCGCCATTACGCGGCGGAATTCTGCTTTGTCGGGCAAGCCCTTTAATGCCAACAAGCGCAGCCGGGCGGTATCAGCATCCAAGGGGGTCAGGGACAGAGCTTGAATCGCCCCGGTAAAATTCCGCAGCCGGATCAAAATTTCCGCTTCCAGAAGCCGGGCCTCTGCGGCGGAGTATTTTGTCCAGCGGCCAGCCTCGAAGCCGCGGCTCAATGCCTCAAGCACCGCGCCGCAGGGGCTGTTTTCATGGTAACGGGCTTTTGCCAGGAGAAACGAAATATCCGAGGACACATCGGCAAAGTCCCCGCCCCGTTCCAGAATGGCGATGGCCTCAGGCCAGCGGCCATCGTTTATGGCCTGCTCCGCCCATGCGGTATACAGCTCCGCCGCAGCGGCAGAAACCCCGGTCCCTGTTTGGGAAAACCCCGCAACAGCCGGGATAAGCATAAACAGCATGAATAAAAAACGCGGTAATAGTCTGAACAAAGGCCACAGCCATTGGCCCCGGTTAAGGGACATATCAGTTCCCCGCAGGACCGGGCTCCGCAGGCTGGGCGCCGGGAGTTTCATCTTTACCGGGCACAAAGGAATGGTTATCTTCCCGTGGGGACAGACCCAGGATTGTCCGCACCTCATCATCTATCAGGGTTTCCCGTGCCATGAGCTCATCGGCAAGTTTTTCCAGTTCCGTTTTATGGGCTTCCAGAATGCTTTGGGCGGATTGCCGGCACCTGTCGAGGATTTCCTTTACCGCTTGGTCAATCTTCCGGGCGGTGTCTTCCGAATAGTCCTTGTGCCGGGCAATTTCCTTGCCGATGAAGATGGGCTCATCTTCCTGACCATAGGCAATGGGCCCCACTTCCTCCGCCATGCCCCACTCACAGACCATGTGGCGGGCCATTTCGCTGGCCTGCTGAATGTCCTGCTTGGTGCCGGTGGTGGTTTCATCATAGAAAAGCTTTTCCGCAATCCAGCCGCCGTAACAGATCACGATCCGGTCCTCGATCCAGCCCCTGGTACGGCTGTAGCTGTCCTCTTCGGGGAGGGACATGGCCATTCCCAGGGCCCGGCCATGGGGCACGATGGTGACTTTATGGAGGGGATCGGCGTTTTTAAGGAAATAGTGAAGCACCGTATGCCCCGCCTCGTGGATGGCGGTCATCCGGCGCTCCTTGTCGGAGATCACCAGGGTTGTCCGGGCCACCCCCATGAGGATCTTGTCGCGGGCTTCCTCAAAATCGGGCATTTCCACCGCAGGCTTGTCCTGGCGGGCCGCATAAAGGGCCGCCTCGTTCACTAAATTGGCGATGTCCGCGCCGCTCATCCCCGGTGTGGCCCGGGCGATGCGGGAAAGATCGATGTCCTGCCCCAAGGGAATCTTGGAAGAGTGGATCTGGAGGATGGCCTCCCGCTCCTTGATGTCGGGCATGGCAACCACCACCTGCCTATCGAAGCGGCCGGGCCGCAGCAAGGCCGGGTCAAGCACGTCCGGGCGGTTGGTGGCCGCCAGGATGATCACCCCGTCCTTGGAGTCGAAGCCGTCCATCTCGACCAAAAGCTGATTTAAGGTCTGTTCCCGCTCATCGTGGCCGCCGCCGTAACCGGCGCCCCGGGTGCGGCCCACCGCGTCAAGTTCATCAATAAAGATGATGCAGGGGGCGCTCTTGCGGCCCTGCTCAAAAAGGTCCCGGACCCGGCTGGCCCCGACACCCACAAACATCTCCACAAAATCCGAACCGGACATGTGGAAATAGGCCACACCGGCCTCCCCCGCCACCGCACGGGCCATCAGGGTCTTGCCGGTTCCGGGCATCCCCACCAAAAGCACCCCCTTGGGAATCCGGGCCCCCATCTTGGTAAACTTCTGGGGATTTTTAAGGAAGGCCACCACCTCTTCAAGCTCGTACTTGGCGTCCTTCTGGCCCGCCACATCGGCAAAACTGACCTTTTTGCCCTCTTCATGGTAACGTTTGGCCCGGCTCTTGCCGAACTGAAAGGCCTTGTTCCCCGTGCCCTGCATGTTCCGCATCATAAACCAGATGAAGCCGAAGCCGATGATCCAGGGGAGGAACTCCAGCAGCAGCCGCATGGGGGTGATCCCGGTGACAGCCCCGGACACGTTGATGTTCTTCTCCCGGAGGCTCGCCAGCAGACCGGGGTCCTGGTAGGGAATCAAGGTCCTCATGGGAACGTCGGCCCCGGAAGAGCCCTTAAGGAAGATATCAACCGTGTTGTTATCGCGGATGGTGACCGACTCTACCTGATTCTGGTCCAGATAGTGGATAAAGTCCGAATAGCGGATGTTCCGTACCGCAGTGGTATCGCCCCTGAAAAAATAGGCCACAAAGAGGCCCACCATGAGCACAAAGAAAATCAGGGCAAAACGATTGGGCCGTCCCCCCTGCAAATTCGGGCGAGGCGGCAGCGGCGTCTTGTCGTTCTGATCGTTAGGCATCAATACCCCCGGTATGTTTCTGGCTTAGCGCCACAAAAAAGGAAGAAGCCCCGAAGGGCTTATCTTCTCTGCATAGTACACGTATCGTTCTATCGGGGCCTGCACCGATAAAGGCAGTGACCCCCCGGCAATCGGCTGCGGCATATATCGCCACAGTGTTTCTGAATTCTGTTCTGCCCCGTACATCGGCGAGGGAAAGCCGTTGTCCTGTCTTCAAAATGATAAAATCATCATTAAAAGCGGGCCGCAGAACCAGGGGAAGCGCGGCGTAAAACCCATTTGCCCGCTCTTTCCCGGCGCTCAGAGCCGCCGATTCCCGCACTTTAAAAGGACGCACTTCAAGGGAAAATCCCGAAACAATATCGTTTTCAAGTTTATATATTCCCTGCTCTTTGATCAACAGCGAAAAACCCGCCTCCCAAACCTCATTTTTGCCCGGTTCAATCACAATATTGGGGCCCTTTATGCTGATTCGGCAAAAACCCAGATCCAGCACAAGGGGAACGGATTGCGGTGCTTCCCCCGCCGCAGCAAAAAGCCGAAGACTGGAACGTTTTACCGGGGCATTTCCCGCAAACCTGTCATCGGCATTTTCGATATCTCTGCGGCCGGTCTCTTTCAAAAGAACTTTGAAGGCGTCTATCCCCTGGAAGAGGGCCTCCTCCCGGATGATGTCAGGCTGGGCAAAAAAAGTTTCTGCATCGGTTTGCAGCGCTGTCGGCTGTTCCGGCAGGGGTTCCCAAACCACCCGCTGCCGGGCCTCACCGGTAAGAAAAACCGCGGTCAGGCTCTGGGTTTCCGCCATGGCGGTTACGCCTTTTTTCCAGTAGGGGAAGAGTTCTTCCAAAAGGGGGATAAGCCGGTTGCGGATCCGGTTACGGAGGTACTGATTGTCCTGGTTGGTGGAATCAATGCGGTAGGGGACACCCCGTTCTTCAAGGTAGCGGAGCACATCGGCGCGGCCCAGATGCAGCAGGGGACGGCGGATAAGGCCCCGGACCAAGGGCAGGGCGGCCAATCCCGCCGGTCCTGAGCCCCGGAGGACCCGCATCAGGGCGGTTTCCAGGGCATCGTCAGAGGTGTGGGCCACCAGGACCGCGGCGGCCTTGATGCGGCGCGCCTCATGCTGCCAAGCGCGGTGGCGGTACTGCCGGGCAGCCGCCTCTATCCCCAAACCGGAACGCTTTGCGGTTTCCGCGACAAGCCCCGGCGGGATGGACACCACCTTACAGGGGACATCCAGTTCCCGGCAAAGGGAACGGACCGCTTCGGCATCCCCCCGGCTTTCATCCATCGGCCTGATACCATGTTCAATATGAATACAGTGAAGGGTGAAATTCCGGGTTTCCCGAATCCGGGCGAGGGAAATAAGCATGGCGGTAGAATCCGCCCCCCCGGACACGGCGGCAAGAAACACCGTCCCCGGCAGACAGGAACCAAGACCGGCGGCTACGGAGGACTCAAAGGGATTATCCATAAAAAAAGCCCCCAAGAGCTTTTTGTGCGCTTGAGGGCTGTTTTTTCATGGACAATAAAAACTTCCGCACCCCAAGCGCGGCAGAATTACGCTTTTTTGGCTTCCGCAGCCGGGGCTGCGGCGGCAGGGGCTGCTCCGGGGGCGGCGGGAGCGCCTGCGGCAGGGGCGGCAGCAGCCGCAGCTTCTTCGGCGGTGGGAGCGGCAACAACCTCTTCCCGGGCAAATTTCACCAGGGCAACCACCTGATCGGGGTTGGACCGAAGCGTAACCCCTTCACCCAGGACAATATCCCGGACATGGAAGGACTGGTTCACCTTAAGGGCGGAAATATCCACATCGATCCGCTCGGGAAGGTCCTTGGGCAGACATTCCACTTCAATATCATGGAGGGGGGATTCAAGAACCCCGCCCTCACGGACACCGATGGGAGTTCCATGGACATGGACGGAAACCCGGGCCCGCAGGGCCACGCCGCTTTCTACCTCATAAAAATCCACATGGAGGATGCTGCCGGCAACGATATCCCGCTGGGTATCCTTTACAAAGGCGTCATAGGATTTCCCGTCAACTTCCACCTTTACGATGGTACTTTCGGAAACATTTTTGGCCTTGTTGACAAATTCAAGGGCGTCAAGATCGAGGGCCACAGCCTGACCGGTCCGCCCGTACAATACCGCCGGAATACGGCCCCCGCGCCTGATACGGCGGGCTTCCGCTGATCCCTTTCCGGCCCGGTTCCGGGCCGCTAAAACTACCTGACTCATTATGATCTCCTTCAAAATAGTACAATTGGGACGACAGGGTTCGAACCTGTGAATGCCGGGATCAAAACCCGGTGGCTTACCGCTTGCCTACGTCCCAATAATAAAAACAACTGGTATAGCCAAAAAACAACACCCCTTATCCGGCAGATAAGGTTCCTTTAAAGTAACCGAGATTTGAAAAAAGCTCAAGTGTCTGAGTTTTGAAAAAAGCTCATCCTATATTTCAACGGAGAGATCTTCCGGCCCATTACCGAAATCGTATTTGTCCAGAATTTTCTGCTGCAATTCGGCACGGAATTCAGGGTGAATCGGATGGGCCACATCCTTATACTCCCCGACCCTGGTCTTCCGGCTCGGCATGGCAATGAACACACCGGTCTTGCCTTCGATGATTTTAACGTTATGCACCACAAAGCAGTCATCAAATGTAACCGTCACATACGCCTTTAATTTACCTTCACCGGCCACTTTGCGTACCCTAATGTCAGTTATTTCCATGGCGCACTCCTTTTGCCCTCGTCAGTTACATATCATTCTAATACCCTAACCGCCGAATGCGCAAGAAAAAACGTTAATTCGACGAATTTCCATTCGTCCTTCAGTATCTTCGCTGCCTTTTCCGCCATTCCTCCATCGGTAAAGACCCCAAAACAGGTTGACCCCGCGCCGGAGAGCCCGGAAAAATCCGCCTCCAGTGCCTTTAAGCGGGAAATAATATCCCCATAGGCTTTTGCCTCTTTCCCGGCCAAAAAAACCGGCAAAAAATCATTTTCATAGGGCCAATCCCGGGGATGACCACGCAAGGCGCGTTTAAGCGCATCATCTGAAATGGTGACAGGCGCCGTTTTTGCGCCGCCCTGCTCCCGCCACAGGTCCAGCCGTTTAAAGGCTTCCGCAGTAGCGCTGGAAAAGCCGGGGTTAACCAGTACTACGGCTAAACCAGCGGGCACAGGCAAAGGTTCTATATGTTCCCCCCGGCCGCTCACCCAGGCCGTGCCGCCGCTCAGAAAAAAAGGGACATCACTCCCCAGCTGTTCAGCCAGTTCTTTCATTTCAAAAGGGGAAAGCCTGTCCCCCGCAAGGGCATTCAGGGCAATAAGGGCGGAAGCGGCATCGGAAGAACCGCCCCCCAATCCCCCGCCCAGGGGAATCCGCTTTTCAAGGTGTATACGCAGGCCCCGGTTAAAGCCCGTCCGGGACCGGTAGATGGATACCGCCTTATGGACAATGTTTTTTTCCAGGGGGATCTGCACCGACTCTTCCGGCGGCGCCGGAACCTTCCAGTCCGTCACAATGTCGCAAAAACCATTGTCCCCAAAAAGCTCAAAGCCCAGGGTATCCCCAAAATCCAGGGCCGCAAAGATACTCCTGAGATCATGGAACCCGTCCTCACGGCGCTCCCCTACCCCCAGATGCAGATTGATCTTACAGGGGGCCTTAATTTTCAGCAGATTAGACATATAATAGAAAGTTAGTATAGGATAAAACAGATTTTTGTAAAGACAGCGATACAAAATCCGCCCTGAAAAGAAAAAAAATTCGTTAGAATGCAGAAACTAGTTGACAGATACTGAAACTCTCCCTTATGTTTCAATAGTAAACACATCAATATGGAGAAAACTATGGTTCCCTACGAGGCCATGAATACCCAACGAGATTCCGCAAACGGGATATTCCCGGAGGAGGAACTCGCATTAATGCCCATTACCGGTACACCCTTTGCCGGGGACAGCCCCATCCCCTTCCCTTTTCTTGCCTTCAGCGATGACGACGAAGAGGACGATGTCGACGAAGAAGACAATTTCGACGATATGGAAGACGACTTCAACGACGATTTCGATGATGAGGATGACGATTTCGACGACGATGACGAAGAGTTTGAAGATGAGGACGAAGACGACTTCGATTATGAAGAAGACGTGGACTACGACGACTTTGATGAATGAGAAAATCCTTCGGATTTTCTCTTAGGAGATTCCGCAGAACCCTATGAGGTTCTGCGGAATCTCCAGAATTCATGTCTAGGCCGAGGCCGTCCCGCGGAATATGATCGGGGCGGTGTCCCAGAGCCGTTCCAGTTCATAGAAGGCCCGGGTCTTTTCGGTCATCAGATGGACAACGATGTATCCCAGATCGATAAGGCACCACTCGTCATCTGCAAGGGGCTTGCGGGATCGCCTGAGGATTTCTATGCCCCTTTCCCGGGAAAAATCCTTGACATGCCGTTCCAGTCCTGAAAGATGGGCGCCGCTGGTCACGGTGGCCAGGACAAAAAAATCGGTCCAGCCGTTGAGGGAGCGCAGATCCATTACCGCCACGTTCCCTCCCCGCGCGTCCCGGAGTAATTCCCCCAGGGCTATTGCCAAATCAGCCGCCTGTGACATATCGTCCATTAAAATCCCTTCCAATAATGAGTGTAAAGTCTGACCGGTATTCCAAATTCTGTATATTCAGTTCAATATCAGGATTTTCCAAATTTTCCAGATTATCAGCAGGGGCTTCGGAACGGATGTTCCCGCAGCGGATAATCTCCCCAAAGATTTTTACCACATCCTCAAAGCCCGAACGGTCGATGATTTCGGTGTGCTCATAGTCGGTGTTGTCCGCGTTCCCGATGGAGATTACATCATACCCGAAACCCCGCAAAAGTTCCGCGGTCCGCCCGGCAAGGCCGTTGGTGGTGGTGCCGTTCAGCACTTCCACGGTAAAAACCCGTTCGGAAAGGCTGCCCTCCACCTGCCGGGTAAGGCCGCCCAGGGACTGGCGCACAATTTCCTTGATCAAATTTCCGTCATACAGGGGGAAACGCAGGGTTTGGCCGGAAACTTCCCGGATATTCCCGTCCACGGACTGAATATTGGTCCGATCGGTGTCGATCCCGCTCAGTTCATCAAAAAGACGGAGCCGGGTATGGCGGTTCATGCTGAAGCTGATCAGGGACTGGTACAGGGGGTCCACCTGGGGATTTTTGAGGGCACCATTCATCTCCCCCAGCCTTTTGATCAGCCCCAGAAAGAAGCGCTGCCGCCTGAAGGCCGCCACTTCCCGATCCTCCCCGGGGAACTCATAGGTGATATAGAGCCGGGCCTTGTCACCGTCCAGCCTGACCATGCCGGAGGGGAACAGGATGAGGGCCCTTTCGTCGAAGCTTTCCACCGGAGAGGGGATAAAAATATCCACCCCCTCAAGGATATCCACCACCTTGCCCAGGTTTTCTTCATTGATAACCACTGAAAAATTGATCTCCACCCCCAGAAGGCCGGCAACCTCGTTTCTGAAACCGGCAAGCCGCTGGCTCTCGTAGAGGGTATCGATACGGTCAACCCGGTTGATCCGCTGGATGATGAGCCCCAGATCGCCGGGGATATCGAAGATCGCCGCCCGCCTGGTGGCGGGATAGTACATCAGCACATAGGTACTGAGGGGTTTGCCGTCCTTTTCGATGATAAACAGGGTGTTGATAACCCGATCCCCCGAAAGGGCCTCCTCAATGGGGTCAGAGCGGAGGGCAAAAACAGTAAAAAGTATCCCCCCAATCAGGAGGAGTACAATAGCGGCCAAAAGAAAGACGCTGGGGTCAATTTTTGATCTTCTCACCGGTAACCTCCACCGAGACTGTAAGTCGAGGTTCCCCTCTGGAGTCCTCTCTTTTCTATAAAATCCAGCAGACGGAGGGTTCCTTCGGAAATGTCCATCTCCCTTGAGCGCAGCCACGCCACGGTTTCATTCAAAACCGTTCCAAAGAGCCGGTCAAGGTCCTGTTCGGCGCTGCCGCAGGCGCTGAAGTCCCGAAGGGCGGGATCAACCCCTTCCCGTGAAACTTCGATCTTGTCGGCGATGTACAGAACCTTTGCCAGGGGGCCCATGGCGGCGTTCCCGGTGGTATGGTACTTTACCGCGTCCAGCACTTCCTGATTGCGGATGCCGTAGTGCTCCTTCAGCAGCACGGCACCGGCCCTGCCGTGGAGCAGGCTGGGCTTCTTCCGCTCCAGTTTTGAAATACCCTCGCCATCGGCTTTGGACAAGCGCAGGAGTTCATCTTCACCCAGGGGCTTCCCTATATCGTGGCTTATCCCCGCAAGATAGCCCGCCTTGGCATCGAGCCCAAAATGACGGCACAGGTCCGATGCAAGGAGGGCGGTGTTCCGGGAATGGTGGAATCTGACCGAATTCAGTACCCGCCGGGCGGCCTCTTCCATTTCAACGATGAGGGCCTGGGTAATTGCAGAACCGGCCTCCTGCAAGCCGTAAAGCCGACGATCCTCAATGATGGTCCGCGCCCCAAGGGGTACCAGGCAGCGCCAGTTTTTCCCCTCACCGATCCGTTCCCGGACCAGGGCGGAGGAAAGCTCCATCACTTCGTTTTTCAGCTGCCGGTTGGGATAGGGATAATCCCCGTCCCCGGAAAGGAGCCGCCGGGCAATGATGATATCCGCCTGGGCAGCGATTTCATCGGCGCTTTTCCACTTGGGGAAGTCCTTTGCGAGGTCATCCCCCAGGATGAGCCCCGGCTTGCCCGTCGGCCGGTAACGCCGGGTAATATCCGCGATGGTATCGATGGTATAGGACACCCCTTCCCGCTTTATCTCACAATTGTCGATGCCCAAGCGGGGATCCCCGGGGATAGACGCGGCAAGCATGTCCAGCCGGTCCTGGGGGGAACCCCCGGCGGCCCCCTGCTTGAAGGGGGACTGGAATGCGGGGACAAGGATGATCCGGTCATAGCCAAAGGCTGAAAGCACCGCGTCCGCTAAAAAAAGATGGCCAATGTGCACGGGGTTAAAACTCCCCCCAAGGATTGCCAGCTTCACGTCTTAGTCCTCCGGGGGAAGCTTCGCTGGAAGTTCCGCTTTCCCCGCCGGTAAGACCACCGCATCGGCCTCATCGAATTCAATTTCTTCGATCTCGGCTTCCAGAGCAGCGGCATCGGTCTCTATTTCGCTCCCGGCAGATACCGCATCTGCCTCAAGCTCAGGCACGGAAGCCGCCAATTCCAGCAGGTCCCAGCCCAGTTCGGTAATGCCGTCCCCGGTAAACACCGAGATGCCCCGGACTTTTTCGCCGGGGTATTTGGCGGTAAGCTCCTTGAGCCGATCTTCGGTGCCTTCAAGAGGGGAACCGCGAACCTCCGGTTCGACGCTGCTCCGCAGCTCGGTTGAGGTCACAAGATCGGTTTTGGACCCCAGCAAAAGGCGGGGCTTCTGAACCAGTTCCGGGGAAAAGGCTTCCAATTCCCGGCAGAGAATGTCAAAGGCTTCAAGGTAATTATCATCCGATAAATCCACAAGGAAGACCAGAGCCGAAGTCCGGGAAATGTGCTTGAGAAAACGGATGCCCAGGCCGTGCCCTTCGGAGGCCCCTTCGATAAGACCGGGGATATCGGCAATGATGATGTCCCGGTCGTCAAGGGTGAGGACCCCCAGGTTGGGTATCTTGGTGGTAAAAGGATAGGGGGCAATTTTGGGCCGGGCGTTGGTAAAGCGATCCAGCAGAGAAGATTTCCCCGCATTTGGGAAACCCACGAGGCCGATGTCGGCAATGATCTGCAGCTCCACCCGGAGTTTAGCCTGCTCGCCGGGTTTTCCCGGCAGGGCCTTGCGGGGGGCCTGGGTCACCGATGACTTGAAATGGATATTCCCCCAGCCGCCGTTACCGCCCTTCAAAAAAAGAAAATCCTGGGGGTTTTTGCCGAAATCCCGGATAATATCCCCCGAATCGACATCTTTTAGGATCGAACCAGGGGGCAAAGGTATGACAATATCGGTCCCATTTTTGCCGTAACGGCCGGAACCTTCCCCATCATGACCATTTTCCGCTTTAAATGATTGTTTGTACCGTAAATGGGCCAGGGTGCGCAGGTTCCGGCGTATGGTAAACACCACCGCCCCGCCCC
>BOAU01000045.1 GCA_026002025.1 Spirochaetia bacterium | reverse complement strand
GTGTTGATGATCTCCGCTCAATCACCCTGACCTTTTCCGACGGCAGTACCGCCGCCCTCCCCCCCATAAAGGATTCCCCGGAATTCGGCTCCGTCCGGTACCAGCTTCAGGATGTCGCCGGGGGCAAGGCAATCGCCTCCATAGATTTAACCAACCGCAACACCCACCGGGATATTTCCATCCGTAATATCGAAATTTTTGATCCCGATGCCCCAACGGGCCTGATTCCCAAAAACGCCATCTCCATTGCCCAGGACGCGATTGTTAATATGGATGGGATTGAGATAAAACGGCCCACCAACACCATCGACGACCTCATACCGGGGGTCACCATTACGGCGAAGAGCAGCTCCGACCGGCCCGTAAGCCTGGGGATACAACCCGACCGGGAGCAGATCAAGGAATCGATCATCTCCCTGGTGGGGAACTACAACCGGCTCATGGCGGAAGTCAATGTGGTAACCCGGAACGATGCCCAGATCATCGAGGAACTGAGCTACCTTTCCGATGATGAGCGGACTGAAATGAAAAAACGCCAGGGGGCCTTCTCCGGGGATACCACCCTGAACCAGTTCAAGAGCAGCCTCCAGCGGGCCGCCACAACTCCCTATCTTACCCAGTCGGAACAGGACCTTGCCCTGCTTGCCCAGATCGGTATCGGGACCGATGTCAGGCGTTCCGGTGCGGGCTACGATGCAAGCCGCCTGCGGGGTTACCTCGAAATTGATGAAAAAACCCTGGACGGGGCGCTGGAAACAAAGCTTTCCGCCATACAGCAGCTCTTCGGCTACGATACCGACGGGGATCTCATCGTCGATTCCGGGGTGGCCTATGCCATGGACAGCCTGACCAAGCCCTATGTGGAATCCGGGGGCTTTATCTCCCTTAAAACCGGGACCATTGATTCTCGGATAAGCCAGGATAAACGGCGCATTGAAACCATGGAGAGGCAGCTTGCGGCCAAAGAATCGGCCCTCAAGGTCCAGTACGGCCAGATGGAAGGGGCCTACAGCCGCATGGAGTCCATGTCCAACTCACTGGATAATTTCAGCCAGCAAAACAGCAATAATCGCAGGTAATAAGCGCAAGGGGAATGATTGCGAATGATCATCAGTATTAATGGAAAAAAAGCGGATATCATACTGGAAAAGGAAAAAACCATTGGGGATGTCCTTGCGGGGATCGATGACTGGCTCCGGGGATCCGGGCACCGCCTGAGCGGCCTTGAAGCGGACGGCGAAAAGGCGGACGCCCTTTCCATTGACAGCTTCTTTAATCGGGAACTGGCTGGTCTGGAAAACCTGAATCTCATAACCAGTTCCTGGGCCGGCCTTGCAACGGAGGCCCTGCTGGATCTGCTGCAAAAAACAAGGGATTACGAGGTGGCGGATTTTGAAGAACGGAAAGATTTCAAAAGCCTTTGGGAAAATCAGACAGCCGCCCGGTTTTTACAGGAGCAGATCCCCGACGTATATGAATTTGCGGAAAAGTCCTTTTCCGGCCTGGGGCTTCCGCCCACGGAAATCATGAAGATCATCGAAGAACGGCTGCGGGAGCTGGAAAATCCCCAGGGGGAAATCAACGGCGCCTCGTCCCTTATTGAAGGGATTGCAGCCCGGCTTGAGGACCTACCCCTGGACATTCAGACCGGCAAGGACAGCCGGGCCGCCGAAACCATTCAGATATTCTCGGGGATTGCAGAAAAACTGTTCAGGCTCTTTAATCTTTTAAAAATCGAAGGATTTAAGGCGGAAACCCTAACAGTAGATGACGTTCCGATCTATAATTATATTGAGGAGTTCGGTTCCGCATTAAAGGAACTTCTGGCGGCCTATGAGGCCAGGGATGCGGTTTTGGTGGGCGATCTTGCGGAATATGAATTGGCGCCCCGGCTGCTCAAATTTTATTCCGCAATCAGTAAGCCCGCCGCCTCGTCCGTCTAGGGGGAAATTATGGGCAGTATGAAAATACTTTCCAGCGTCATAGAAACCATCATCTTTGTGATCATCTTGATGATGTTCATAGGTGTTCTCATTTTTGTTAATAAACTCAGAAAAAAGGGCAAATTCCATTCGCCGTCCCTGGGGGACAGCGAATTCAGCGCCAATGCCCAGGGCGCCGATCAAGACAGCGCCGCTGCCTTGCACCAGCTGGCCCGTTTCGCAGGCCTGAGCATGGCTCAAATGAAGATGCTGGATTTTGTTTTTCAAAACGATGAAGTAACGGACCCCTCAGAATCCTTCAACAGCAGCGAACTCCTGGACCGTCATTTTAAACGGGCCTACCAGACCATTCTTGAAGATACATCGGCTAAGACAGATGTCCAGGAACGGCTTGCACTGCTTTTCTCAACCCGGAATATTCTGGATAGGGGCATCACCTCCACCCGCCAGCTTGCGGCAGATACCGATACGCTTATCAAGGTTGGGCAGGAGAGCTATTCCAGCAAAGTACTTTCCGCCAATGGGAAGGATCTGATGGTGGAAAATCCTCCGGACGCCTCAGGGGAACCCATCAAACTGAATCGGAACAGCACGGTGACCCTTTCCTTCTTTGCCGATTCCGAAAGGGCATTTTCCCTGGGAACCCAGGTTTTAAAAATCGAAACTTCAGACGAAGGTTCAAGGCTGCACCTTGCCCATACCGACCGGATACAGTACCAGTCCAACCGGCAGTTCCGCCGCAGGCAGACGGGCTTAAGCGCGGATATGTATCTTGTGCGCCAGGAAGAAAAAAAATTCGTGGCCGAAAAAGAAAAACTCGCCGGAAAAATTATGGATATCTCCATCGGGGGCTGCGGCATACAAACCAACTCTTCCATCGCCTCAGGCAGCCGGCTGAAAATTGAATTCAATCCCAATCCTGCGCTGAAAGCCGCTGTGCTGGGACAGTGCCTGCGGACAAATCAAAATGGAACAAACACGGTGATGCACATTAAATTTCTTAAAATTCCCCGCAGATCCCTGAACGCCATCAACGCCCTTGTTTTCGAGTACAGTGATCGCTGATGCCCATTGTAAAGACTTCGTCCCCGGAAGAAACCGTTGCACTGGGTGAACGGCTTGCCCCTCACCTGCGTCCGGGCAGCGTTGTCGCCCTGCGGGGGGGCCTTGGAGCGGGAAAAACCTGCCTTACCAAAGGCATAGCCCGGGGCCTGGGGATAAGGGAAGAAGTTACCAGCCCCACCTATACCATCATTTCGGAATATGGGGGAACTATGTTCCCCTACGGAGAACTTCCCTTTTATCACATTGACGCCTACCGCCTTACCGGGGATGATGATTTTACAAATCTGGGGGGTGAAGAAATGCTCTACGGCAGCGGGGTTGCGGTCATTGAATGGAGCGAACGCATCCCCCACTCCCTGCCCGTTGATGCCGTCACCATTGATATCGAAATATCAGGCGGGGAAGATCGTATTATTCATATCACCGGCCTGAACGCGGAGCTTATTTAATGAACATCCTCGCCATTGATACCGCCACCAATGTTTTATCCGTTGCCCTATCCGCCGGGCATTCCGACGGAGCGCCGAATACGCGCTGGTATATTGAAGCCGACGCGGGACTGCGGCATTCGGAAATTCTGATGGACATGGTTGATACACTTTTGAAACAGGGCGGCCTGGAGCCCGCAGATATCAATCTTGTATCCTGCATGAAGGGCCCCGGTTCCTTTACGGGTTTACGGATTGGTTTTTCCGCTGCCAAGGGCATTGCCCTTGCGTTGAAGATTCCCCTCATCCCCGTCCCTACCCTGGACTGCATGGCCTACAGCTATTCTGTGTGGCCCGGTATTGTGATCCCCGCAATTGACGCAAAAAAAGGGCGGTTCTTTTCCGCCCTGTACCGGGACGGTATCAGGATTACTGATGAAAAAGACGCCGATGCTGCGGCCATCGCCGGCCTTATTTCTGATGCGCTTGCATCTTCCCCCGATGGGGAGAGATCAATACTCATTACCGGGCCGGATGCGGCAATGCTTCACACTGAACTGCAAAAGCAATTCTCAGGATGCCCCGACGCAGAATCACTCCCGGGGATTCGCCCGGATTTTATCAGGCTTGATCCGGCGTGCCGGAAAGGCCGGGCCGTGGAATTGCTGGAGCTTGCAAGAAAAGACGCCGAGCCGGATATTGGCGAGGACAATTTTTTTGCCGGGCCGGAATATTTGCGGAAAAGTGACGCGGAATTGAATACCTAGCGCTTTTTGAGAGATTTCGCGTATTATAAGCTGAAGCAGGATCTACAACGCTTCCCTCTTCGCGCTGATACCCAGCTCCGGGAACACCGGCTTTGATTCCGCGGCAGCCTTGTTTTCCGCGCGGATGGCGTCGAAGACTTCTTTGCGGAAGACCTTGACGTTTTTGGGGGCGTCCACGCCAATCCTGACCTGGTCACCGCGGACTTCTATGATCGTAATGGAGACATCATCCCCAATCATTATCTTTTCATCGACCTTTCGGGATAGTATGAGCATTATGAGCGCCCCTTGGCGGCGAGTTCTGCCATCACGTCGTGTTTGGTCTTCCAGCGGGGGTCCGTCAATATGGCCTGTTTCCCGCTGCGGGTGTCCCGGTTGATCACCAGGGGGCCCTGCAGATTGGCGGTCATGGGGCCATCTGCGGGGATGGTTACGATTGAAAAGATGAGGGCCTTCTCCGGGCTCATGATGCCGATTTCCGCCAGTTCATCGTTGCTGATGTTCATCTCGTAATCGGGGCGGATAAGAAAGGGATTGATCAGGATGAAGGCCACCCCGGCCACGTCCACCGATTGCAGCCAGTAAAAGGGCTGCCGTTCCGCGTCCAGGAGCATGTATTCGCTGAAGGTTTCAAAACCGAACAGCCCCTGGGGAAAGGTGATTTTTTGCCGCTCATCCACATCAATGAGTCCGTATGCTTTGGTCGCTACCTTCACAATCCGCTCCTGTTCTTCAATAAGATATCATGAATCGTTAATTACCGCAAGAAATCCAGCAGGGTTGTGGGAAGAATCTTGGCGGCAACCTGGAGGCTGGCCTTGTGGGCAAAATCCATCTGCGCCAGTTCCATGGCGGCGGTCGCAAAGTCAAGACCCGTTTCCCGGCTCAGCCGGGCGGTGACATCCGGTATCTCCTGATTCAGCCGCTTCCAGGTCATGTCCGCCCGTTCGGAACGGCTGCTGATCTCCGCAAGCCGACTGGTCACGTTACCCAGGGCCAGATCGATGCCCCCGATACCCTGGCTCCCCACAAAATCCCGGTCCCCCCGGTAGAGGGCATCCCGCAGGCGGATAGCCATATCAAAGACCGAACCTCCGCTGACCCGCGCGGTATTGCTCCAGTTGGGGGCGTTGGTTTCGCTGTTCTGCCGGATAATGCCCAAATCCCGCAGCACGCTGGAATCCTGCCGGTCCTCCATGCGGATAAGATGGGCGTTGGTTCCCTCAAGGGCAAGACCCCTGGTTTCAGGGTCCACATAGGCCTTAACCGGCGCAGGTGAATCATTTATTTTGGCCACGATGGCGTGGAGGGTGTCCCCGGTGTTCACGGGGATTTCAACCCCGTCCACAAAGAAGGCCCCATCGGCGGCTGCCCGGTAGTCCGTGGCGTCCACGGTGGACATGATCTGCATCTTTTCCGCCCAAAAGGCTTCCCCGCCGCCGATATCCAGCTCCGAATAAACCCCATCGGTTACTTCGGTTTTGCGGGAGGCCCCGGCGCCCCGGTATTCCACCCGGACCACCATGCTCTCCCCGCCGCCGGGAACCGTGCCTTCCACGGCGCGGAAAGGCTCGGTAAAAGCCTTGTCCCCGGCAAAGACCTGTTTGCCGTCCGGGCCGGTGGAGTTGGAAAGGGCCACCATCTCCTTGATAAGCTCATTCACCTCGGAGGCCATGAGCTTCATGTCATCATTGGAGTAGATGCCGTTGGCCCCCTGGACAGAAAGGTCCCGGATGCGCTGGAGCACATCGGTGGTCTCGTAGAGGTAATCGTGGGTCACCTGATAATGATCCCGTGCGTAGAGGGTGTTCTTCTCGAACCGCTCCAGCCGGGCAAGGTAGGACTCGTAGCGCACCGCGTGGCTTGCCGCCAATGGGTCGTCCCGCAGTTCCAGTATCTTTGTCTGTCCCGCAATTTTCGACTGGATATTGTTAAGCCCCTCTTCCTGCCGCCGCAGATAGTACTGCATATCCGCATTCGGCATGTCGGTTGATACTCGCCTCATATTTACTCCTATAAAAAGGCGGCTTTGCCGCCATGTCAATCGGAAGTGTTACGAAGTAACACACCACTCCTTATTTACTAAACGCCCATTCTGTTGATGATCGTATCCAGCATGGAATTGATGGTGGTGATAAACCGCGCCGCCGCGTTATAACCGTGCTGATACTTGATCATGTTGGAAAGTTCCTCGTCGATACTGACCCCGGAAATGGACTGCCGGAGATCGTTGAGCTGCTTCATCACCTGATTCTGGGTTTCCAGGGTCCGGCCGCTCTGCTCGCCCAAAAGGCCGATACGGCCCACCGCATCGGCGAAGTAGTCGTCAAAGGTGCCGAGTTGGCCCACCATAACCTGGGTGTTGCGGATCGAGGCAATAGCCAGGGCCGCATCCCCGTTGCCGGGATTCGCCGTGCGGCCGTTTTCCCCAAAGCCCGCCGCCACCGATGAGGGGTTCTTCACTAAAGCAGGATTCACCTCGATCCAGCCCGAAGGATGGGCGATGGGGGCCAGGGCGTAATTTTCCGCGCCGCCCTGCAGGCCCGCCACCGCGTCTGCGGCGGCCCAGTCATAGGCGGCCTCAGGTCCGGAGCCGTTCAGAATTCCCGCGTAACCCGCAAGGAAATGCCCGGAATCTTCCACATGGCGGATCACGAAGTCGGGGTTTTGCAGGTCCCGGCCCTCGACAAAAGCGGCGGGTGTGCCCTTGAGGGAGAGCATCCCCTCCCGATTAAGCCGGGCCACCACCTCCGCCCCTGAATTGTTGATCCGGCTGATGATGTCGTCCACGGTGTCCGTGGGAAAATAGGAAACATTGATGTCCCCTTCGGCGCCGGAAAGGGTGATGTTCCCCTCAAGCCCCACCTGGGCCTTGTGTTCCAGGGCGTTGGTTCCGTTTATCCGGTAGATGTAGCTGGAATCGAAAGCGCCGTCACCGTTCCGGTCGTAGTTGCCGTTCACGTTGGTTACAAAGGGCTGCTCGGTAAAGAAGTTGTTCCCCGTAGCCCCATTCATGCCGTAGGCGTCCCGATGGATTTCGTTTACCAGGTCCACAAAGTTCATGGTCATGTTGTCCAGGGTCTGGATCTCGTTTTCGATTGTGCCATCCCGGAGATCCACCAGGGCTGCAAGGCTGCCGTTTTGGAAATGCACATCCTGCCGGGTATCCCCCCAAACGATCCGGGAGTAGCCTTCGGTATCAATGTCCTTTTCAAGGCCGAACTGGCGGCCTATCCGGCCCTGCACCAGGACGAGACCGGCGGTATGGACCATGAATTCGTCGGGGTCCCGGTTATCCACGGTAACATCGATTATTGATGAAAGTTTGTCCACCAAAAGGTCCCGCCGGTCCAGAAGGTCATTGGGCATATCCCCCTGAGCCTTTATCTCCTTAATATCTTTGTTGAGCCCCGCAATCTGTTTGGAAAGGTCGTTGACCCGCCCCACGGTAAGCTGGATGTCCTCGTCGGCCATCACCTGAAGGTCCTTAAGGGACCGGTAGCGGTCATGGATGCCGTCGATCAGGGTCTTGCCCCGTTCCAGCACGGCGGTCCGGGAGGCGGTATCCGCCGGGTACATCGAAAGTTCCTGCCAGCCGTCCCAAAATTCATCCATCTTGCTGCGGATGGAATTGTCCCCGGGCTCAAGGTATATCTGGTCCATCATGCGGAGATAGGGATCGCGGGCCTTCCAGTAGCCTTCGGAAGAGGCCTGGGCCACGATCTGCCGGTCCAGAAGCTGATCCCGCATCCGCTCAATCCGGTCAACCACAGTTCCCTGCCCCAACTGGCCGGGGGTTTCCGCCCGGTTAAGACCGGGGAGGTAGATCGGCTCAAAGGGGGAAAATTCTATCCGCTGCCGGGAATAACCCTCGGTTGACGCATTGGAGAGGTTATGCCCCGTAACATTCAGGGCCTGCTGGTGGGCCGCCGTGGCCCGTTTTCCTATTTCCAATCCCATAAAGGTTGATGTCATTTTTTACTCCTTAAAACTGGTGGTTCAGCACCATGCTCCGCATATCCGCGGGAACCGCGGCGCCGCTGCGGGAATAGACCCGGCCCCTGCGGTCGGGGAAGGCGGCTTCGAGAAAACCTGCCACCGTAGACTTGGCTTCCGCGAGGTAGGTAAGCAGGGAATCGTTGGATATCCGCACCCGGAGGGTTTCACTCTTAAGCTCCCGGTATCGTTTGGTAAGTTCATTCCGTTCCGCATCGGGAAATTGGGAAACCATTGCATAAAACCGCGTTTCTTCCCCTGAAGCATGGGGCGCATTCGGCACATTACCCTGAAATTCCGCCAGAATTTTCATCCGTTCCGCCTCCAGAACATTGAATTCGGCGCTAAAGTTGTTCAATCTGGAAATATGGGCCTCAAAATCCGTCCATTCCCGGCTCGTAACCGCATCCCAAACCAATTTTTGCAGGGATTCGAGCTCCCGTAACAGGCCGCATTCCCGCTCCAGAATTGAGGAACATCCTTCATACAGTCCGTTCATTGCATCCATTTCCATACGATACCTCATGTCATATATCGGTATTTAAAATGAATAAATGAGCCTTATTCAAAACCAAAGACGGGCGCTTATGTAGACGAATTTATCATGTGAAATTAGCAGCGGGCGTTTTTAGCGCTTGACAAAATTTTTAGATTAGTTCATATTGATATCGTTCGTTAGATGGTGGATGTAGCTCAGCGGTAGAGTTCCAGATTGTGGATCTGGATGTCGCGGGTTCGAACCCCGTCATCCACCTGAAGTTTCAGGGTGGAACACAAGCGGGGTTCGAAAGGTTTTTGCGGCCCGGAGAAGCCGAAAGGCTTTGGAGGGTAAACGGCCATGGATGGACGTTTAGCAAAAACCACGGCCTGGAGGTTCGAAGCAGGATGCTGAGAACCGGAAGGCGAACCCCGTCATCCACCCTGTGGATTCGTCACCTGACGGATATGAAAGGCGTTCGTAGCTCACCTGGATAGAGCGACGGACTTCGAATCCGTAGGTAGCAGGTTCGAGTCCTGTCGAACGCAGTGAGACAGAACGAGAAGATTTTTTGCGACCCGGAAAAGCCGAAAGGCTTCGCAGGGTAAATGTCCATGGATGGACATTTAGCAAAAAACCCGGCCCGGAAAGCTGAAACAGGATGTTGAAGCTTGGAGGGCGAGTCCTGTCGAACGCAGTGAAAGTGGTTCAGCCTTTCGGGCATACCAACGATGAAACTCGAAAGAGTATTTGGGCCGCTAGCTCAGCTGGTAGAGCAGCAGACTCTTAATCTGCGGGTCCTGAGTTCGATCCTCGGGCGGCTCATGTGCCCTAAAAAATCAAAGATTTTTTAGGGCTTAGGAGAAAAACCTTTGGTTTTTCTCCACGGTAAATACGCGGAAATAGCTCAGTGGTAGAGCGCGACCTTGCCAAGGTCGATGTCGCGGGTCCGACTCCCGTTTTCCGCTTTTTTATATAAGAATTATGATTTTCATAATTCCTTGTATTATAAAGAGTTAGAAGCGACTGAGGAAACTAACCCAGGTCAAGAAAAATCATTATTGAGACGGTTTTTGAGATTCCGTTTCATGGAGATTTTTATGGCCCGGATTCCCGTTTCCCTATCCCGCAAGGTTTCCCCCTTTACCCGGAAAATTACCTATTATGTCCAAATTTGGCTCCCTGTTGAGCACCGGTATAGTACCGCCCGCAGCGCCGCTGTTCTTGCCGATAAACTGGGCATAGACCCGAAACAATGGTCTCCCTCAAGTAAGGCAGGGGCGCGGTATATCGGGGAGGCATGGCTGGCAGCCGGGGGCGGCGTGTCCCGGATGAATGACCCCCTCTTGGGGGAATATCTGCTTGATTTTTGGGACTGGGAGAAGTCCGATTATATCAAGGGAAAGCTGGAACGCGGGCAGACAATCGGGGTGCAGCATTGCCGGGATTCCCGAAACCGCATTGAAAGCCATGTAATGAGCCGGATACGGGGAGTTCACCTCCGGGAAGTTACCGCCCAAGACCTTGACCGCTTGCAGCTTCAGTTAAAAAAGGAAACCAAACTTTCTCCCAAAACCGTCAATATGACCATGGCAGCTGTAAACACCCCGATCCGGGAGGCGTTCAGGCTGGGCAAAATAGCCCATAATCCATCCTCAAATTTCCGGGGACTTGCCAACGATAGCAAAATAAGGGGGATTCTTACCACGGCTGAGATGGAAAAGCTATTTTCTATCCCCTGGGAAAATGAATCATACCGCTTGGCCGTGACTGTGGCCTATTTTACCGGGGCGCGGCTGGGGGAAATTTTAGCATTGAGCCCTAAAGACATTGAGGTGGACTTTGAGCATAAGCCGGTAATCTGGATTCGTAAAAACTGGAGCATGATTGTAGGGATGAAGGGGACAAAAACGGGGAATATTCGGGTAGTCCCGATATCAGCGGATCTTCGGGATGACCTACTCCGCTTTTCTGGAAGAAACCCCCACGGGAACGATTTTATATTTTGGGGACCAGAGCCGGAAAAGCCCCTTCCTGAGCGCCTAATTGAATACGGGTTTAATAGGCAGTTAAAGAATATCGGCATTGACGAAGAAACCCGCGTATCCCGGCACGTCTCTTTTCATTCCCTCCGCCATGCCTTCAATTCCGCCTTGCGGGGGACTATCCCGGATGAAACGCTCAGGCTTGCAACGGGACACGCCGATCCGGCCATGTCCGATCATTATGACCACCTCACGGATGAACGGCTGGCAGATATACGAAAAGCGCAAGAATCAAAAATCTTGTTATTCAAGGGAGGGGCAATAGCCCTTCCGACTACCCAGGTGTCGGCGGCGGTGGCCTACGATACGGAATAACCGGCGGCGGGTTTCGGCATAACCCTATAGCCCGGCGCGCACGGTGCCGAAAACGTCAGCGTGACCGGAAGCGGCATAGTTCAGGCCGGGGGCGCTGCTCTTTGCGCGTGTGCTTGCGGTATCCTCCACGGCGGCGGTAGTCCCCTCTTGAGCGGTGATCACGCCGTCCAGCTTGTCGAGTATCGCCTGCCATCCTGAATCATCATTAGTCTGAGGGGTAACACTTGCGACCATGGTGTTATATTTGTCCCCTATCTTGCCAAAGTTGCCGGGTATATCCCCATAGGTCGCGGCAAGGCCGTTTTCAAGAAACGTGTTGGTGGTCCCGGTCAAGAGGGCGTTCATTTTATCCTGAAATGCTCCAAGCTGCTCAGAAGCATCAATAGCCCATTTTGCTTTTGTTACGCTGCCTATCGCAAAGAGTACCCCCTGGATCGCGTCAATGGTCATATTAAGCGGCGTCAATAAAAACCGCATGATGGTTTGTCCCGTGGTGACAAGGGCGTCCTGCAAAAGCTCCAGGGCGTTTTCTACTCCCCCAACCTTTGAAGATAAAAATGTAAACCCGGCAATCAGGGCGGTGATAACAAGAAACACGATTCCGATCGGGCCCATACCTAATATTTTTAGAAACCCGTCCAGCGCCCCGGTCACGCCAGCAATGACACCGCGCACCAGGCTAAACGCCATGAACGCGCCGACTACGCCGGTGACAATAGGGATAATTTTGGGAAGGTTATCTATTACCCACATAGCAAAAGGTTTCACAGTTTCTATCACGCCTTGAACCGTGTCGATTATTTTTAATACTGTAGGCCGAAGTTTTTCCATAAGCCCGATGGCGCCCTGGATGAATTCCTGAATCTTGATCTTGACCAATTCTTTGTTGGTGTCCAGCCATTCCTTTAGGGCATAGACATACGGCAGGATTGCGGACATAACCCCGCTTTTTGCGGTATCGCCGAAATCTTTGAGTACCCCATTGATATGAGTTAATGTATCACCGAAGACCGTAGCGGTGGCCACGGTTCTATTGCTTAGGACATTAGGGGCCAAGGCCATCATCTCCCGCAGGCCCTCGGCTCCATCGGCAAGCATAGGCACCATACCGGCGGCGCTCTTGCCAAGCGTAGCGTTCAGAATTGCTGATCTACGAGCGACATCGGACTCGTTGGCCACGGCATCAGCAATAATCATAAAGGCGTCCTGGGTATTTCCGGCTGTTTTTATTTGGGATGCAAGCCCCTGATCCAAATCTTTCAGGGAATTCATAAGCGACCCGCTTCCGATGCCTTTGTTCAATGTTGCAAAACTTTTAGAGAGGGCTTCGTTTGAAACACCTGACATTTCGGCGGCATAATTGAACCGTTGCAGAGCCTCCGCGCCGATCCCCAGGGTTTGACTCTGTTTACCGATTGCATCAGCGGCGTTTGCAAATTCCGGGATGCTGGATACGGTATTTTTTACCATCCCCCATGCGGCGGTGAATCCTTTGGCCGCTAAAGAGCCGATCGCAACCTGCCCGGCAACAGAATTGAGCATATTGTTGAGGGCGGTGCCGCCAGGAATAAGGGATGCCATTGTTGCCTGAACGCCGCCCAATTTAGCGCTTATGTTTTTAAGCGGCGAGGATATATTATCTACCGCCTTAAAAATCGTTTCTACTGCGAAACCGTTCATCATCTCCCCCTTCCTGAGTTTGCCTTGGCTTGCGCGTCCTTCTCTGCTTGCGTCATGGCTTTGTCCCATTCACTCCAGTAGAACAATTGATCAAAAGTCATTTTTTCCACGTCAAGGGGACAATGGAACCGGTACGCTACCTGGCCTATCCATGGTCCCATTGCCGTTATGCAAGAAAAAAAACGGAGCCGAGCGCTTCGGATACGTGCAAATCGTATCCCTTGAAATTTCCGATAACGTCTTTTCCCAGACCGGATAATACGCCAAGGAGTGCCTGCTGACGTTCGTAAATCACAGTAGACTCGTACCCATCCATCGAACGCTTGTGCTTGGCCGCCAATTCCCTGTAGGTGATCGGTGTTCCACCTTTGGGGCCGTCTTTCACCAGGTGTTGGATCACATTGAAGCCGGTGTCATCCTCATTGTTTTCAAGAAGCCCGCGCCGGTAACCGTCCTGCAAAACGTCAAGCGCCTGATTCAATGAATCCTGCACGTTTTTGTTGGTGAATTTTGCAACGTTGATCCGATAGTGGCGGCAAAAGTTTTTTACCTCTTTTTCCGCCACTTCTTCGGAAAGGATAAATTCCTTTTCGTCTTCATCTGTCGTTTCCAATTCCCATTTACTCATTTTCTGCTCCTTCGTGTACCTGGTTTGATTCATTCCCGGAAACCTCCGGGGATTGTTCCTTGTTTGCGTTGCCCTTCCCCCGCTTTTCCAGGGCGGAAAGGGCGCGGCCCCATGCGGCGCGTTCCTCCAGGATATGCGATACAACGCGCTCTCCCGGGGTACGCAAATCCAGCCCCTGAAAAGGCTGCATAGCCCTGAGCGCGGTATAGATTCCGGCGGTGGGGTTCAGGGCGGTAGCCAGGGCGCGAATGTTCCGGAACGGAGATGCGGCCAAGGCTGCGTTGGCAAAACGTACCGGGCTTAACTCTGCGGCCAGACGGGCAGCGCGCATGCTGCTTGTTTCCGGCATTTTGAAACGGGTGATATTGCAGAGCGCCGGATTCAGGCTCCCTGCAAAGCTGGCTAATGAAAATTGTTTACTCATATTGTCCTATCCTTTCCGCTGTTTCGGCGGTATTTGCGGGTTCTGTGATTCCGGTGTTATAGGCTTCCAATTTCTGCCTAAGATAATCGCCGTAATATATTCCGCAGCGGGCAAAGGCTGCTTCTCTTTCCGCCCTTATTCGCTGCGTTACGAGGTCGGCGATGGGGATAAAATAAATCCTTGTACTTTGAGCCGGGACGGGCCGGTGTTGGGGTTTGAAAAAAATCATACAGTCACCGTCCTTTTTTCGCTGTTTGCCAGGAGTTCATTGGCAGCACTGGCAGGGATACGTAACGAGCGCCCGCCGCCAATCCGATAAGCCCGTAACTGGCCCGTTTTTATCAGCCCATAGACCGTTGCGGTTGTAAACCGGAGCTGTTGAGCTACTTCCGACACATTATGCAGATCTTCCGTCTCGTTCATCATCTTCATCCTTCTCTTCCTTTGCCTCCGTGGTGGGGGCGGTAGTGCCGATAGCGGCGTTTAATTCAGGCATTTCTTTTGTAAGTTTTGAAACGTTTGATTTGAACGAACTGCCATTGTGATTGAGGGCAATTTCTTCCCCGGTTTCACTTCCAAGGTCGCGCCACAGTTTTGCGGCAGCAGCTTCCTTGGTCGGGTCCATGGCCGGCATTTGCGATCCGTTCCAGCGGTGCCGGAGCCAGGCCAAACGAATGGTAGGGTCTTCCCAGCCGGGAGCCGATATTTTCCCGGATGCGATGCACTCAGAAAGAAACATTTCGTAAATCACATCGAGATGAAAACAGGCAAGGTTATACCGGCGCTGGCACGCAACACGCCACGTTAAAATGAGCGTAGCTCTGCTGGCCGAATAATTTTCCCCGAACTTCATGAGCACCGTCTCGATTGACTGACCGTTCGCGGCCGCTATGTAGCTGAAAATTTCAGCAACAAAGGCATTAAATACGGTTCCGGGGGCGGTGTTTTCAAAGGGTATTAATTGTTGATGCGGGCCTACTCCGTAGACTCCAACCGACCCCGGTTTGCGGAAGGTGGTGTTGGGGACTTCGGTATAAACCGGCTCAACGCTTTCTTCGGTTACGTTTTGCGCGTCCGCAGGTGGATGAGGCACGTTTCCGTATTGCTCAACAGCCTTACGAATACCTGCGGCGCCAGTGTCCAGAGTGGGATCTTCACCCGGTTCATCGCTGTCATTTTTCAAGGTAAAGGCGATATTTGACTGGTTAATCGATTTATTGACCTCTGCGATAGCCAAATCAAGCACCTTTTCCAGGTCTTGTGCTGAAACAAGAAGCCTTGGGCCGCCCCTGGTTTGCCCCGTATATTCAGGTTCAAAGCCGTGGGTCATAAAAATGCGGCCCCCAGCGCCGATCTTCGAAATCGGCTTCATGGTTGGAACATCGGTCTTCGGATCGATGTTCCAAATTTTATAAGCAACTTCTACGCCTTCATCATTAAAAACAATGCCATCAAGAAGGGAACGGGAATGAAACGGTAAGCCCGCAGTTGCCGTATATCCATCATCCCTTATTTGGTCCGGGTCTATGATAGTAATCTGCAGGGGATTTGAAAGCTGCGGGTCTGTTGAGTAAGAAAGAAGTACGAAGCACTCGCCATCGCGGGAAAGATAGCGCTGCATAAGGCGTTGGGCCTGGTAAAAATTCATTGTCCTGGAACGGGACGATCGGATGTCTTGGGCCCATAGGTCAAACAAAATGTTTGCTTTGTGTGACCATTCCGACCCTTCTTCCGGGGTTATTCCAATGATATCTGTTTGGGGTTCCGCATCCACCATCAACCCTGAATCTACTACCGTATCAATGTCACGATTTATGAGCGCGGCGGTTTGGGTGCTGGTATGGCTTAATGTGCGTATCTGGTGCCGGGACGCGGTGTTATTCAAGAGCAAAGAAGGATCGGGTGAAGCCATCCCTCCGGGATATTTGCTGCCGCTATAGACAACCATACGGCCGCCGCCGTGTTCAGACATTGCGGACAGTTTCTGTACCTGGTTTTCAAGGGTTGCGATTTTCTGCTGATCGGCTTCCCGTTCGGATTTGCCGCGTCCAAAGAAAGCAGTTATGGGGTTTTTCATATAATTCTCCGGGTTTCGTAGGTGTGCAGTCCACCGCCGCGGGTTAAGGATTTTTGAAGGGAATCAATGAGATTTTGGAGGCTCGCCACGGCTTCGAGCATTTCTTTCATGCTGCGCCGCTGTGTGGATTGGGAACCGTCCGGGGTGGTTATGCTGTACGAAACGAGGGCGGCGCCGGGTCCTGCTTCTTCTATTGCAGCAAGATATATATCCAGCGTCCTATTCAGCGATTGAATACGCTCAATTTTTGTCAAAAACGATCAACCTTTCTGCCCGCCGGTTTATCGTTGATTCAATAATACAATATACCATTGCAAACGTCAATACCCTTTTATGAAATATGATATGAATAAATACCTTTTTCGATTTATTTTAAGCATCAGTCTGCAAGCGCCTCTTTTACGAGTTTATTTTGATAAACATTTTTGAGATACCCTGCATAATACCAATCCAGAGCATCAAGGGATGAAATTTTCTCCAATTCAAATTCAGACGCCCCCGCCTTACGGCGCCGATCAATCAGTATTTTAAGCTGCTGATCAAGAAAGATATCCGCCGCCGCATCCGCCAGGCAAAAACAGTCAAGAGCTTCCACCCGTTTACGGATCGGCTTGAAGCTGCCGTCAGATAATTGCTCCTCGCCGGTAAGCTGTTTGAAATACTCATCGGTAAGATCCTCATTGAAGTCATGAAACCCGTTCTTTTGGGGGTCTTCCATCTTCCGAACCTTCTTCAAGCCGTCGTATAATATTTTTCGGAATTATCCCCTCACATACAAATTAAATTACACCAAAATTGTATAAAAAAGTATACACTAACAATATAGATTTTCCTAAATAGTTTGACAAAATTAAATTATTTGTTATAATAGTAAAAGATAATCATTGAATGAAAATTAAGAAGACAAAGGCTTTTGAAAGAGATTTTAATAGCTTAAATGATAAAATTGGTAAATCAATGATTTTGGTTGCAATAATGGCTTTACAAGGTGGTTCTAGTAGGTTGAATATAAAACCGATCGTTAGTAAAAAAGAAAAATTTTCTGAAATAATAGTCAAATACCACCGGCATAGCCGGTGGCTTGAGGAAGCCCCCTTAAAGGGGGCTATAAAATTTGAGCTCCGTCTAAATTGAGCTCACCTTGTTTCCCATTATCAAGATCCTCTTGGTTCTTGATAT
>BOAU01000044.1 GCA_026002025.1 Spirochaetia bacterium | reverse complement strand
GATCGGGAAGAACGGCGAGGTGCTGCTGGACTATTCGGTTTTTGACGCCATCCGCTCGGGATTCACCAAGGTTGTTTTTATCATCCGGCATGATATTGAAAAGGATTTCCGCGAGCTGGTGCTCGCCCGTTTGGGATCGCAGGTAAACTGCGAGATCGCCTTTCAGGAAATGGACAGTTTGGTGCCGGAGGATATTTATAAACGGGTTACGGGATTGGGCCGGACAAAGCCCTGGGGGACCGCCCATGCGCTGCTCTGCGCCGCGCCCTGCATCGACGCACCCTTTGCGGTGCTGAACGCCGATGATTTTTACGGCAGGGAAGCCTTCACGGTAATTGGTAAGTACCTTGCGGACCCAGCCTCAAAGGATGCCGCCATCGTACCCTATAAAGTTGAGCCGACACTCAGCCCCCAGGGAACCGTTACCCGTGGCGTCTGCGAAATCAAGGACGGCTACCTCACTTCGGTGAATGAGCTTTTGGCAATCGAAAAAAAAGATGGACGCATCTTCAACACCAATCCTGACGGGAGCATCCGGGCGCTTGCAGCGGATACGCCGGTGTCCATGAACTTCTGGGGTTTCCCCCCGCAGATCATCTCCCGGTTCAAGGAATACTTTGACAATTTCCTTAAAGATTTTGCAAACCGGCCCGGCGGGGAACTCAAGGCCGAATGTTATCTGCCCCTGGCTGCCGACTGGTTTATTCGGCAGGGGTACGTCAGGATCAAGGCGCTGGAAGCGGATTCCCATTGGTTTGGCGTAACCTACAAGGAAGACCGGGAAGCCGCGATTAAATGCATTGCGGAACTTACCGCCGCCGGGAAATACCCTGCGGCGCTTTGGAAATAAATCATAAGGAGAACATTATGGGTAAGAAAATTTTTGAGACCCTGGCGCGGTACAACCAGATCGCCAACGGGAAGATGGACGAAATCATCAAGACCTTGAGTGATGATGAATGGAATCGGGAATTCAACGGCTTTTTTAAATCAATACGCGCCCTCTGTTCCCATGTGTATATTGCCGATATCACCTGGCTTAAGCGTTTCGGCGGTATAAAGGAATTCAAAACATTGAAGGACGGCCTCTTTCAAAGCGAATTGAGCTTCAAGGATCTTCTTTTCCCCCATAAAGATGAATACCTTGCCAAACGGCCCGAACTGGACAAGCTGATCATCAACTTGATTGCAGAGCTGGACGAAGATGATTTGGGGAAAAATCTGAAGTATGTCGATTCCCACGGGACACCCCATGAGCACCCCTTTTACGGAACCCTGCTCCAGGTCCTGAACCACGAGACCCACCACCGGGGCATGGTTTCCCTCTACCTGGAACTGCTGGGGAAGGACAACGATTTCAGCGGTGTACTGGCGGCGTTTTAAGCGTCATGGAAAAAGTCCACTGGGGGATGATAGGCTGCGGGGATGTCACGGAAATTAAGAACGGCCCTGGCCTCTACAAATGCCGGGACTCCGAATTGTTCGGCCTTACCAACCGCACTATCGCCAAGGCCCACGACTGGGTAAAGCGGCACGGCCACGGGACGGTATTTCCCGGCGTTGCGGAATTGCTGGCCTGTGCGGACATCGACATCGTCTATATCGCCACTACACCGGATACCCACAAAGAGATGGCCCTGCGTGTCGCTGAGGCGGGCAAGCATTGCTATTTGGAAAAGCCGATTGCTCCCGATTACAAAGACGCAGAGGAACTGCAAAGGGCCTTCGCCGCATCGGGCAAGAAAATCTTTGTCGCCCACTACCGCCGTGCTCTCCCAAAAACGCAGAAGATTCAGGAACTGCTGAAAAAAATTGCACCGGTGCGCGGTGTGCGGGTGTTCCGATCGGATACGCAAAAGACCATCTCCGGCTGGCGGGGAAATGCGGCGCTTGCCGGGGGCGGCGTCTTTTTTGAAACCGATGTGCATCTGGTGGATCTGCTGGACTTTCTTTTCGGGCCCCTCCATGACTGGAACGTTGACGCCGTAAATTACAGCAGTTCCCGCCCCGGCGAGGACGGTGCCGCCCTTATTGCCCGCGGCCAAGACAATATACTGATCAGCGGCCTCTGGCAATACGGCGCATTCAAATCGCAGGATTACTGCGAAGTAATGGGGGACAAGGGCATCCTCACCTTTCCCGGCATGAGCACCGGCGGCAAGGCCCGGCTTGAAACCGCGACGGGCATCGAAGAAATTATATTACCCGAAGTTGAACATGTGGGCCTGCCCCTGGAACAAAGTATTGTGGATGAACTCCTTGGCCGGGGGACCTGTCCCAGCACATTGGAAAGCGCCATGCGGACCTTTCAGATCTGCTGCATTGCCCGTGAGGCCCTGAAAAAATAGCGGCCCTATTCCGCGGGCAGCACCAGACACAGCTCTGCGGCGGCTGTTCCTTTGTTTTCGATCCCTGTCCAATCCGCCCCTGCAGCGATAAAGATACTGTCTCCGCTCTTCAGTATTTCTTTTTCATTACCCGCGGTAAATTGAACACCGCCCCTGGTAACCAGTGCGACGGCGGGAAGGCCGCCGCCGGCCCTGGTGTTTTCGGAACGTTCCAGGTGGAACTTCGAAGAAGGTTCCACCGTGATCCGTTCCACCCGGAAACCGGGGCTTAGCTCTGACCCCACCAGCTGTTCATGCTTAAAAGCAAAAGATTCCCCCATGAGGGTTGGATTTATCCGGTAGGCGGCGGTGATCTCCTCCACGGACTTTTCCTCGTAATGAAATATATCCAAACAGAAATCAATGTCCTTGCCCATGAACCGCGCTTCCGGGGGCACGATGATCCCTTCCCGCTCGAACTCGCAGCGGACCACCAGATCCGAAGGTTCCATGATTTCCAGCATCATGATATTCTCGCCGATTGCGTGGGGGACTCCGCCGGGGATGTACCACACTTCACCGGGACGGACAGGGACCTTTTCAAAACAGCGGTCCATGGCGGCTATGTCCTGTTCAAGGATGATCCGCTTCCATTCTTCCCGTGAAGGAAGATGCTGAAACCCCAGCCTGATATAGGGGCTGGTTCCCGGCCGCGCTTCCAGAATGTAGTAACACTCCAGTTTGCCGTAGGGGGAGGCGAGGTACTCCTGTGCAAAGGCGGCGGTAGGGTGGACCTGGGTGTGGAGCCGCATACCTGAATCCAGAATTTTGAGGAGGAAGCCCAGATCAACGCCGTGCTTTCGGTAGTATTCGCCGCCCAGGTAAAATTCCGGATCAGAGCGAATCACATCAATAAGAAAGGGCCGGGCAACAGAGCCGTGGGCGTTCAGGGCGCACCGGGAAAAGCCCTCATGATCAACCGGGGGCAGTCCCGGGTTTTTTGCCGCAACCAGGGAGGCAACCCAGTCCTCGGGCTGATCACTGTCGGCCGCGCCGTCCCTGCCCTGCAGCCGGTCTATCCCTGCGCCGCCCCGGTAATTCCGCCTGACCCGGTTTGGGATCAGGGGGATAAGATTTCGCTTTTCAAAAAAAACCATAACTGACTATAGATCGTATGGGATAGATTTGTCATGGCAAAGTCGGATAAGATAATGGAAAAGGAGAAACCATGATGAACACCCAACCGCGCCGCCGGGCAACGGATGCTCCTCCTCCGATTCGCCCGGTGAAAACTTCCGATGCCCTGGCAATCTGCGGCATATACAATTACTACATCACCAATACGGTTGTCAGCTTTGAGGAAAGGCCGGTAGGCGCCGCCGAAATGGAAGGCCGCATCAAAAATGTTACCGCCAAATTCCCCTGGTTTGTTTGGGAAGAGGACGGGACGATTCTGGGCTACGCCTATGTGAACACCTGGAAGGAGCGCATTTCCTACCGCTACTCTGTGGAGGATTCCCTCTACATTAAAAACGGCATGGAGGGAAAGGGCATCGGCGGTAAACTTTTTGCCCATCTTCTGGAAGCGGTAAAGCAGACCGATACCCACGCGGTAGTTGCGGGGATTACCTTACCGAATGAGGCCAGTGTTGCCATCCATGAAAAATTCGGGTTTAAAAAGATCGCGCAGTTTAACGAAATAGGTTTCAAGATGAACAAGTGGCTGGATGTGGGGTATTGGGAGCTGATACTGTAACCGGCGAATCAGGATGATTTTTCGACCAGTTTACCGGAAAGATATTTATGAATAATACTGGTTATAAGGGATTGATAAGATACTCCCTCTTCTATGGATTTTAATTTTATTCCATCCAAATCCTGTCTGGGCAGATGCAAATAGAGTAATTGATTCTGCTCAATGGTGTTCTTGGCTGTCTCCATCATTAACTTTTTCCATTCGCCAAAGTTATCGACAGTTTTCCAGCCATTGCCATTTTCAATGGAGTCAATTAATGTTTTTTCTTCATTGTCCAGATATTCAGTATCATATTCATTCGTCATCTTTGGGCTCCTTTAAATACAGCCTGGTATATTTCCTGCTTTTATATAAGACATCGGCTGCCGGATGCCAATTGAGGGTGAATGCTTGTTTAGTACCCCGATATTTGCTAAATTTATAGTAGAATTATAGGAATCTTTAAACCTGAGCAGGGGCCATATTGGGGCCATTGAGACTTACAAGCGCAAGGTGAACGACCGGCTCATCAAAATCATCTCCATAACCTATGCGGTAAACGAGGAATGGCTGAAAACCCTCATTATTGGTGTTTGTGATGGCCGTATCGCCGCTGGTCAAAATATCATCCAAAGGATACCGCCTGATTATAATAAACCAGTTGATCCTCTTCCTTCGTGATACAATCCTGAATAAGGAAGCCACCCATTTCAAAGCTGTTTTTTTTAGCCCCGGCCAGGGCGGCTTCGGTATTGGGGAAATAGCTGATGACGGCGTTATCCTTTAATAAAACACATTCCCCGTCATGCCCGATGATAATCCTGTCCCGATTTTCATCAAACCACCGGTATAAGGCGTTTAAATCTGCCATAAGTTACCCCTTTATTAACAATATCGCATAATTAAGCTTTTTTAACAAGCGATTCCCGCCTGAACCACCTCCACAATCCCCTTCCCCAGGGCATATTGCTTGTGGTTCGACCCCGGATTCTCCCCAAGGGTGATGATTTTTACATTTTTCCGCCCCGCCGCAAAATGGGATTCGTCTGCATCACCCTTAATAGCGGCGGCCGGATACCGATTGAGGGTGAATGCTTAAACCTGTAGACCACGATAGCCTATTTTAGCAGGCTATTTTTCGTGAAAAAACATCTACAGGAGCAAGAAATTCCTGAAATGATGCAAAATTAATGGGAAACCCTTTAAAGTCAGTATTACAATAAAAAAACAGACGCTTACGGGCAGACGATTCGCCTACTACTATTCGGCCAAGGAACTTTAGTTCTATATAATCAGGATATACAAAAAAAGACCGTATCCACCGGGCAACCTATGCTTACCTTTTCAGGTTTACATACCTCAATGAATACGGCAGCCGCTGGGGCTTACTTTAATAATCGTTGTATTCGGGGATTATGTCAAGGATTGTACAAATAGGCCCCGTCCGCTTATTGTCACCCGAAATACATGGCGGTATAGTAAATCATGAGCAGCGTTACCGTATTTTTCTGGACAGCCTTTTTATCGTTCCTGCCCATTTCCGAACTCCGGGGCGGGATTCCCTTCGCAATCGCCAACGGCGTTCCCTGGTACTGGGCGTATCTTTTTTCAGCGGGGATGAACGCCCTGGTGGCCCCGGCCTGCTGGATATTCCTTTCCACCCTGCACAAGCTCTTTCTCAAGATGGGGTGGTACAAAAAATTTTTTGACCGCTTCGTGGAACGGGCCCGGGAAAAACTCCGGGGCGGTGTGGAGAAGTGGGGTTGGCTCGGGGTTGCCGCGTTTGTGGCAATTCCCCTGCCTGTGACCGGCGCATGGACCGGCACCCTGGGCGCCTGGATTCTGGGCATAAGCAAACGCCGCACCATGCTGGCGGTGATCATCGGGGTGATCGCCGCCGGGGCCATTGTTACCGCGGTGGTAACCCTGGGGGTGCAGGCCTTCAGCTTTTTTGTAAAGAACGTGCAGATCGAAGGTTAAACCTTCAGCGCCGGAGCATAGGCCGCAAGAACCTTGTCGATATTGGCAGTATATTCGGTGTCAATGGTTTGCAGTTCCTTCCTGGCCTTGAGGTAATCAATGGACGCCCTGACCCCCTGCGCATAGGGGATCTTCGCGGCAAAGCCCGGCACAAACTGCCGGATCTTGGTGTTGTCAAAGAGGAAATTCACGGTCTTGTCCCCCAAAAGATCGTCGTGCAGGGTGGGGACTAGTTTAACGATGAAGTCAGAGGCAATGTGTATCACATTGGCCTTGTACCCGGTAATTTTTTCGATGATCTCCAAATATTGATTCCAGCTTAAGGCCTCTTCCCCGGTAATGTGGAAGGCGTGGCCGATGGCGTGCTGATTCCCCATAAGGCCCACAAAGCCCTGGGCAAAGTCGGCGGCGTGGGTGATGGTAAAGCGGTTCGTGCCGTCACCGGCGATGATGATGGGCAGGCCCTTCTCCAGCCGGTCGATGAGGGTCCAGGGCTGCCGCCAGGAAGACATGATAAAGGGGATGGTGGTGATATTGTAGGTCCAGTTGGGCCGCACAATGGTGATGGGAAAATCCTTTTCCCGGTATGCGTGGTACAGTGTTTCCTCGCTGGCAATTTTCCGCTGGCCGTACAGGGAATTGATATTCCTGAGGGGCGTTGATTCGGTGGTAAGGTAGTTGCCATCGGGTTTCTGGTAGACGCAGCAGGTTGATATAAAAATATACTGCCCGCATTTGCCGCTGAACAGGCGGATGTCCTGTTCGAGCTGTTCGGGGAGGTAGCCGATAAAGTTGGCCACCACATCGAAGTACTTGCCGGACAGGGCCTTCTGCATGGCTCCCTCGTCACGGGTATCGCATTCAATCGAGTGCGCCCCCTGGGGCAGGACTTTGCTGTGCTGGCCCCGGTTCAGCAGGGTAATGTCCCAGCCCCGCTCAAGCGCAAGCTTGACCACATCCGTTGAAATGACCCCGGTGCCTCCGATGATGAGTGCGTTCATGGTAATACCTCCGTTTGCTTTTCTTTCTTGCTAAAAAGATACCACAAGCATATCCAAATACCCCGCATATTGGTAGTCGCCACAACGGCTATCCAAACGCCGCTAAGTCCCAGGGATGTCCGGGAAAGGAACAGGGCAAGAACAGGCCGTATCACATTGGAGATGATACTTACCGCCGATGGTATGACCGTCCTGCCTGTTCCCTTAAAAGCCCCCGCCGCTACCGCTTCAAGGTTCATCATCAGTTGGGCAAAGGCGAAGATACGCAGATATCTGGTCCCCAGTACAACCAGTTTTGGCTCATTGAGAAAGAACGAAAAGAGCGTAGCGCCGGCAAAAAACAACAGCGCGGTTATCAAGAGCCCCCAAACGGCCATTGCGCCAACGGAAATCCGCACCCCCCGGTGTATCCGGTCCCATTTTTTTGCGCCGTAATTCTGCCCGATGAATGAAACCAGGGCGGCTCCAAAACCTCCCCCGATAAGCCACGAGAGTGATTCTATCTGTGAACCCACTTTACCGGCCGCCATGGCATCGGCGCCAAAGGACGCTTCGATGCGGGATGTGAGCATGGTGAGAAAACAAAACAACAGGCTTTCAAGGCCGATGGGGATGGACCATTTCAGCATCAACAGGATTTTTTCTTTTTCGATGCGCAGGGTACGCAGAGAATAACGTTCAAAAGGACGGCCCCTGGACCATGCAATGGCGATAATCAAACCAATACAGCCAATCAACTGTGCGATAACCGTTGCGATGGCGGCGCCTTTCACCCCCATGCCCAGGACCAGAATAAACACCGGGTCCAGGATAACATTGACCCCAAGGCCGATAGCATTAATAATAAAGGGGGTGCGCGAATTCCCCGAAGCGTTGAAAGTCCCGACAATAACCGAGGAAACAAATGTGGCAGGGATCGACAGGGCCACGATTTTAAGATACGCCGCCGTATCTGCCGCTACATTTGCTTCCTTAAAGTTAAAAAATCCCGCAAGCTCCCGGCTAAAGAACAGCATGACGAGCCCATAAAGCAGGCCCAGCACAATTGCGATCAGCAGGGCATTCTGCGAAAACCCAAGGGCCGCGGGGGTATCTTTCCCCCCCAGGGACTGGGACACCCCAATGCCGGCCCCCATCATCCCAATTGCCATGAAGCCAAAGGACAGCCACATGTACATCCCCGCCGCGCCGGAAGCTGCTACCGCGTCACTCCCCACCTTTCCCAGCCAGAACATATCAATGAGGTTATACGCCATCTGCATGAACTGGGAGCCCATAATAGGCAGCGCCACCAGCAGCAGCTTGCCAAGGATGCCCCCTTCGGTGAGGTTATACTTATCAACGGCGGATTCACTCATGCCGGTTTATCTCCATTAACTCTCCATGATGTCTGAATAGGGTATACCCGGATCCGGGAATGGGCAACAAAAAATTTCACCGGGGCCGGGGTCAATGTATATCAATAGTTAAAATTTTTCTTGCACTATTTGAAATAAGGTGTTATAACTTACTTGGTTTGTGAAAAAATATCTATCTAATTTGGAGGAAAGTATGAAGACAGGAAAGATTCTTGCGGCTGGGTTGGCGTTGCTGCTGGTCCTGGGTATCAATGTGTTCGCCGGCGGACAGCAAACGGGGGGGGGGGGTCAGCTCACCCTTAGAGTACTAACCCACCGGACCGACCGCCATAATGACGGGTTCCTGGCGAAGCTGGTCGAACCCTTTGAGAAGGCCAATAATTGTAAAATAGTGTTTGAGTCCTACACCGACTACTCGGGTAATGTGGCTACCATGATGAACACCAAGAACTACGGGGATGTGCTGGGGATTATCAGCTCAATTAAGCAGGAAGACCTGAGCAATTTCTTTGAGCCCCTGGGGTCCTATGCGGACCTGAACAAGAAGTACAACTGGGCGGACAATAAGATGTACAACAACACGGTGTACGGTATTGCCATGAACGGTAACGTATCGGGGGGTATCACCTACAACAAGAAGGTGTGGGCCCAGGCGGGAATTACCACCCTCCCCAAGACACCGGAAGCCTTCCTTGCGGCCCTACAGCAAATAAAGGATAGGGTCCCCAATGTTATTCCCCTTTACACCAACTACAACGCCAACTGGACCATCGGCCAGTGGAACGGCCTGGCGCTTTCAGTCTCGGGGAACCCCAACTACAACAACGAGCTTATGATCAACAAGAAAGACATCTTCGAACCGGATTCGGCCTACTACAAGGTGAATAAGCTGATGTACGATGTGTACCGGCAGCCCGCGCTCCATGAGCTGGACCCGATGACTACCGATTGGGAAGGATCGAAACCCGCCATCAACAACGGACAGATCGCCACCATGGTTATGGGTTCATGGGCAGTCAGCCAGTTCCAGGCGGAAGGCCCCAATCCCCAGGATATCGGCTACATGCCCGCACCCTTCAACACCAACGGTAAGCAGTATGCCACATCCGCTGCGGATTATAACCTTGGGGTAAACAAAAATATCGACGCGGCCCATAAGGAATTGGGCAAGAAGTTCGTTGTCTGGTTTGCCGAAGAATCCGGCTGGGCCCAGACGGAAAAGCTGGTCCCCACCCTCAAGGGCGCCGCGATGCCTGACTGGCTGGAAGCCTTTAATGGGGTGGAACTCTTCACCGAAACCACCGCCCCGGATGCCCTGATCGGCGTGTGGGATGCCATCAACAAGGAATCCGCCGTAAATCTTGGCGGGGATGAATCCGGCAACTACCAGTTCCAGATTGCCGATGCCGCCTTTACGGGCAAGCCCTTCTCCGCCGTGGAAGCCATCTTCGCTGCCCAAAACGCGCGGTGGAACGCCACGCGGGACGCCAACGACAAGTTAAAGGCCTACAGGCCCTAGTTACAACAGAACAGATTAACCTTCAGGGGAAGTCCGATGCGGGCTTCCCCCTCATCTTAAAGTCCTTAAATCAGAACCGGTTTTCTAAAAGCCGTCGGCAAAGGGGGGCGAAATGGCCCAAAAAAAACTTGCTATTAGGTCTACAGAGGATTTGGTACAATGGAGCCGGGGCTATACCGGTCAAAAATATCTGACCACCGTCCTGTTTCTGCTTGTTCCGGTAACCCTGCTGATACTGTTTACGGTTATCCCGGCGCTCAACATGGTAAGTTTCAGCTTCCAGAAGCGGGACCAGTTCGGCATCAATCCAGAATTCGTAGGATTGGCGAATTATAAGCAGGCCCTGACCGACCCTGAGGTTTTCTCCCCCCTGCGGAACAGCCTGTACTATCTGGCCGGTTCCTTTGTGCAGCTCTCGGTTGCCCTGCTCATCGCCACGATCCTCTGCTCCCGTGTACAGGGGGCAAACTTCTTCAAAGGGGTTATCTTCTTCCCCTACATGATGAACGGGGTGGCGGTTGCCATCATTTTCCGCCGTGTTTTCTATGCCAGTGATGGGGTTATCAACAAAAGCCAGGGGATTCTAAATAACATCCTTGAGCTGTTCGGCGGCACATCCCAGGTATGGCTCTCCGGCACTCCCATGCTGGCAAATCTGTGCCTGGTCTTTGTCTCAATATGGCGCTATATCGGATTTGATATCATCATGTTCATCGGGGCGATTCAGTCGATTTCCCCGGAAATTTTTGAGGCGGCGAGCCTTGACGGGGCCAACGGCTGGCAGCGTTTCAGGTACATCATCTTCCCCAGCATCAGGCCCATCATCGCCCTGCAGCTGATCCTTTCCGTCCGGGGCGCCGTATCGGTCTTTGAAATCCCCTACATTGTCACCGGCGGCAGAAACGGCACCGAGACCTTTGTCATGAAAACCATGGATACCGCGTTCAAGCTGCAAAAATTCGGCCTCGCCGCGGCCATGGGTATTATCCTGCTGATAATCATCATCATGGTAACGCTGGTTCAAAAGGCGTTCTTCCGGGAAGAGAAATAGGAGCATAACATGGCAGCTAAATCAAAGCCCATGGACAATGAGGGCACGGTAATCAATATTTTTAAGTATCTGATTTTGACCATCGGGTGCGTCCTGGTTATTCTCCCCATCACGGTGGTGCTTCTGGGCAGTCTGAAGGGGCACCAGGAATTTTTGGACACAGGCGTATTTGAGCTCCCAAGGGGCTTTGCTTGGGGCAACTACCGGGAAGCCTTCTTCCAGGGCCGGGTGCTGGAAGGGCTCTACAACACCCTGATCATTCTGATAATTTCCTGCGTGGGCACCATCATTAGCGGCACCATGACCGCCTTTGTGGTTCAGCGCTTCAAGTCCATCCTGACCATTACGGTCAAGTCCGCCTTTCTCGTGGCGACTTTGCTGCCCGGCATCACCATGCAGGTAACGGTGTTCCAGGTGGTGAACCAGATGGGGCTCTACAATACCATTTGGGCGCCCATCATCCTGTATGTCGGGACGGATATCATCTCGATCTATATTTTTATCCAGTTCCTGAACAATATTTCCATTTCCCTGGATGAAAGCGCCATCATGGACGGGGCGAGCTACCCCCGGGTCTACTGGAGCATCATACTTCCCATGCTGCGCCCGGCCATTGCCACGGTGCTGGTGATCAAGTTCATCGGCATCTACAACGATTTTTACACCCCTAACCTTTACATGAACCGCCTGCGGGTGGTGAGTACCGCCCTGTACAGTTTTATCGGCCCCTTCAGCGCCAAGTGGGAAGTGATTTTCGCCGGGGTCGTCATCTGTATTATCCCCTCGCTGATCATTTTTATTGCGCTGCAGAAGTTTATCTACAGCAATCTGGTGTCGGGGTCGGTTAAGGAGTAGATTGTTTCTTCGCAGTATTACTGATAGGATATCTTATCATGAACATGGACTACATAAAGAAGATCTTCTGCCTTGACGGAAAAAAAGCGATAGTAACCGGGGGCAATTCCGGCATCGGCATGGGGATCGCAAAATCACTTGCGTCCCTGGGCGCGGATGTAACCATCATCGGTCGGGATCAAAAGACGATAGACGAGGTGACACAATCCCTGGTAGAGCTCGGAACCCGCAGCAAGGGCTGTCAGGTTGATTTGATGAATAAGCCGGAACTGGACGCTTTTTTTGAACAGTACTATGCGGAAAATGACGGTAAACTTGATATTCTGGTAGCCAACGCCGGCATATCCATACCGAAGCGGGCGCTGGACACCACAAACGAAGAAGTTGACCGGCTCTTCGATACCAATTTTAAGGGCGCCCTCTTTTGCTGCCAGCACGCCGCGGATGCCATGAAGAAACAGGGGAAAGGTAATATCGTTATTGTCACCTCGGTGAACGCCCTGTACCCCCTGCCGCCCCAGGCGGTGTATACCAGCACCAAGGCCGCTCAGGAAGCCCTGATGCAGTGCCTTGCGGTGGACCTGGCCCATTACGGAATCCGGGTCAACACCATTGCGCCGGGGGCAATCGTTTCCAACCTGGGCCGGAACAATCCCAATCCCCGCGTGCGGGAGGGTGACTGGAAAAAAAGCCCCAACACCCCCCTGGGCCGCATCGGCGAGCCTGAGGACATCGGCGACGTGGTGGCCTGTATGGTGACCGATGCCTTTCGTTACATGACCGGCTCCACCGTTCTGGTGGACGGCGGCCTGAAACTGCGTAATATTTAAGGAGTGAAACATGGAACAGATTAACGCCATCAACTTTGCACCCTTTCCGAGGAAGGGCGTGCTGGGCAGCGCCAATGCAAAGATCAGCCTGCAAAAAATGATCGATCGCACCGGGGTAAGCCACGTGATCCTTACCCCTTCGGGCTTGCAGGATGATCCCCAATCAACGGAAATAGATTTTTCCGGGACCGCCGCAGACAAGGAACTTATCGACTTCATCAGTTTTGCCCAAAAGCAGAAACTCAAGGTGATCATGAAGCCCACGGTAAACTGCAAGAACGGTACCTGGCGGGCCTTCATCAATTTCCTTGACGTGGGCACCGCGGAAGAAACCGCCTGGGGCCAGTGGTTTAAGTCCCACGAAAAATTTCAGCTCCACTACGCGAAGATCGCCCGGGAAACCGGCTGCGTCATGTTTATCGCCGGCTGCGAAATGGCCTCTTCCGAACGGCGGGAGAAAGAGTGGCGCAGGCTCATCGGCAAAGTAAAAAACGAGTTTAAGGGAACCGTCAGTTACAATACCGACAAGCACCACGAGGATCATGTTGCCTGGTGGGATGCGGTGGATGTGATCTCCTCAAGCGGCTACTATCCCACCGGCACATGGGAAGCCCAGCTTGACCGGATCGAAAAGGTGGTAAAGCAGTTCAACAAACCCTTCTTTTTTGCGGAGATCGGTACCATGAGCACCAAAGGTTCCATGCACATACCCAATTCGTGGAAACTTGAAGGGGATGCCGATGTGGGGGATCAGGAATCCTGGTATAAAGAAATGTTTGAGCATACCAAAAAGCGGCCCTGGGTGGAGGGCTACGGCCTCTGGTCCTGGGGCGCCGATCTCTACGATCCGGACCAGGCGGTGAACCACAAAAAATACGAACTCTACGCAAAGCCCGCGGAGAAAGTCGTTTACAAATATTTCAGAGGCAAATAACAGTAATACTGTTGAGGGGGTAACACATGATTTTAGCGGATGCATTAAGATCGGAACCGGATCGTACCTGGGATTACGCAATACAGACCGGCATTAAACACGCGGTAATCGGCGCGCCCAATGACGGCAAATTCGACATCACCGATTATTCCCACTGGAAAAGCCTCTACGACCGGTATATGTCCAAAGGGCTTACCCCGGTGGTGGTTGAGGGCGCACCGGAACCGGCCCACGAAAGTATCAAGCGGGGGGACGCCAACCGGGACAAGAGCATCGAGCAGGTGCTGAAATACCTTCCCATTCTGGACAAGCTCAACCTGCGGACCATCTGCATCAACTGGATGCCCTACAAGGGCTGGTTTCGCACCCGCAACAACATTCCCGCCCGGGGCGGCGCGCTGGTAACCGGCTTCTACCGGGAGGACATCCCCGACACGGAGCCGCTGCTTATCACAACGGAGCAGCTCTGGGAGAACCTCACCTATTTTCTGAAAGCCGTTGTCCCCTCCTGCGAGAAATACGGCGTCAAGCTTGCATTCCACCCCGATGATCCCCCGGTTCCCCGGCTGGGTGATGTGGAGCGCATCCTTATCAACAGGGCCAATATCGAAAAGGCCCTGAACATCGTGCCCAGCGCCTTTGTGGGGATCACCCTCTGCCAGGGCTGTTTCTGCGCCATGGGGGAGGATATCTACGATACTATCACCGCCTTTAACAAACGCGAAAAGGTGTTCTTTGTCCACTTCCGCGACATCGAAGGCACACCGCAGTCTTTCTGCGAAACCTTCCACGATATAGGACCCACGGACATGGTCCGCTGCCTGGAACTCTATAGGGAATACGGGTTTAACGGGCCGGTGCGGGTGGACCACGTGCCCACCATGGCAGGGGACGACAATACCCGGCCCGGCTATGCGGCGGTGGGCCGGCTCTTTGCCATCGGTTACCTCAAGGGGATGCTGGACGCACTGCACTATCCTTACATATAGGTTTATAGGTTATACTGTCTGCGTAATTAGAACACAAATTTAAAGGGGGACCTATGTTTTTTAGCAGTAAAGAAGAGGTAGAGTATCTTACGCCGTTCTGGAAAGGGGAACGGCTTCCCGACGGCAGGCCCAAGGTGGCCGATGAGGTTCTGGCGCGGATGCGGAAGATGACCCTGGAGGAAGTCTGGGGCAATGCCTGGAAGAAGAAGTACGATTTTCAGGTGGAAACCAATTTCAAGACCACCCATTCCACGGACAATGTCCTGGTGGGACGGGCCTTAACCATCGAATGTGTGCCCTGGCGGGAAGACCTGGATTTGATAGCCAAGGCTGAATCAAAGAAATTCGGCTTTGAGGCGACCCCCGACAAGAACGACTACAACAAGTCCGCCGTGGGCCGCCTCGTAAAAGACGATGTGATGGTGATCGACTTTTTTGACAAGATTAAATACGGTACCTTCTTCGGCGGCAACCTTTCCACTGCGGTGGCCAACCGCACCCAGGGCGGCGGCGCGGTAGTCTGGGGCGGTATTCGGGATCTGGATCAGATAAAGAATATCCCCAATTTGCAGATCTACCACCGGGGCTCCGACCCCACCCCCATCCGGGACTACGTGATGACCGGCTACAACCGCCCCACCCGCATCGGCAGCGCAGTGTGCATGCCCGGCGACGTGGTCTTCGGCAGCGCCGGGGGCGTCTGTTTTATCCCCGCCCACCTGGTGGAAGAAACCGTTGACAGCGCGGAAAAATCCCACGTCATTGACGTCTTCGGCTTCCAGCGCCTTAAGGAGCGGAAGTACACCCCCGCCGAAATCGACCAGAGCCCCTGGCCCAAAAATATCTGGCTGGACTTCCTGGACTGGCTCAAAAAGGCCCCGGAAGTTAAGGACTACCTCCACCTCAACTGGGAAAATGATCCACGGGGCGGAACGACTTAAGGCATGATCATCGGCATAGACATCGGCAGCACCATTACCAAGACCGTTTCCATTGAAAACGGCAGGATGATAAAAAAGATCAAAACCCGCGCCGCCGATGCGGTAACCTCCGCAACCGGGGCGCTCGGGAAACTGATCATCGAGAACGATATCAACATCGCCGATGTACAGGGACTGGCGATCACCGGCGCCGGGGCCTACAAGATCAAGAACGACATCTTCGGCATCCCCACAAAACGGATTGAAGAGATACAGGCCATCGGTGTCGGCGGCATGTTCCTTGCCGGTGAGGATCACATCATCATCACCAATGTGGGCACCGGCACCGTTGTTATCGAAGCGGGAAAGAACGGCATCTTTCATTTAGGCGGTTCCGGTGTCGGGGGCGGCACCATCTACGGCCTGGCAAAAAAGCTGCTCCCCACCGCAGACTTTAACGGCATTCTGGAACTGGCAAAAACAGGAAACCTGAATCAGGTGGATCTTCTGCTGGAAGACATCATGGAAACCGATATCAGTTTTCTGAACCGGGAATCCACCGCCTCCAATTTCGGGAAGATGCTGGACAGCGCGGGAAACGGGGACATCGCCCTGGGGATCCTCAACATGGTCTATCAGGTCATCGGCATGCTTTCGGTGTTCGCGGCCAAGAGCAAAAACCTTGACCGGGTTATCGTCACCGGGAACGGCAGCAATAATCCTGTGGGCAAGGATGTGTTAAAGATCATCACCGGCATGTACGGGATCGAGTTTGTGTATCCTGATAATGCAGAGTACACCACCGCCGTGGGCGCGGGGCTTTCCTGGAATAATAACGGAGAGAGGAGCATAGCATGATCACTACGACACTGGGCCGGACGGGTCTCAAGGTAAACAAGGACGCCTTCGGCGCGCTCCCGGTTCAGCGGGTGGAAAAACCCGCCGCAGTAAAACTGTTACAGAAGGCCCTGGACGGGGGAATTAACCTTTTCGATTCCGCCCGGGCTTATTCGGACAGCGAAGAAAAAATCGGCGCCGCTTTTTCCGGCAGGCGGGATAAGGTCATTATTGCCACCAAGACCGGCTCAAAAGACGCGGAAACTTTTTGGAAACATCTGGAAACCAGCTTGAGCACCCTCAAGACCGATTACATTGATGTCTACCAGTTCCACAACCCCGATTTTGTGCCCCGCCCCGGAGACAGCACCGGCCTTTACGAAGCCATACTCAAGGCAAAGGAGCAGGGGAAGATCCGCTTCATCGGCATTTCCAATCACCGTGTGCCTGTTGCAAAAGAGGCGGTGGAAAGCGGCCTCTACGACACCCTGCAATTCCCCTTCAATTACCTTTCCGACGATCAGGAAATCGCCCTGGTAAAATTGTGCCTTGAAAAAAACGTCGGCTTCATTGCGATGAAGGCCCTGAGCGGCGGCCTCCTTACGGACATCGGCGCCTGCCGGGGCTGGCTTGCGCAGTTCCCCAACGTGGTCCCCATCTGGGGCATCCAGCGTGAAAGCGAACTGGACGCCCTCTTCAACGTGATGAACCGGGGTGCGGAACTCAGCGCCGCTGAAAAAAGCCGCATCGAAGCGGACCGCAAAGAACTTGCCGGAACCTTCTGCCGGGGCTGCGGTTACTGCATGCCCTGTCCTGCAGGAATCCTCATCAACACCTGCGCCCGCATGTCACTGCTGATCCGCCGCGCCCCCAGCGCCCGGTTCCTCGGCGAAGAATGGCAGCAGGAGATGGCAAAGATCAGGAACTGCAAGCACTGCGGCCACTGTACATCCCATTGCCCCTACGGCCTGGACACTCCGGCCCTTCTGGCAAAGAACTACGAGGACTACCAGCAGTTACTGCGGGCGTAAAAAAGGAAAATACCAATGGAAGTAGCAGCCGGTATTATCGCCATAGTGGCCCTCTTTATCG
>BOAU01000043.1 GCA_026002025.1 Spirochaetia bacterium | reverse complement strand
TCGAAGCGGGGGTCACCATTGACCTGGCCCGCCGGTACATCTTCCCCGCGATAACATCCTTTGCCGGTTCCCTGGCCTCTGATGCCGCCGCCCTTGCCGCCATCGGGGCCGCCAATGTGCCCCAGGCAAAACGGGCCAAGAAAATCGCCGACCTCTCGGCGGAGCTCTACGACGAGACCGCCAAACTGGAAACCGCTCTTGCGGAAGCCCAGGGCATCGACGACCCCGCCGCCCAGGCCAAGGCCTACTTCGAAAAGGTCCGCCCCGGCATGGACGCGGTCCGCTCCCGGGCCGACGCCCTTGAACGGATTGTCGCCAAGGAAGCCTGGCCCTTCCCCGGATATGAGGAGCTGCTGTTTAAGCTGTAAGTTTATGAAGAATTAAGAATTAACCACAGACCACACGGACCCTCACGGACTTTTGTTTTGAAATTTCATTCTTTTGTCCGTGTTGTCAGTGTGGTCTGTGTCGTTCGTGGTTTATCTTCTTCATACTATTTATTAAAACCCGATTTCATGTTATATTCGCCTCATCTTTTACAGAAACGGGGTAAACCATGCAAAATTTTGAATATTACAACCGGACTAAAATCATATTAGGGAAAGGGACCGAGGATCAGGTTGGCAGTGAAACCGCCAAATACGCGAAAAGGATATTGCTCCACCATTCCGGGGGAAGCGCGGTAAAATCCGGCTTGTTGGACAAGATCAAGGCCAGCCTGAAAAAGGCCGCTGTCGAGTGGGTGGAGCTGGACGGGGTAAAGCCCAATCCCCGGCTTTCCAAGGTCCATGAAGGGGTGGCGCTCTGCAAGAAGGAAAAGCTTGAGTTCATCCTCGCCGTGGGGGGCGGGTCGGTGATCGATTCCGCAAAGGCCATTGCCATCGGTGCGCTTTATGACGGGGAAGATGTACCGGCGGGCCAGGTCAATGGTGACCCCCGCTTCGATGTTCACCTGCTTGGAATATTTTTCCAGGTAGATGTGATAGCGGCTTTCCAGTTCTTCCTTGGTGAAGATCTTGTGGGTCTCGAACAGGGCGATAGTTTCACTGCGGATGATCACCGAAAGGGCGTCCGGGGTGTTCCGCACATTGGGGAGCCCCCGGCGTTCCGCTTCCCGGACCCATTCGTCGGAATAGCCGTTCCCGTTGAACACCACCTTGCGGTGCTTGGCGTAGGATTCCTTGATAATAGCCTGGATGGCATCGTTCTTGTTGGAAGTTTTCTCCAATTTGTCGGCGAATTCACTGAGAACCTGGGCAACCGCCGCGTTGAGGTAGGTGTTGGGAGTGGCGATGGACTGGGAAGAGCCCACCATGCGGAACTCAAACTTGTTCCCCGTAAAGGCGAAGGGGCTGGTCCGGTTCCGGTCTGACACGTCCTTGGGCAGACTGGGAAGGCTGGTGACGCCGATCTTGATCTTCGCGTCCGCCTCGGATTTGCCGCTGCTTTTCCCTTCGGCGATGTTGTCGAGAATTTCGGTCAAGGGGCCGCCGAAGAAGATCGAGATGATCGCCGGGGGGGCCTCGTTTGCGCCGAGCCGGAAATCGTTGGCGGCGGTGGCCGCGGAAGAACGGATCAGCAGGGCGTAGCGGTCTACGGCTTCCACCACGGCTGCGGCGAACAACAGGAACCGGGCGTTGGACTCGGGGTTTTCACCGGGTTCAAAGAGGTTGATCCCGTCATCGGTGGCGATGGACCAGTTGTTGTGCTTGCCCGAACCGTTGACCCCGGCAAAGGGTTTTTCGTGGAGCAGCCCCTCCATACCATGACGGCGGGCCACACTGCGGATGGTTTCCATGACCAACTGATTGCCGTCAACCGCGGCGGTGCTGTTGGTGTAGATCGGGGCAATTTCAAACTGATTGGGGGCCACTTCGTTATGCTGGGTCTTGGCGGGGATCCCCACCTTCCACAGTTCATAGTTGAGTTCCCGCATAAAGTCCGCCACCCGTTCCTTAAGAGCGCCGAAGTAATGGTCTTCCATCTCCTGGCCCTTGGCGGGGAGCACCCCGAAGACCGTCCGGCCCGTCAGGATGAGGTCAGGCCGCTGATCGTAGAATTTCTTGTCAACCAGGAAATATTCCTGCTCCGGCCCGACCGTGGTGTACACCCGCTTGCTCGTGGTGTTCCCGATCCCCCGCAGCACCCGGATCGCCTGTTTGTTCAGGGCGTCGATGGATTTGAGGAGGGGCACCTTCTTGTCCAGGGCCTGGCCGTAGTAACTGATAAAGGCCGTGGGGATGCAGAGGGTAAGACCGGTGCGGTCCTGTTTGAGGAAGGCGGGGCTGGTCACATCCCAGGCGGTGTAGCCCCGTGCTTCAAAGGTGGCCCGCAGACCCCCGGAGGGGAAGCTTGAAGCGTCGGGCTCACCCTTGATCAGCTCCTTGCCGGAAAATTCCATAATCACCGTGCCGTCCCCGGCGGGGGAGATAAAGGAATCGTGTTTTTCCGCGGTCAGCCCCGTAAGGGGGTGGAACCAGTGGGTGTAGTGGGTGGCGCCCTTTTCAACCGCCCAGTCCCGGATGGACGCAGCCACAACCTCGGCCACTTCCAGGGAAAGCTCCTTTTCGCCGGCCTGAACCGCCAGAATCTCCTTGTAAATGTTTTTTGGCAGTCTTTGCTTCATCACCGCATTGGAAAAACTGTTGGAGCCATAGAGCTCCGCCACCGGGGTCTTGGTAAAATCAATTTCCCCGCAGCATTCGGCGCAGCCGGCGTAATCATCAGAACAACTCATAAAATCCTCCGTATAAAAATGGTATTGGCAAAATATCTTATTGATTTATAAGCAAGTTTTGTGCCAAGCGGAGGGGATTAGCTTCAAATTCTAAACGATTCGTATAATTCTCAAAATATCATGGTAATTGTATATAATATAAGGAATTACGATGATACAACCGGGGCTTGTTCACCCACCGCCGAAAGCTCAGATGGAGAGTGAGACGATGAACCTTAATCATTAAATACAAGAAGGTAGTTTTTGAGCAAATTCCTACATTTGTGTAGGTTTGTATTTTTAACGGCAAATACTCCATGTTCAGGCAAAAGAGCGAGTGACAAAGTATAAAATGTTTTGTTATGTGAAGTACCTTTGCTTTATGGATTACCAGTCAATTCTCGCCACCTTCACATTTTTACCTTATTACAGCGCAAAAAACCGGCGGGAAAAAACATGCTCCAACTTCTCGATGGTCGCCAGGGTCGGATTCGATTTCCGTGGATTTTCTATACGCTGATAAAAAGTCCAGTTTACCTGCATACGCCGGGCAACCTCTTTTTGTGTAAGCCCCTGCCGCTCACGCTCCTGTTTTAATGAGATGGCAAAGGCGATCTTTAAATCCGGCTCAATATAATGAATATCATCAAATTCGGGATGATCTTTGGCTATAGCGGTGGATTCGGGGATTTTTATCTTACGGGAATCCATGCTGGCAAGAACACCCGAAAGCGCTTCCTTAGCCATAAGTTTGGCTTCTTCCAGGGTATCCCCCTCGGTAACGCAGGAAGGAATATCAATAAACTCAACAACATAGCCGCCTTCCTCAGCCTTTTCAAATTTTGCGGGATATGCGGTCATTTAAAGCCCCCTAATTTCAACAGTTTTTGTTCGGTCCCTTTTTTCAGGTCCTTGCTATGAACAGGAATGGAAACTGATACCCCATTTTTTACAACGATATGATGCGAGCCCGTTACATGATCAAGCTCCCAGCCATCACGGAGGTATAATTTCAGCATTTCCTTCCCGGTCATCGGCATATATATACAATACTACTTTTGAGTAGTATTGTAAAGAAGAAGATTTGGGTTTTAACTGCTGGGGCTCTTGTAATGCCGCACCCCCAGCCGCCAGAACCAGAGGGCAAAGGCCGTGAAAAACACCACGATGCACAGGGCGTGGATAAGTCCCATTCTTCATCATCAATAAAGAATTTGACCATTCATTCCTCTTCATCCATCGCGGCGTCAGACACCTTTTGGGGAACCTTTGACAGGGCAAAATCATAGACCGCCTGGGTGGCATATTCTCATAACTATACTTCGCCATGAACAAATCATTACGCGCTATAGTAAACCATTGCTTTGTAATATTCATACTTATCATGTAATAACCATCCATGGCCCCTTGCCCCTCATCTCGCTCTGCCAGCACATCGTCGTCTACGCTTTATCTAGTTACCGTTTTTCGGAAATTATCCGCATCGTTCAGAAAGACATCAAGAATACCGAATCGTTCTGTGAGTAGCTTAAAGCCTTCTGCCCTGAGTACTGTCTCATTAATCATATACGCTCCTTATAAAATCAAAATGACCATACTAATTCTAGCTCATCTTGTTTAATGAGTTCCTGTACTCGCAGTTTTGCATCGGTTTCAAACCGAATAATTAACGATGTCTGAACGTCATAAGGACGGTAGGTCAAAGGGGGTGGTCACCGGACTTTAGGTCAAGCATTTTGTCCATAAGCTTGTCGTGGGCAGTTTTAGATAATTACACTCCCTACACTTTTTTGTGCATTTAGTTCTAATATGAGCGGTTCTGCCCGTTTATGAATGTCGGCTAACCGTTCCTCTACAGTAGCGTCTTTTAGACGCTCATAATTCCACTCCCGAATTTTATGAATATCATCAAGCGTAAAATTCGGGCTCAGCTTGGGTTTTGGAATGTCATAGTGTATCATTTTATTCTCCTTCTATTATTAGACTTGGCGGGGCATAAATGGTGCATCCTGCTGGTCAAGATAGCTGATAATCGAAGTATCAAGATATATTTTCAGTTTTTTCATCACTCAAATTATACACCTGATAGGTCGCTACGTCTGTCTACGGTATTTTGGTACTCCATTGCCAATTTACTTAATTCCCTGACGCTTGTTGTGTCTTCGGCCTCTTCATGCCACTTGGTGTAGTCATTCTGCTCGCGGGATAATAAAACGAGAAATCGCTCCATATCGACCGACCCAAAATGCTCACTTAAAACTTTAAGACCCTCGTACTTTAAAATAGTATCAGTCATTTTTTATAACCTCTCTTTGGATAAATTCCATTGGATTTATTACAGGCATTTATGTTACCTGTTTTATAGGCTTATGCTGAATAAAGAGTTTTGATTCGGTTTCTAACAGAATTTTTTCCTGTGTTTTGTCATCGTAGGGACATTGCTACCGTCTCAGTGTTAGCGGTTATGGCGTTGGTGATTGTTTTCAGTTCGCGCTTAATGGTGTCGGTCATAGGGGACGCCGCTATAACCTTAGCTGCCTCATCTTTCATATAACCCTCCGCAACAATTCATCGGCATTCAACGCTATCTTTGAAAACGCAAACCATTTTTTACCTAAATCTTTTAACGATGCCCCAAGGTGATATACCATATCATCAATAATCAGAAAGCGATCGTGTGATTTCTTAAAGATTTTTACGGTAACAGGCGGATACTGTGCGTTATATTTTTGTAAATCAAGTTTCAATTGCTGCGTGATTTTTTGTGTATAGACGATTACTTCCACAGTTTTTTTTCGTTTTGATAACACCGTTAAAACACTTTCATCTATATAATTGTCTATCAGTACAATAGACTTCTTTGCACTTTTTATTAAATTGGCGGCAAAGGTATACGCATCAAAAATTTGCCCATCATAAAATATACCTTCTATTGGCGGTAATGCGGTTTTTACGAAGAAATCAATTTTATTTTCGGTCTCAGCGACCCGTTTCTCAAGACGTTCAAAACGCTGATTGGCCGCATATCCTTTGAGTAAATAGTCCTTTAATACTGAAGTTGCCCAAATACGAAATTGCGTTCCACGCTGTGATTTAATCCTGTAACCGACAGAAATGATTACATTCAGGCTGTAAAACTTTACCGGCTTATCGGAATTTGCAATGTGCAAAAAATGCACATTGCTTTTCTCGTCAAGTTCGCCCTCTTTGAAAACATTATTGACATGTTTGGTGATGACGGTCCTGTCTCGCTCAAAGAGATCAACCATCTGATTTTGCGTCAACCATACGGTTTCGTTTTCCAGACGGACTTCCAACTGCACGGTATCATTGTTCGCTTGATACAAAATGATTTCATTTGTCGTGTTCATGGCTTCTCCTCAACTTTTTCGGCCAATATACCCGAACTACCTCGTTAAATCTGCCCATCCACCGCCTCAGTATTGGCGGTTATGGCGTTGGTGATTGTTTTCAGTTCGCGTTTAATGGTGTCGGTCATTGTTTATCTCACTCACAGTATACACCCGATATGGCGGTAGGTCAAAGAGGGTAGTCACGGGACTTTAGGTCAAGCATTTTGTCCACAAGCTTGTCGTGGACGGTTTTAGATAATTACACTCCCTACACTTTTTTGTGCATTTAGTTCTAATATGAGCGGTTCTGCCCGTTTATGAATGTCGGCTAACTGCTCATCCACAGTAGCGTCTTTCAGGCGTTCATAATTCCACTCCCGAATTTTATGAATATCATCAAGCGTAAAATTCGGGCTCAACTTGGGTTTTGGAATGTCATAGTGTATCATTTTATTCTCCTTCTATTATTAGACTTGGCGGGGCATAAATCAAGAGATCATTATACCCTTCAAGCGCGGTCACCGCTTTTATACCTGTCATTGTTTTATGATTTACAATGTGGTTGAAGTTCCACGAAACGATGGCATCACAACCACTCACGATAGCATTAGCTATATGACGGCAATCATCGAAGCTTTTTTGTTTGAGAATCCCCAAGTCAACAATTCTGCTTGCAATATCAACAGCTTTTGGTTCTGATTTAACCAATTCATATTCTATTTGTGCCAAATATTTCTTGAGGGTATCTCTCTTTTTTTCTTCGCAGTCATCAATTTCGATAATATCAACATCGGATATGACAACAGTATACACCCCGGCTTTAATTTGATTCCACAGCCTATGTGTTTCCGCCATTTTTTCCGGTGCATCCTGCTGGTCAAGATAGCTGATAATCGAAGTATCAAGATATAGTTTAAGTTTTTTCATAGTTTTTCCTCACTTATAGTATACACCCGATATGGCGGTAGGTCAAAGTGGTCACGTCTGATGGTGTTGGTCATTGGGCAAGCTCTTGCTTTTGCTTTTTTTTGCTTGCGGCTATTTCTAACACTTTCTGATGTCGTTCCTCCCGTTCATGCCGAGCAATATACCAATCCGAAAAAAGATCTTCAAGTAGTTTTATCAAAACCGTAGCTTCATCTTCGTCTATATCGACAATCAGATTAACATCTTCTTCCATGTGTGCACCGATATTGCCAAGTGACCTTATTGCGTCAATTGCTTTCCATGTTGAGGGATCAACTTTGTTTTCTAATTCTTTTATTTCATTGAAGAGCTTATTTTTTACTATTCCCCAAAAATCACGTATCATCCCTTGCAAACAACGTCTCGCTAATGTTGCAGATGCTTTAGGTGATAGCGATAAAACAGAGCAAGCTTCTTGATAATCCTCGCGGATTTGTTGTGGGATATAATCAGGCAAAGGCATTGCATGAGATTGTGGTTTCAATTGCCAAGAAAACAATGCATCGCCTATGCATTGTTTTATGGTATTTTTCCATTCTGCTTTATATAATTCTGCTACGATAGTGTATTCTTTACATTCAGGATTGGGGCATGCAACAATTTGGGTGAATAATCCAATATAGCCGTCTTTTGATGGTGACGAATAATAATGCACGTCGGCGCTGACATTGGTATCACGAACAATCGTAGTCTGCTTATTGCAATATGGGCATTGCCAACTAAAAGCCTTTTCCATAGTTATTCTCCTTCTACTACTTTTATTTCACTCTCTGTCAAATTATGCAGTCGATACATCGTTTCAGAATTTGCATCATTAATTTATTCATTTTCAAAATCACCAGTTTTTAACCAATCAGTTCCAGAAGTAACAGCCGGACAACCCGCGTTTAGAAGCCGTTGTACAAATACCTGCCGACGTTCAGAAGAATTATTTAAATGAATAATATGTCTACCGGCAATATCTGAAAATCCTTTAACCTTTCCAATTTGTACAATTATTGTTCTTTTTTCATTACATGCGATAGCCATACCAGCTTCAAACAGAACATTAGGACGTGCTTGATATTGAAATCTTTTTTCTGACGCTTGTTCATCTTTATCTTGTAGTTCATCACGAAGTTTAACTTTATCATCAGGAGTTAATAAAACAATAATTGCTTGCGCATTCGAAAAGGCAATGTTTAACACTTCCCCGATGTAAGGTGTTGCTATACCAGTCATTTCGATTGCCTGAGACCACTCAAGCGGTTCAAGATTGAGGCTTCTTAAAAATTGAAATAGCTCACTTCGTTTCTTTTCATTACGCCCATGTACAACAAATATTTTTTTAGGATTTACAGGAATAAGTATTTTTTGGTTCCAAGTCTGAACTTCTTCTGCTTGAAGCTCTATTCTTTCTCTCATAGCTATAGCAATACTCATATAGCGCTCTACAACAACCTTGCGCGCCAGTTCAGGATCAACATTATTAAAATCCATTTTTGCTTCCAATTTTTTACAGAACCGATTATCTGTTCCGAAATATACTTCGGCAATATTGTACAAACTCTCTTTTAAAGAGAGTACTTGTTTAGTAAGAATAATTGATGGTAAAGAGGTTATGCAGTATTCTTCCTCACATACTATAATATCTTCAAGTTTTTTTAAGATTTCTTGTTTATTCATTTTCCCCCTCCACCACCTTAATCTCATCTTCTGTCAATTTATACAACTCAAACACAAGTTTGTCAATCTGCCCATCCACTGCCCCAATCTGCCGCCCTATCACCGTCTTTATCTGTGGATTCGGCTCATCATGTTCCTTACGCTTTAACTCAAGCATTTTATCCACAAGCGAGACAAGCTTGTCGTGGGCGGTTTTGTCGGCAGGCTTGGATGGGTCCAGGGTGGGAACAGGGAGTTTTTCTAAATTAACAACTTTCACTTCTGCAAAAACCCGACCCTTTTCGGGAATTAATTTTTGATACCACCAATCCAATACCTTGGAATTCAATAAAGCAAGGACAAATTCATAAGAATAATGCTCGTTTATTATTCGAACATTATGAACATTTTTAAGAGAAAGGTATTTATGAGTATCTATATGTGCGATTAATTTATCTGATGTTTGGCGAATGATGATTTTCTTTTCATCATTGAATGGTGCTTTGTATCTCGGTTCCGCCAGCCAGTCACCATAACTTATCCAACGTTCTTTTTCGATAGTCCAGGCATACTTATAAAAATCCCTGCCCATCAAATATTGTCTGTATGTTTTATCTTTTTTGAATTCAGCATCAAACAATCGTCCCTTTGCTATCTTTTCAGTTTGTGCAGGCTTGCCCTTGCCTACTCTATATGGCGTTAAACCACAAACAATTAAGGCAATGTCTTTAAACAAAGGTTTATTTTGTTTAATTTTTTGAAATAATTGCTGCTCACTCTGATTAGACAAAACCAAACTGCATTCTTCGTTTTTTAATAATTCTTGTTGTACGCATGATTCAAAATCACCAACAAATAGGTTTGGTTCGTTCTTTATTTCTTTGAATGAATAGATTGAATCTTTATTAGGCGATGTGTTTTCTGAAACAAAAATACAAGTTTCTACTGTTGCCTGCCCAAAGACCGGCTTTCTAAAAAGTTGTATTTCTTTAATAATTTTCTGGGATATAATGTCCTTTCTAAAATCTTTATATTGAGACATATAGAGCCATGGTGAAGGGATAATATAAGATATTATGCTGGCTTTCGATGATAACAAAAAAGCCTTTTTAAAAAACATTAAGAATGTATCAGCTATAGGAGTTGATAAATTAAATTTTCTACCTAGATACTCTCTTTCACTATCGAGCAGCCCCGCCCCATACGGTGGATTCCCAATCACCGCATCAAACCCGCCGGAGGAAAATTCACCACGAACCACACTAACCTCACGAATACTTTTATTCTTGTTCGTGTTGTTCGTGCCGTTCGTGGTTAAATTCTTAAAAACCTCAGGGAATTCCTTCTCCCAGTCAAAACAGTTCACCTTACGCGCCGCCTCATCATCAAAGTCCAGCGTGGCGGTGTAAAAATCCGTCCCAATCAAACTATTCCCGCACTTGATATTATTTTCAAGGGAAGGCAGCAGCGCCATGTCAAATTCGAGCTGCCCGCCGGCTTGTGTACCTTCGTTTTCCAGCAGCTTGAGGTAGAGCGAAAGCTTCGTCACTTCCACCGCCTGGCTGTCGATATCCACCCCGTAAATGTTGTTCTGCAAAATCTACTGTTTTTCCGCAATGGTCAGCTTGTAGGCGCCATGTCCGCCGCCAGCGGAGGCCTCATAAATCTTTTCTTTTTTAACGGCGGCCTTTCTGTTTTTCTCGCTCGTGTAATAGTCAAGATGATAGTTGAGCAGATACTGATAGGCGCCCACCAAAAACGACCCCGAACCGCAGGCAGGATCAACGAAACGCAGGGCGGCGATCTCATCCGGCGTTTTATCCTTTATCAGCACCCCCACCGTATTTTGCACGATATAATCCACGATGTACTGCGGCGTATAATACACCCCGCCCGCCTTCCGTACTTCCGGCTTTTCTTCGATAACCGCAGAGTGCCCGCCCTTCACGCCCTTGAAGCGAATGGTTTTGCCCAAAAACTTTTCGTAAATGTTTCCGAGGATTTCAACCGGCAGCACCGCGAATTCATAGGGACAATCGGGATAATACAGATTGACAATGATATTGGACAAAATCTTATCATCAATGTTAACGTTTTCTATCCATGTTTCGCCCTTGAATAAGCCTGAATTGTATTTGATATTTGCGTTGATAAAAAGCTGGTTTAGGTGTTTATACACATTGATGCCCTGCGACACTGTTTTAAGCAAATCAGCGTCCTCAATTCCCTTGGACTCGGCAATACGCAGGAATAATATCCGGTCGATTGTTTTTTGAACAACCGTATTGAGGTTGTAAATTGAAATGTCAGGATTCCGCAATGCGATATTCTTTGCCAATTCCACACGCCAGTCTTCAACAAAAAGCAGCAGGTCCTCATCTATCGCTGTGGTGCCTTTTTTGTTTTTATTTTCCTCGACATACCGGTCAAAACTGCCCTTCAGAATGGCGTTTTTTGAAAAGGTGTCGCGGATAAAATCAAAATGCCGGTCATATTCCCGGAAGGTGCAATAAAAGATCCGGGCCGCGCTTGCCTTGTCGTTTTTATCCGGCTTAATGCGGGTATCATATACGGCGAATTCTTCAAAATTGGTCAGTATCGAAAGGGGCAGTTTGGCGGTATAAGCATAGCGCCGTACCTGAAACGCAGGATCGGCGTTATCTTTGATGTTGACTCCCGGCTTTTTGGCTTTCACAAAAAACTTCCGTATTCCGCCGATACGGAAACAGTAATCCGGCGCCTTCTGTTGCCCATCAATTTTTACTTTATCTTCCCGTATAACTTCACGGTAGTTTTCCGAAAACCCCTGTTCGTTCCGCACATCCCAATCAAGCAGCTCAAAAAATTTGTCTATAAAGTCGGTACGGGTGTTGGATTCATCGTAATCATTGCCTTTGTATTGGGTATAATGAGCCGAAAAAAGATCGGTGAGATTTTTAAGCCGGGTCATGTTATCCTTCATCGCAGGTATATAATAGATAAAATCCTGAAAAAAAGCAATGCGGGCTTTTGGCAAGGGCGTATTGCAGACAAGAGACTTTAACTGCTGGGACTCTTGTAATGCCGCACCCCCAGCCGCCAGAACCAAATTGCAAAGACCGTGAAAAACACCACGATGCAGAGCGCGTGGACAAGTGCCGGCAGGGAGAGGACGCCGGTCAAAAGCTGGGTGGGCACGGTGGCCATGATCCCGTAGGGCAGGACGAAGTAAAACAGTAGCTTGAACACGCCCTTGTAGAGCACACCGGGGATCTTCATGTTAAGCTCGAACATAATGCCCTCAAACCAGCCGATGGAGTCGCCGGCAATTACGAAGAAGGGAATCGTGCGGATGATCAGCATGGTGTCGTACCAGAGCAGGGTCATCAGGAGCGTCAGGGCGATATAACCGATTACCGCGACGGGTGTCACGGCAAGGCCCTCCACCGAAAGCCCATAAACTACGATAGCGGCGGAGAGGATAATAAGCGGGATGGAGCCGGGGTTGACGCTCTCGAAGGTGAGGCGCAGCAGGGGACTTACGGGCTTTGTAAGGTAGAGGTCCAGGGCCCCTTCGCGGATTTTATCCGGTATCTCGACGATGCCGAAAAAGAAGATCACCATGTTGAGGGCGTTTATCATCGAAAAGGTGCCGATGAAGATAAGCATCCGGCCCCGGCCCCAATCGCCGATGGAATCCACCTGGGAATAAATCGCGGAGAAGGCCAGGAGCTGCACGGCAAAGAGCGAGGCATCGGCGAAGAATGCGCCGAAAAAACTCAGGCGGAACACCATCATGTGTGAGAGCCTGAGCTTGACCAGCATCCGCACAAAGCGCAGATTGCGGCGCAAGTTGCGGCGCAAATTCCGCATTAAATTGGCAATCATATCCCCACCCCGTCATACTTGACCCGCAGCTTTTGATAGGTGAGCTCTGCCATCAGGGCCGCCGCAACGGCCCAGAGGGCAAGGATGACGAGGCCGGGCAAGCCCTCCCCCACTCCCGCCTGTCCGGTGAGCAGCATGGCGGGCATATAGGTGACGTAGTAAAATGGAACGAAGCGCAGTATTGTGGTGAATGCATCGGGCAGCAGGGAGAGGGGGACCAGTGCGCCGGTGACAAAGGCGATGATGTTGCCCTGCACATGGAGGAAGAACCCTACATCCTGAAACTGTAAGGTGAGCAGGCCGATAAAGTAATGGTAAGATACCATAAAGCTAAAGCCGATGATGATCATGGCAGCGGCGCACAGTATCACTGCGATTTCACCGGTGAACATTAATTCAACGTGAAAGACAAGGGTACAAAAGACCGCGGCAATAAAACTGAACACCGTATAGTATGCAACGGCGCCGAGTGTCTCGAACATAAAGTATCCCTGCACATTGACGGGGACAACCAGATACTTGGAGAAAGTCCCGTTGCGTATCCGGGCGGAAACTTCCCCCGACACCGACTCGCACTCGGACATCCCGGTTGCGAGGAAGGAGCTGACCACGTAATAGGACAGCATGGCCTGGAAAGTAAAGTCCCCCACATAGTCCCTGCCTGAAAACACCGCGCCCCACAGTATCCATGCAAAGAAGACACGAGCCACAGTACTGAGGGCGGTCATCACCACAGCAAAGCGGTAGATCATCTGTACCCGAAACAGTATCTTTGCGATCTCGATATATTTTTTCATGTGACCTGTCCCGTCTCACCCGCCAGGCCGCTGACACCGTCAACGGCATATATCCGTTCCACCACCGATCCGATATCTTCTTCCTCAACAGTAATATCCTCCGGCGAGTAATCCTGCATGATCCGCGCCAGGACCGCGCCGCTCTGTTCCTTGGGCAGCATAAACACCGCCTTGTAGGGACTCTGTTCAAGAACACTCGCTCCAGCGGGAACAGCAAAGGTGGTCTCAGTATCAAATTGCACACTAATCTTCTTGTGGGTCTGAAAGGACGCGAACAGATCCGCTGTGGGTCCGTCGTAGAGTTTCTTCCCCTTGTTCACAACGATACTGCGGGGACAGAGGATGCGCACATCTTCCATATAGTGGGATGTCAGGATAATTGTCGTACCCCTGTTACGGTTCACCTCTTGCAAAAAGCCGCGAATCTGCCGCTGAGCCACGGCGTCCAGGCCGATGGTAGGTTCATCGAGGAACAATACCTTGGGATCGTGCAGTAACGCTGTGATCAGTTCCATCTTCATACGCTCCCCAAGGGAGAGGGTACGGACCTGCACGTTGAGGAGTTCCGCCACATCGAACAACCCGCTAAAGAAGGCGATGTTGCGTCCATAGGTTTCATCCGGGATGGCGTAGAGTTCCTTAAAGAGCAAAAAGGTATCCGCCGCAGTGAGCTCAAAAAAGAGCTGGCTCTTCTGGCCCATCACCAGGGCGTACTGTTTTTTCAGGGCGTTTTCCAGTTTATTGGGATAGTAGCCCAGCACAGAAACACTGCCCGAGGAAGGGGCGATGATCCCGGACAGCATCTTGACCAGGGTGGTCTTACCCGCCCCATTGGGGCCGATAAGGCCCACAAATTCACCCTCATGTATTTCCAGGTCAAAGGAATCAACCGCGGTTTTGGTGATAAACTTCCGGTAAAAAAGGCTCTTGATGCTCCCCGCAAGTCCCGCGTCTTTTTCAAAGCGTTTGTATTCCTTGGTCAGGCCCTTCGTTAGTATTACTATGTTTGTTTCACTATTCACCGTTAAACCCCTCATCCCGCTTGTTTCGTACCTTTTTGGCGATACTTTTGTGAAACTCCCGCTTGCTTTTAAAATACTCCGAACGGTTTTCCACGAACAGGGTTTCCCGTTTCTGGGCAAGGTAGTTTTTCCACTGCACCGGGGAAAGGCTCCCCTCATTTAACGCGGCCAGTACGGCGCAGCCCGGCTCATTCTTATGGGTGCAGTTGGAAAAGCGGCAGCGGCTTATCAGTTCTTCTACACTTCCAAAGGCGATACCGATAGCTTCGCCGGCATCCCACAAACCAAGTTCCCGCATGCCCGGCGTGTCGATCACCAGGGCCCCGGAGGCAAGCTTAAAGAGCTGCCGGTGGGAAGTGGTATGCCGGCCCTTGCTGTCGTCCTCCCGGATGGCCTTGACATCCATCACGGTTTCCCCCGCCAGGCTGTTGAGCAGTGAAGATTTCCCCACCCCCGAAGAACCGAGGAACACGATTGTCTTTGCCGGTTCCAGAAAGGGCCGCAGTTCATCAATACCATAGCCGGTTTTGCTGCTTAGGGCAATCACCGGCACGCCCGCAGCCATTTCGCGTATGGCCGCAAGCTGGCCGGAAAAATCTTCGCAGAGGTCCGCCTTGGTCAATACCACCACCGGGAGCCCGCCGCTCCGCCGGGTTGCGGTAAGGTACCGGGCAATCCTGGCGGGGTTAAAATCGTAATTCAGGGAGCTGATGATAAACACGTAATCGAAATTCGCGGCCACCACCTGTTCCTGAATATGTTTTACATATTCCGCCTGATGGCCGGAAAAGTCGGTGCGGGAAAATTTCGATCGCCGCTTCAGTACTTCTGTTATGCCGGAATTACCGTTCCCGTTATATTTGATTACAACAAAATCCCCAACCGCAGGAAAATCTTCCCGCGCTTCCGTAGCGTGATAAAAACTCCCCTTGAGTACCGCGGGGACCTCTCCGTATTGACAGACAACTTTATATAATTCGCGCCGTATTTCCGTTACCCGGCCGGGGATAATGTCCCCGCCTGTAAGATCCGTGGATATACCGGCGGTGTCCAAAGACAGCTCCGCCTGGGTAAACCCGTATTCCTGTAAATCGAACATGCGATTCCTCCATGGGACACTTCAGTAAAGTTCCCAAAAATTTTGATGAGAAAACCGCCTGTTCCTTTATGCTGAAAAAATTTCAGAGGAATGCGCAAAAAGAGGAAGTATTCCTGTTTGGTTTTATGCGCCGCGACAAGGCGGTTTTAAAAAAAGGCCACCATACGAACAATCATTTTTTACGCCTCCTTATGAATCACAGAGTTTATCTTTTTAAGATGAGAAAATAATATCGCAGCAAAGCAAAACTGTCAACAACAATACCCTGCTATTTCATCACCAGCTGAAAAAACGCTTCACCTTCGCTGCCGTCCTGTTCCTTAAGGACATTGAGGCGGCGCACCGGCATGTCGCTTAGGCTTTCGCCGACAGCGGCGCTTACCACCACCTGGACTTTGTACCTTGGCGCAAGACCCGAGAGGATGCGGGCGCGGACCACCGGGCGGCCAAAGGCGGAATAGCCTGAAACCGGCAGGTAGCGGAAACTGCATTCACCGATATCGATGCCGAAGCTCCAGGCGGCGGTTTCGGCCTTGTCCGTACCGGCCAGAACATCCGCAATAAAATTTGAGGCGTGGACTGCAAGGATGGAGGGGGAACGGGCATAGGGATCAGCTTTTATGCCCCCCGGAACGGCCCGTTCCAGGGGGGAGCCGAAGCAGCCCAGCACCAGGTCCCCGTCGCAGCCGATGATGACACCCCCGGCCTTTTTGAAAAGCCGGGATACATCTTCCCGAAAAGCGGCAGCCGCCGCCGCACCGGCCAGGGAATTCCCCCGGTCCTCCTGGGATAAAAGCCCCTGTTTCCGCACCGCAACAATCGCGGCCCGGGCCGGGATCAGCTCGGAGGGCAGGGGCCGGCCAATGCGGACAAGCTGATTCAGGCAGGCTTTGCTCACATAGGGCCCATAGGCCAGCTGGAAACGCCGGGCCCCCCGGCGGATAATCCCCTGGGACAGGGAAAACACCAGCAGGGTTTCCGCAAGCATAGCTGAAACGGGGATAAAGGGATCGATCCAATAAGCGGAAATGACAAAACTCCAGGAAAAGGCCGCCCCGGTAAGGATGCTCAACACGAGCCCCGTGATAAGGGCCGCAGGGGGCCTGAGCCGGATGATGATCAAAAGGCATAGCACAGAGGCCAACAGGGACCAGAATAAAATCTGCCGGACCTGCCCCGGATCAATAGCCCGGCCTGAAAGGATCGTATTGGCCAGCATTGCGGATGCCTCGCTCCGGCTCAGGGTGCCATCCCCGGAGGCGCCGTCTGAGGGGCCGGGCCCCAAAATAACAAAGGAAGCATCCAGCATTTCCTTGAGGGAAAGCCGCAGATTTCGCAGTTCCCCATAACTTTTTCGGATAGCCGCAAAACTTAAGCCCAGCTCATCCCGGAGGCCCGTGATCCGGGCAAGCCCCGCTTCATCCAGGGTTTCCGCGGCGATCAGCTCCTCATACCCGGCAACAAGATCCGCTTCCGCGGGACCGGAGAGGAAGGCGTCAAGGCCGGCAAAATATTCGGACCGGGCATGAACCCAATCGGCTTTTTTTGACGATACCGAAGGAGGGGTTTCAAGAAAATCCTCCCGCAGGGACTGGGCATACTCAAAAAGATACACCGGCGAATTTTCAGGCTCCAGTTGTGAATAGATCCCCAGGCCGTCCGCTTCCCGCAGGAGCCGCTGGAGGGCGTGGTCCGTTTCTTCATATTTAAGAAAGATGTCCAGGGGAAGGCGGCGGAATTCCGCGCCAATCCCCGGCTGCTCGAAAAGGATGGCCCCGGTCTTGTCCAGGGGAATGATGATCTCCTCCCCTCCGGCGCCATGGCTGATCAAAACCTGGGCGGACTTACTGTATTCAAGACCCGACGCCGAAAAACGGGATTTCAGGGCCGCATAGATGACGTGCTCGGTCCCGGCATCGCCGGCAGGATCGGCTTCGGCGGCAAGTACGGCGCCGATGGAAATCGGACTCATGCGGCGCAGTTTGCCGTCCCCATCAGGGCTGAATTTTGAATACCAGGGGCTGTCCAGGACCTCGGGGGAAGCAGCGCCCAGCGGCGGCCGCAGATCCCCGGCCTTCCAGACCCTGCCGAAACCGGCGGCGGCCTGTTCCATCAGGATCATCCCCGCCTCATCCTGGTGTACCAGGGCGGATGTGAGCCGGTCCTTCCCGCGGAGGGAAAGTTCCACCAGTTCCCCCACATATTTTTCCGATTCCTGGGGAGGGACAGAGCCCACCCGGATTGCCTCAAAGAGATTCCTGATATTCCGGCCCAAGAGGGCGAATTCCTCGTCAAAACGG
>BOAU01000042.1 GCA_026002025.1 Spirochaetia bacterium | reverse complement strand
CCGCCATCCCATCCCCTCCCCGCAGGCGTTCCCCCGCAAGGAGCCCCAGGGCGGCGGAGATTGAAGTGGATGCGTGGCCGGTGTTAAAGGCATCGTGGGGACTTTCGGAACCCTTGGGGAAACCCGCAAGCCCCCCCATCCGCCGCAGGCCGGAGAAAGCGTCAAGGCGGCCGGTCAGGAGTTTATGGGCATAACACTGGTGCCCCACATCCCAGACAATTTTATCTTTTGGAGAGTTAAAAACCCGGTGCAGGGCGATGGTAAGCTCCACCACCCCTAAATTTGAAGCCAGATGCCCCCCGTTCCGGCTCACGGTAGACACAATGGTCTCCCGAAGCTCGGCGGCAAGACGGTTCAATTCCGGCAAACCTAAGCGTTTTACGTCCTCAGGACCGCGGATATGGGATAACAGGGATTCGGTTTCTTGCATTAAAGACTTAAATTTTCTACCGCAAAAAAAGAATAAGCCGCCTTTGAAAGACCCGCCTTTTATGATCATAACGGGCTTAACTCTCAAAAACGGCTCTTGTTCCTCAATCAAGGCCCGAAAGGGCCGAAGATTCCCTCTTGATAAAGACACCTTTTAGGGTCTTTTAACCCCAGGGCATCCCGATTTACTTATTCTTATGTCGATTCTTCCGCAGCTTCTTCTTACGTTTATGGGTCGCAATCTTTCTCAGTTTGCGTTTTCTTCCGCAGGGCACTTCGGCGTCTCCTTATAAAAAGAATATCCCCGGTTGTACCAAAACTCCCAGGAAAGTTTTCATAGTATGAAACAGAGAAAATAAAAGATCAAGGGGTGAATTTGAAAAATTCACCTGCCGATTAAAGCGCCATCCATCCTGATGTCCTATATATATTATGAAAACAACAACAAAATTTACGCCGATTTCATGTCAAATTCGGGAAAAGTCTACACTTGACAATGTAGATATTTTCATCTATACTTTCTTTATAGTTCCAGGGGGAAAACATGAAATTCACCTGGGATAAGCGGAAAAACAAGGCCAATATCAAAAAGCATAAGGTTAGCTTTGAACAGGCGGTCCTTGTTTTTAATGATGAAATGCTTTGGGACCAGTATGATACCAGGCATAGCGTAAACGAGGACCGGCATATCCTCATCGGTAATGCGGATGGCCGTATTCTGTATGTGGCCGCAACAGAAACAGCCCCGGACACCACAAGGATTATTTCGGCCAGGCCTGCAAAAAAATGGGAAAAGGAGGATTATTATGGCAATGGTAACTTATACTTTGGAAACCGTTCCAAAACCCACTAAGGAAGATTGGGAACGGCTGGACAGTATTAAGGATGAAGACATCGATTGTTCGGATATGCCTGAAATAACAGATTTTTCAGGTTTTCATCTTTGGAAAGACCGGGATTTATATCGACCGGTCAAGGTTCCGGTTAACTGCAAGCTGGACGCGGATGTGGTGGCATGGCTGAAAAAGACCGGAAAGGGCTATCAAACCCGGATGAACGCTATCTTGCGGGAGGCAATGCTCCACTCACTTTAAAAACTCCTCCAACTCCCGGCGAATTCGGCTGACCGGATTGTCGCCGCCATGGTCTCCCATAACCACCCACTTAACTTCCGGTATGGATGCAAAAAAAGTGATCTGCCGCTTGGCGTAATGGCGGCTGTTTTGGGCAACCAGGGTTTCCATCCCCGCCGGATCCTCCGCAAAACGGTAGTGCCCCGGCGTATCTTCGATGAAAAATTCCCTGTAACCGATGGCCTTAAGCCCCGGATCATCCGGGCTATAACCCTGTTCCCGCAGCCGCTGTACCTCGGTTGGAAGTCCTGCCCGGAACATTTCCGCGCTGCGCAGATTAATCCGGCTATAGAGTTCCCCCCGTTCCCATTCAAGGCCGATGATGAGGAACCGATAGCGCCCTTTTCGTGAAGGGCCGCCTTCGGCGGCAAGGCCTTCTACAGACTCGCCTTCCGGGGCGCCGCCTGCGCCCCCTGACACGGAGTATGAGCTGAGGGGCTTCCCGGAAAGCCGGAACACTTCCAGAGCCCGCAGGATGCGGTATTCATCGTTAATGTGGATTCTGTGGGCGCTCACCGGGTCGCAGCGGGCCAGTTCTTCCATCAGGGCGGAGGCGCCCCGGCTTTGCAATTCCTCTTTTAAGGCGTCCCGTATCCCGGCGTCCGAAGGGGGCGCGGCGGGGAGGCCCAGAATAAAATTCTTGAGGTAAAAGCCCGTGCCCCCGGAAATCACGGGCAGCGCGCCCCGGCCGGCGATTTCGGCGCAACAAAGGTCCGCCAGGCGGACAAAATCCCCGGCATGGAACTGTTCATCGGGGTTGCGGATATCAATAAGATGATGGGAAATTCGGGCCCGTTCCGCCGGGGAAGGCTTGGCGGTGCCGATATCCATCCCCCGGTAGACCTGCATGGAATCGGCGGAAACGATCTCCGCCTTGAAGGGAGCGCCGGCGGAAAAAAACTGTGCGTCAAATAGACGCTTAAGGATCTCAGTTTTCCCCGACGCCGTAGGGCCAAAGAGGATCAGGACCGGGATGGGGGACATTGAGGGCAAAAGCTTATTGAACGTCCAGACGGAATTCGATTTCTTCGGTAAACACCTGCCGGGCAGCCAGGGACACCACCTTGCCGTCATTGTCCTCAATCTCAGGGTCCTTCAGCATGGAAAGCTGATAGGAACGGCGGGAGGCGGCGGAGGTAATTTCATACATGTTCTTATCGTATTCGATCAATTCTTGCAGGGGGAATATCATAATGATCCAGTTTATAGGAGATGGGCGGGTGTGTAAAGCCCCATGCCGGTTTTTGCGGCGCCTATATCTTGCGCCGGTCCCCTGAACAGGGTATGCTTTGTATTATTGCTTAATTTAAATCTCAACACAAGGAGTTATGCGGAACTTCGTTCCGCTTCGATTATACAGTGCGGCAGCCGCCGCACAATTATAAGGAGTTACATATGGATTTTGTAAAAGACATGCGGGCCAAGGCCAAATCACTGCAGAAGAAGCTGGTCCTCCCCGAGGGGACCGAGCCCCGGACCATTAAGGCTGCCCGGATCATCGTTGATGAAAAACTGGCGGCTTCGGTCAGTCTGGTGGGCAAAGGATCGGAGGTCAAGGCTGCGGCCGATCGGGAAGGGGTCGATTTGGGGGGCATCAACGTCATTGATCCCCAGTCTTCCCCCCTGGCGGAAAAATATGCCCAAACCTATTTTGATATCCTCAAGGCAAAAGAGGATGCAAAGATCAAAAAAGGGCAGAGCATCGACAAACCCATCACCCTTGATAAGGCAAAGAAGGATATAACCCACTTCCTGCGCTGGGGGGCCATGATGGTCCACCTGGGAGACGCGGACGCCATGGTTGCCGGGGCGGAAAGCACCACCGCGGATGTGCTGAGGGCGGGGCTTGCCATTATCGGGACGGTTCCCGGCTCAAAGACCGCATCATCCTGCTTTGTGGTGCAGACCGCCGATAAAAACTGGGGCAAGGACGGGGCCCTTATCTTCTCCGACTGCGCGGTGGTCCCGGACCCCACGGCGGAACAGCTTGCGGAAATCGCCGTCAGCGCCGCCCAGTCCTGCCGGGAATTCCTCGGCGCAGAGCCTGCGGTGGCCCTCCTCTCCTTCTCTTCCAAGGGTTCCGGCGGGGATCATCCCGATGTCAAAAAAGTCCAGGAAGCCCTGTCCCTGGTAAAGGCCAGGGCCCCGGACCTCGTGGTGGACGGCGAACTCCAGGCCGATGCCGCCCTGGTGCCCTCGGTGACCGACAAAAAGGCCCCGGGCAGCCCCATCAAGGGCAAGGTCAACACCCTGGTGTTCCCCGATCTTGGGGCAGGCAATATCGGCTACAAACTGGTCCAGCGTCTGGGCAAGGCCGAAGCCTTCGGTCCCTTCCTCCAGGGCTTTGCGAAGCCCATCAGCGATCTTTCACGGGGCGCTTCGGTGGATGATATCGTGACCACCGCCGCGGTTACCCTGTCCCGTTCAAAATAGGAAAAAGTGGGCAAAACCAGGAATTCCGGCCCTGGCTCCGCCGGAACCGGCAAGGCTGATACTGGAAAGGCCGGCCCCGGCTCTGCCCGCGGTCTGGAAGAGGCCATCTGGGCGGGGAGCAGGCGGGATTACCGGGAAGCGGTCCGTATCCTTATGGGGATTCTGGCCGGCCCTGACGCGCCGCCCGAGGCCTATCTTTTTCTGGGCCGTTCTCTCCACGCCCTCAAGGATTATTCACGGGCGCTGGCGGCTTTTAACGACTTTATCAGGCTGAAGCCCCGGTCCGGCCAGGGTTATTTCTTTGCGGGCCGTACCTATCTTGCCCTGGGGATGCCGAATAAGGCGGTTCCCCTTCTCAAAAAAACACTGAACCTGACCCCCAAAAATGTACCGGCCATGGCCATGCTGGGCGCCGCCTGGCTCAAGTCCCGCCATTCCGGGCATGCGGCGGATATCCTTCAACAGGCGGTGGAAATCGCGGCGGAACAGGAGTTTCCCAAAAGCGAACAGCAGCGGGTCTACCGCGCCTATATCAACGCCCTCTTTATCCGGGGAATCAGGCTTTGCCGGAGCGAAAATTACGAACTCGGCAGCCAGATGCTCCGCTTTGTCATGAATAACGGCCCGGAGGGTGTCAGGAATATCACCCTGCTCCGGCTGGAACTGGGCCGGGCCTGCCGGGAACTGGGGCGGTTTGAAGATGCCCTGGAACATTATACCCAGGCTTTAAGTTATGCCCCCCAGGACCTCCGCATCCGCTGGTACCGGGCCTCGATCCTCATGGCCCTGGGGCATAGCGCCGAGGCCCTGCGGGAAATCGAAGAGATCCGTTCCGTGGACGCGGGCCTCCCGAATCAGGACTGGAACAGCGAAACCGTGGACTTCTTCATGATCCGGTCCTTTCTGGAAAACGAAGAATGGCGGCGGGCCGCCGATGCCTGCCGTAATTGGCTCAAGGCCCACGGCAGCGGCAATCAAGGCCGGGAGCCAAATGCCAATGATGCCGGACGCCGGAGCTCCCTGGTCCACACCATGTACGCCGAAGCCCTGCGGAACCTTAAGGATTATAAATCTGCCCTGAATCACCTTGACCGTGCGGCCAAAATGCAGGGGGATGAAGTCCAAATTCAGTATGAAAGGCTTTTAGTGGCCTGGGAGGGGGAAAACTGGCAGGCCCTGAACAAGGCCCTTGGCAGGATCAGGACCTTGAAGGGCGACCCGGCCCTGATCAGGCGCTTCACCCTCCTCTACCGGATCAAAACCGAAACAGACGATCGGGAGCTTCTGGGGCTTTTGCAGGAAGCGGTCCGCACCCTGGGGCCGGAACCGGAACTGATGTACGATCTGGCTGAGTGTTACCTCAAACTGGGGCTTATTCCCGAATCCCTCGGCTGGTTCCGCAAGACATACCAGGTGCAGGAAGACCACGAGCGGGCCCGGCTGGGGGAAATTGCCGCACTGGAAGCCCTCTGTGAAACTCCCCCTGCCGCGGCCGTAACAGCGGTGAACAGGTATCCCGATATCCTTGCCGCCGGGGAACGGCTCAGGAAAATTCAGGCCGCGGAACAGCGCGCCGCAGAGCAATGGGCCGTTGAACTCCGGGCTGCCTATGACCGCTATGTACAACGCTGGCCGGATAACTACAGCATCCGCCGGGATCGGGCGCTCTACCTTGTCCATACCTTTGAATATGAGGAGGCGGTAAGGGAACTGGAGACCCTGCTGTCATGGGAGCCCTCAAACCCCAGCCTCCGCCGGGTCCTGGCCTATGGCTACCGCAAAACCACCCGCTACCGGGAGGCGGCGGTATTCCTTAAATCCCTGCTCAAGGAGAAGCCCCGGGACATCAACCTGCTGCTGGAATATTCGGGCTGCCTGGAACGGGCCGGGGCCGGTGTTTATGCCGCCGCGGTGCTGGAAAAGGCCATGCCCCTGTTCACCGCATCGGCGGAGATTCCCCTGAGCCTGGGCATCCTCCGTTATCGGGAAAAAAATTTGGAAAAGGCCTTCGACTGCCTGCGGGAAGCCGCCGCACGGGCCCCCAGGGACCCCCGGCCCTGGCAGTGGATGGCAACGATCGCCCGGAACAAGGGGGAAATGGAAAGCGTTCATCGTTATGAATACGAGGCGAAAAAGCGGAAAAACTAGTACCGTACAAAAAAAATGGGGCTATCCTGCTTGGCGGACAGCCCCGGAGTCTCTTTTTAATTGTTCCACATGGTAATTTTTTCTTTCACCAGCGCGGTCAGCGCCTTGTTCGCATCCTCAATACCGATGGAGCGGAGGTCGGAAAGCATTTTTTGCCAGGCGGCGTCAAAGGCGGAAGGCGGGCCGAGTATCATGTTGGCAAGGGCGCCTTTTACCAGTTCATCGGCCTCGGTGATCTTGGCGTTCACATCCGGCGGCAGGGTATATTGCCATGCCTGCCCGTGCCGGGATACCCCAAGGGATTCGGTGGTCGGGTACAGGTCTATCCACATGGTAGCGCCGTAGGCGGCAAGGGTTTCCTTTTCAACCGGCAGATAATTCGCCACGATATTTTCGGGGCTGTTTTTGGTATTGTAGTTGCCCGTTGAATCAATATAGCCATCCCCACGCTGGGGGAAGGGATAGGCCCAGCGGCCGACACCGGTCTTTTTGCCGTAGTCGGGGTCGGTATCCTGCTGTACCCGGTCGCTGGCCTTCTGTACCCGCTTACCGTTAATGACATCATAATTGATCCCTTCAAGGCCCCAGTTGGTCAGGGTCTGGGCCTGTTCAGAGCACATCCAGTCAATGAACTCAAAGGCCCGTTCAGGGTCCTTGCAGGTCGAGGTGATGGCAATACCCCAGCCGCCGCCAAAGCCGAAGTCCTTAAGCATGGCGGAGCTATAGTTTTCATTTATGGTCAAAGGCGGATAAGCGTAGGTACGCTCCGGCATTCCGTCTTTGATAAGGGATGTCCGGGCATCACCATAACCCCAGAGGGGATAGCCGATACCGAGTACCCGGCCCGATGCAATTTTGGCCTTCCATACATCCTCTTTCTGGGTAAAGGATTCAGGGTCCAGAATACCTTCGGCGTTCATGCGGTTCAGCCACTTATAATAGGCATCCATGCCCGGATACAGGAATTTGTAGGTCGCTTCCAGGGTATCCTGATTGATAATCCACTGACCGTCATCCGGGTACCCGATAAGGTAGTTCGCCGGATTGGACAAGTCGATATACCACTGCCAGGTATCGATCAGCAGGGAGAGGCCCAGGGTCTTTTGCCCGTTGATTGTCGGATGCCTGGCCAGATATGTTTTCAGCGCCTTCTCATAATCATCAAGGGTACGCATCCGGGGATAGCCCTGTTCCTTCAACACGGCGTGCTGAATCTGCAGCGGCCCTTCGGTTGACCAGAGCGCGGTCTTTACGCCGTAGGTCCCCGCATGGTAAATCTGAGGATCAGCCTGGGAGTTCCGGAGGCGCACCAGTTGGTCGCCGTAGAGTTCCTTCATGTTTTTACCATATTTTTCGATTAAATCATCCAGCGGAATAATCGCCCCGGATTCGATCAGCATGGTCAGGTCCCCTTTGGCGTAAATGATGTCGGGATACTCCCCTGAGGCGATCATCAGCGGAATCGCCTGGGTATCACCCCCCACCGCGCGGTCAACTTCCAGGGTTACACCGGTAAGTTCGGTGATCTTCTGCGCCACCGGATCGGTAAAGGGCATATCCTCTGTCGCGTCCGCGTTAAAGAACGTAAAGGTGATTGGGGTCTTCGTCCCCGCCGTGGTTGCCTTTACGGCATTGGTCTTCTTCCCGCCGCATGAGGCAAGGGCCATTACGCAGAGCAGTACCGCTGCCGCCGGCAGCATTTGTTTTGTCAGCTTCTTCATTAAATACTCCTTCTTAAACTATATCTCCAGGGAGCAACGCTCCCTAAAGGAACTACTCTTTTACCGATCCGATGGTCATCCCCGATACAAAGTAACGCTGCAGGAAGGGATACACCGCCAAAATCGGTACGGTGGCAACCACCGTAATTGCCATCTTGAGGGCCTCGGGGTTGCGCTTGGCATTGCGCAGGCCTTCGGAATAGACATCGGCGCTGGAACTGACGTTCTGGGCGCTGTCCAGCACCTTCATCAACTCAAATTGCAGGGTAGACAAAAATTTATTCGCCCGGGCGTAGAGGTAGGTGTCGAACCAACTGTTCCACTGGCCCACCGCGACAAAGAGCGCCACCGTTGCCAGCACCGGCATACAGAGGGGCAGAATAATCGTAAAAAAGATGTGGATATCGTTGGCGCCGTCGATCTTCGCCGATTCCTGCAGTGAAATCGGTATACCTTCGATGAATGTCCTGATGATAATCACGTTAAAGGCGCTCACCAGGCCGGGGATAATATAGACCCAGAAGTTGTTGATAAGGCCCAGGTTACGGATCAGCATGTATTCCGGGATCATGCCGCCCCCCACATACATGGTGACAACCAGCAGGGTGGTAAAGGCCTTCCGGAACATGAAGTCCCGCCGGGACAGGCTAAAGGCGAACATTGAACAGCAGAGGACCCCGGTGATGGTGCCCACCACGGTACGGAGTACGGACATACGGAAGGCCGCGGGCAAATTGCTCCCCGCAGAAAAGAGGTCGGCGTAGTTATCCAGCGTGGGGGAGCGGGGCCAGATATGAATACCGCCTTTTACCGTATCAATGGGGTCGTTAAAGGATTTTGCCACCACGTTCAGGAAGGGATAGAGGGTTATCACGATGATGAAGCACATTATCAGGACGATGACAGCGTCAGCGGCGGTATTGGCGGCCTTCGATTGTTTTATGGTCATTTTGCGCTCCTATATAAGCCGTTCATCGCCGACCCGTTTGGCTACGGTATTCGCGGCAATCAGCAGAATGATACTCACCACCGACTTAAAGATGCCGATGGCGGTCCCATAGGAATAGCGGAACAGGCCGATGCCGTAGTCCAGGGCGTATTTGTCCAAAACCAGGGACTTGGTGCCTACCACGCTGTTGCCCAGAAGCATCTGTTTTTCAAAGCCGATGTTGATCATGTTCCCGACGCTCATGATCAGCAGAATGACGATGGTGGATTTGATGCCCGGCAGGGTGATGTACCATATTTTTTGCATACGGTTTACCCCGTCAATCTCCGCAGCCTCGTAAATGGCCGCATCAATGCCGGTTATTGCAGCCAGATAGATGATGGCGTTCCAGCCGGTCTCCTTCCAGATGTCCGAAATGACCACGATCCACCAGAACAGGTTCTTCTGGATCATAAAGTTAAAGGGCTCCTTGAGTATGCCCAGTTGGACCAGGAGTTCATTGATCGGCCCCGTAGGGGAAAGGATGGTGGTGACAATATTCGCCACGATCACCCAGGAGACAAAATGGGGCAGGTAGGAAACGGTCTGGGTAAAACGCTTAAAGTGCAGAACCCGCAGTTCATTCATCAGCACCGCAAAGGTAATGGATGTGGTAAAACCGAATACCAGCCCCAAAATACTCATCCCCAGGGTATTTTGCAGGGCCTGATAGAACATGGGCGCCTTAAAAAGCGCGGCAAAGTGCTTGAACCCCACCCAGGTTTGGGAAAAAAAGCTGAATTGGGGCTTATAATCCTGAAAAGCCATGGTCCACCCCACCAGGGGGATGTACCTGAAGATGATCAGCCAGATAACAAAGGGCAGTGAGAGCAGCAAAAGATACCGCTGATCAATTATGCGCTGTATATGGCGTTTCAATAAAGGCCGGTGAACCGATACCATGAAGGCCTCCTTTTCATCGAATCGTTTCGATTGAATGATTTATGATAACCCCCTTTTTTAAACACTGTCAAGAAAAAAATGCACGACAAACGCATGAAAGAATTTCTTAACCATCTGATCCCCAAAAAACGGATAAATTTAAGAATTTAACCACGAACCACGCGAAAGACACGAACATTTTTGTGCAATTTTGTGCTTTTTCGTGGGGTTTGTGTCGTTCGTGGTTTAAATCCTAAAGAATCCTATCTTAATCAGTGAAAATTCGTGAATAATTTTTTTCATGCGTTTGTCGTGGAAAAAAATGCAAAAAAAGTGTTTTTCAACATGATTCGTTTTTTATTTGACAGATTCTTGCCGGTAACTGTATGATGTGTTATCGAATCATTTCGATAATATATTTCGATGGGGGTGGATATGATTGCGTTTCAGGACAGTGCGGCGTCTCTGGAGAACCGCGTACAGGATTTGCTCGGGCGCTTGACCCTTGCGGAAAAAATCGGCTTTCTGCCCTCACACCAGGAGGCCATACCGCGCCTGGGCATTGAGGAGTACCACGCCGGCGCGGAAGGCGCCCACGGGGTGGTGGACCGTGCGGGCGGAAAAGCCACGGTGTTCCCCCAGCCCCTGGGCCTGAGCTGTACCTGGGACCGCGCCCTGCTGCATGAAGTGGGAGCCGTAATCGGAGAGGAAGCCCGGGCCTTCTACGATGCCGTGGGTCACCGCTCCTTTTTGAGCCTCTTCTGCCCTACCATTGATATGGAACGGGACCCCCGCTGGGGCCGCAACGAGGAAGCCTACGGTGAAGATCCCTTCCTTGCGGGGAAACTCGCCGCATCCCTCATACAGGGTATACAGGGAGAGGATCCCTTCTATGTGCAGGCAATAGCATCGCCGAAACATTTCTATGCCAATAACTTTGAAAGGGACCGCTCATTCACCAATTCCGTTTTAACAATACGCACCAAACAGGAATACTACCTTCGGGTTTTTTCCTACGCCTTTAAGGACGGCAAGGCCCTGTCCCTGATGACCGCCTACAACAAGGTGAACGGCATACCGGGGATGCTCAACCCTGAACTGAATACGGTACTCCGCGAACAGTGGGGCTGCGAGGGTTACTTCGTGACAGACGGCGGCGCCTACAAGCAGGTGGTGACTGAACATAAGTACTGCGCCACCCACGCGGAATCCCTTGCCCTGGCGATCAAGGCGGGGATGAATGTGTTTCTGGATGAGGCGGACCTGGTAAAAAATGCGGCCCAAGAGGCCCTGGAACAAAAGCTCATCACCGAGGCTGATATTGACCGCGCTATTTATTACACCCTGCGGGTCCGGTTCCGGCTGGGGCAGTTTGACGCGGATGCTTCCAAAAACCCCTATGCCGCCATTACCAGGGCCGCGCTCTGTTCCGAAAAAAACAGCGCCCTTGCCCGGCAGGCGGCGCGGGAAGCGGTTGTCTTATTGAAGAATGACGGGTTCCTGCCGCTGAAACGGGAAGGTACAAAAAAAATCGCCGTCATCGGGCAGTTGGGCAATGAGAACATGAGCGACTGGTACTCCGGCAATCCTCCCTACGAAGTAACGCCCCTTTCAGGCATCAAAAAAACCTTTGCCCAAAGCGAAGTGGTCTATGCAGACGGCTGTGATACCTGCGCCTTCCAGAGCAAAAAAAACAAGGCCTGGCTGCGGGTTTTGCCTGATGGTTCTACTGTGCTTGATGGGACCGAAGAAAACCGCGCCGTATTCCGTGTATCCGATTGGGGATACGGCGGCTTCGGCTTTTTACACATTGAAAGCCAAAAATATCTTACCACCGATAGTGACGGCAGGCTTCTCTGTACATCAGGGGCCATATGGGGCTGGTTTGTGCGGGAACTGTTCTTCTGCGAGGGCCCGGCGGGCCAGATTCCCGACCGCTTCCTGCCCGACGTGGCGCTGCAATCATCCAATGCTATTGGGGTGGCCATGCGGCAGGGAAACAGTGTCTACAACAAACCCTACGCGCCGGGGGCGGTAGAAAAGGTGAACGCCGTCCTAGCGGACCTCTCGATTGTGCGCCTGAAAGACGGCCTTGAGGAAGCCGTTGAAGCGGCAAAGGGCGCGGACGCGGCGGTGGTGGTTGTGGGGAACCATGCCCTCATCGGCGCGCGGGAATGTATTGACCGCGAGACCCTTGATCTGCCGCCCCGCATGGCGGCCCTCCTTGAGGGGGTGTCCCACAGGAACCGGAACACGGTCCTCACGGTTATTGCCGGCCTGCCCTATGCCCTGGGTCCCCAGGAAGGGATCGCCCGCTCTGTACTGTACACGGCCCATGGGATGCAGGAAGTGGGAACCGCCCTTGCCGAAGCCCTGGCCGGGGACTTTTCCCCTGCGGGGCGGCTCTCCCAGACATGGTACGCCGACGGCCAGGATCTTCCCGACATCAACGACTACGACATCATCAAAAACAAGGTTACCTATCTCTATTATGATAAACCGGTTCTGCATCCCTTCGGCTTTGGCCTAAGTTATACGGCCTTTTCGTATAGCGGCTTTTCCGTTGCGCAACAGGGGAAAAACATTGAGGCATCGGTGACTCTAAAGAATACCGGTTCCCTTGACGGTGACGAGGTGCCCCAGCTTTACTTCGCCTCGAAACGTACCGATGTGCCCCGGCCTTGCAGGCAGCTCTGCGCCTTCCAACGGATACACCTCTGCGCCGGCGAGGAAAAGCGCCTTTCCTTTACCGTTCCTCTTGACGAACTTGCCTACTACGATGAAGGCGCCAACGCCTTTGCGCTTGATCACCAGGGCTATACCTTTATGATCGGCGCCAGTTCCGCGGATATCCGGGGGGAACAAACCCTGGAAAGGATCTGACGATTGGCCGGGGGAAAGGCGGAAAGAAAAAGCTCCATCAAGGATGTGGCGGAACTGGCGGGGGTTTCGGTGAGCACCGTTTCCTACGCCATCAGCGGCAGGCGGCCGATTTCCGTTGAGAAAAAACAGTGTATCACCGAGGCGATGCAAAAGCTGCACTACCAGCCCAATGCCATCGCCCGCAGCCTCGCCAGCAAGCGGACCCATATCATCGCCCTTCTCTTTCCCCCGGTGGAACACGGTATCGGCATCTCCGAGACGGAACTCATTATACAGGCCGCCAGAAGCGCCACCAGCCAGGGCTATCATCTGGTCATCTGGACCCTTCAAACCGATGAGGAAGCGGAACTCCTGCGGCTCATTCAGCAGGAGCTGGTGGATGGGGTAATCCTGATGGAGGTACACACCGCGGACCGGCGCATCGGCATTCTCAAGCGCTTCGGCATTCCCTTCATCCTCATGGGCAGGGATGCGGAAATTCCCGTGGAGCCCTTTATCGACATTGACTTCTTTGCCACCATGATGCAGTGCATCTCCTATCTCAAGGGCCTGGGACACCGGCATCTGGTTTTCATCAACCAGTCAAAACAGTCATATAGCTCCGGCTACGGACCGGTGGTGCGCGTTCATGAGGCCTTTACCTATTTGTGCCGCAACTTTGACATGGACGGGACAGAGCTCTTCTGCGATTCCAATCCAATACAAACCTGCGCGGTTACGGAGGCATTTCTTGTGGATCACAGCGCCACCAGCGCATTTGTGGTGATGAATGACAAGGCCCTGCCGGGGCTTATCAGGGGTGTGGAAAAACGGGGGCTCCGTATCCCCGAAGATGTATCAATCGTGTCAATCGTTTCTTCCGAAGGAGCAGCGGCATTTTTTCTGCCCCAGATTACCACCTTTGAGATGGACATTCACACCCTGATGGACGCGGTTGTTACCCAGCTTACCGCCAGACTGGACGGGCGGTATGCGGAACTAACCCAACGGCTGTTTCCCTGTATCCTTAGGGAACGGCAGAGTATCGCCGCCCTTAACCGCGAGTAAACCGGTTGCCGGTTTTGAAAAATTGCATATAATTAGAAGAAGCAAATCAGGGGGAAATAATGGCAATAAAAGCGCTGGATTTATTCGATGCCTACAATCAGAACAAGCTGCCGAAGGATCAGGCCTATCTCGTTTCATCCTTTGTCAATATAAATACCGGTTATACGAGGTATGAGATAATTTCCTATTCCGGGGTAAAGGCCATATATACCGAGGGAGACGGGCTGACATTCCAGTCCCAGGGCAAAAAACTGTACATCCTTATCGAACCCGCTTCCTATCCGCACAAGGGCACCGAGCCCTACCTTCGCCCTGCCGGTGAACAGATCCCCCTCCGGTTCAAGGAGCTTGAAATACTTACCTCAAAAAACCAGATTAAGGCCCTGATCGCCAAAGAGCCCATCGAATCCCTGACTTCCTTTACGGTCACAAAATCCCGGGGCTTCAATATCTCCTTTGTATTCTTTAATCATCCGGATATCTACGCCACCATGGCCCTGTTTTTCGAGCGGAGCTTTAATCAGGATGGGGCAATTCCCCAGGCGGACGCAAAAAAATTTGCCAAAGAAGCCGCCACCATCATCCAAAAGACCATGGGCTTTAAGAACCAATACGCGTAATCCTTACTTTTCCCTCGTAATTTCCGCCTGTGCCGCGGCCAGCAGTGCGACAGGCACGGCATAGGGCGAACAGGACACATAGTCAAGCCCGGCGTCCATACAGAATTCCAGGTTTTCGGCATTGGCCCCATGCTCGCCGCAGAGACCGCAGATCAGATCCGGCCGGGTAAGCCGTCCCCGCTCCACAGCCAGGGCAATCAGCTCCTTAACACGCCCGTCCAAAACGCTGAAGGGGTTGCGGGGGATCAGATCGAAGCGGGTGTAGTCGCCCATAAAACCGGTAAAATCATCCCGTGAAATACCCAGGGCAGTTTGGGTCAGATCGTTGGTGCCGAAACTGAAAAAGCGGGCGTACCGGGCGATTTCTCCGGCTCCCAGAGCCGCGGCGGGAAGCTCGATCATGGCGCCGATGTGGTAGTCCAGGGGCCGGGCCTTTTGTCCCTGCCGCAGATCTTCCTCGATATCCGCGATCCCCGCATAGGCGGCCCCCTCAATGTTCTTGCCGTAGGCGATGAGCCTTAATTCCGCGGCGTTCATCACCATGGGGACCATGATTTCCAGGCGGACTTCAATTTTTTCTTTTTGCAATTTATAGGCCGCTTCAAAGATAGCCTGCACCTGCATGGCGTAAATTTCGGGAAAGGACACGGCGATACGGCAGCCCCGGCGGCCCAGCATGGGGTTGGACTCATGAAAAGCATCGGGGATAAACTCGTGGAGCGGGGCGTCCAGCAGCCGGATGCAGAGGTCCTTCCCCGCCATTACCTTGAAAAGCCTGAAAAAATCAGAGCGCTGCATGACCAAAAGCTTTGCCAGGGCCTGTTTCCGCTCCTTTTCGTTGCCAAGAAGCATCTTTTGGAATACCTTGAGCCGTTCCGCCTGAAAGAACATGTGTTCCGTGCGGCAGAGCCCGATCCCCTCGGCCCCAAAGGACAGGGCCAGCGCCGCGTCTCGAGGGCTTTCCGCGTTTGCCCGGACCTGAAACCGGCGGCTTCCGGCCCTGCGGCCCGCGCCGTTTTCGGCCGTCCTGGCAAAAAGCTCAGTGCGCAGGTCCGACACCAGGGAAATAAATTCCAACAGCCCCGATTCTGTGGGGTCCGGTTCGATAAGTTTTGCCGCCCCCGCATACACAACAGGCTCAGTGTAAAAAGGCACATCGAGAGTGAGGTAATCCCCTTCGGAAAAGGTAAAATTTCCCAAATTGGCCTTTTTACCCTTGATTTTGAGGTCCGGAGCCACCAGAGACACCTTGCCGTACTGGCGGGCAATCACCGAAGCGTGGGCGGCATAGCCCCCTTGCGAAGTGAGGACCCCGGCGCTTACTTCAATGGCCTTAACATCCTCCGCAAAGGATGATTCCAGCACCAGGATAAACCGGTCGTCCTCCCCCTTCTGCCGGGCCAGGGTGCGGGCCTTCAGGAGCCGGTCGGTACTGAAGTAAGCCCTGCCGACAGCGGCCCCCGGAGCTCCGGCAATTCCGCCCTTCCGGTATTTAAGCCCTTTGACGCTGGGGGTATCAATAAGGGGATGGAGGATTTCGTTGAGCCGCCGGGGCTCAACGGCCTTTACCGCATAGACCTTATCCACAATTTTACGTTTTTCCAGATCCAGCAGCAATTTGATATCCGCCCTGACGGACTTCTGCCCCGCCGGACCCTGTTCAATCAGCCAAAGCTTCCCATTTTCCACGGCAAACCGCAGCTGCCGGATGTCCCTGAATCGATCTTCCAGTGTCCAGGCGATCCTTTGCAGTTCCTTGAGATGCTTGCCGTTGATCTTTTCGATACCCTGCGCTCCGGCTTCATTGGATGAACCCCGGCAGAATTCGCCCTGAAGCTTTTTCTCACCCGTAAATACATTCCTGCTGAAACAGGTCCCGATACAGGAATCCCTGCCATAGCTGTATACCATGGGCTGGATTAACAGGGCCGTATCCTTTTCCCCTGTCAGAGGCTCCAGCCTGAGCATTTTGGAAATTTCGCTTAAGGCGATAAAAAGCTGATCTTCGGCGCTGTCAAAAAAACCGGCGGGAAAATATTTTGCATACTCGTCAATGTAGGCTTCAGCGCTTTTGTCAATTTTGAGGGGCTTTTCCCTTCCGCCCAACTCATTGGAAGGCGGGGCAATGCCCAAAGTCCGATCCAGAATTTTCAGATGGGCGCTTATCTCATCCCGCGTCCTGGTTTTCCCTTCCATTTCCCTGATGCGCTCCTCAACCTTGAGCATCCCCCGGATCAGAAAAAGCGTCTCCCTGGCGGCGGAATCCTTACCGGCCAATTTGGCAAACCCTTCAATAGTAGGCCGTACCAGGCCGAAGTTATGCAGCGCAGGATAGGCGCTCACCGCCATGTTCCCTGAAACAAGCACCTTGAGGAGCAGGGGATTCTCCGCATCCCCGTACTTTTTGCCCGCAATGAGGGCGCATCTGTCCAAAAGAGCTTTTATATCCTTTTTAATAGCCTCGGCGTCAATTCCAGAGGCAATTTCCGCATCCAGAATGAAGCCCGGCAGAATGGGAAATCCCAATTCCGCCAGATCATTGAGTTCCCGCCCCCAGACACCTAAAAGCCCGGCGTCAATCTTCCCGGAAATACCGTCTTTTTGACTGAAAAAATGTATGTGCCGATTCATTTCTTGTCCTTAACCTAGCCGAAAAGCCTTAAAACAGTATCCGCCGCATTGCGGATGAATACTTCAAACTGATTGCTTGCCCCCTGGGCCAGGTAGCGCTGCAATTTTGCCACGTCCCTGATACCGTTTCCCGCAACGGCAAACTGAATGGAAACCCCGTGTTTAACCTTCCCCCACACAAAGAGGGAATTAATGTCCAGAATCCGCTCTCCCTCGTAATAGATGAACACCTGTAATTCCGGGTATTTGGCCTTATAGCTTGCGATAATCCGCTTCCAGGCTTCCACATTCCCATTATGAAAAAGTTCGTTGGTAACGATCACCGAATACCGGGGGGTCATCCGCACCGGAACTTTGGCAATGGTGGGAACAGCGGGCCTGGGCGCCTCTTTGACAGCAACGGCGGCGGCATTTTTCGGTCCACGGACCATCCGGGAAAGGTTCCTTCGTGGTTTTACCGACGCCGCAATCTTTACCTTTCGCGGTTTTACCGGCTTCGTGTCCGTTTTGACAAGGGTTTTCTTCAATTTTTTTACGGTAAAATTTCCCCGCAGCAGTTCCGCCGGGACTGCGGACCGTTGGCCCGATACCTTTCCACCCTCAAACAGGGCGGCGGCAAGTTTTGCCGCCCTGAGGCAGCTTTCATCGGCGGCTCCTGAACCTTTGCCGGCATAGATCACCAGAAGCTCCCGCTTTTGCAAAGGGCCGAAACAGGCCAGCTGGCTTGAATTTTTGGGGTTTGCCGCCAGAAGCCCCAATTCCGGGTGATGATAGGCGGCGACAAGATCCACACCCTTCCACCGCGCAAATTCTTCCGCCAAACGGGAAAGGTCCGCCGTGGCCGAGCCAAGGTTAACAGAAACCACCCGGTAT
>BOAU01000041.1 GCA_026002025.1 Spirochaetia bacterium | reverse complement strand
AATTACTTCGCGGAAAATATTTTCCCTCAAATTGATGCTTTGAACTCCCTCAAGATGAAAGGGATTGGGCAGATGTTTCCCGCATTTATACCAAAAAAATTGCCAGATATCCCGTAAAACCTGTAAAAGTCAGAAATATGTTACAGTGGGCAGGAAATAATTAATTAAGTTCTCCGGCGCGTTCCAGCGCTCGTTGGTATAGTGCCGAGGCAATTCGTACTGTGGATTGTTGTAATAGTTCAATGCACGGTTTAATTCGGGGTACAAGCCCTTCCTGTTTTGCTTTCAATAGCAGTCCAATTGTGCCGATAATTTTAACATCATAGTATTCCGCGACCTTCCGTCCTTTCTTCTCATCAATTAAAAGAAAATCGGCGGATTTTTCCTTATACAGCGCAATCGCTTCTGCTTCGCCCTTGTGCAGAGATAATTTGATGGCGTGAAAAAGTTCCATATCGGTTATTTTAACGATTTTACCTTGTGCCCATTCAGCAATTTTATCAGCGTTTGGCTTATCCGGCACTGTTGCTTCCTGATACACTGCCTCCGGGATCAGCACTTCGTCATAGAGTTTTTCAAGCAAATCAAGCTGACCGCATACTGCCAAGGCAAAGAGCGGAGCGGAGTCACAGGCAATAATCATAGAACGCCGATGTTTTTAAGCTCCCGGTCTAAATCTTCAGGATCATAGTTGATAACCGGAATATCCTGAACAGCCAGGAGAGCAGTAAAATCATACAGGCACATCCCACAGAATTCCGCCGCCTGTCCAAGGGTCAATTTGCCTTCCTGGTACATCTTTGCAGCGTATTCTTTCCGCATGGATGAGACAATTTCGCCCACGGACATATTCAATGAGAGTAATAAATCATCGGAAAACGATATGGCCGCCTGCTGCATACTGGCCTCCCTGCTTGATATGTTTAAATCTATCATATTTTTGGCCGGATTGCAAGGCTCCGTAAGCAAAGCCCGGCCTATTGTTAAACCGGCTTTAATTACTTACATACCCGCTGGCATAATCAATGACGCACATGATACCGAACCGTGTATGAGCTCCTGCTGAAACGCCCGTCTGGGTAAAGCCCGGCAGCATGATGACATCCCGGTGTCCCCGGTCAGGAATGCCGTCATCAATTAACAGATCGACCACAATATCACGGCCGCTGCTTGTTCCATAGGTGATGTTCTCTCCGAGATTTTTGTATCCCGCTCCGTATTTTTCCACCCTGGTAACCGGATTGCCTCCATCGCTTCCGGTATGGCTCATCTGCCCTTTTTGCCCAATATCCATGACATGATCTTTTGCCGCAAGGGCCAATCCCCTTTCGGGAAACAAAAGCTGTACGCCCTGCATTGCTTTTAATGCGTTATAACATTCTTCCGCGGCAGCCCTGCCTTCTTTGGTTACGATGCTTAATGTTTCGGAGACCATATACCGCTTGTCATTGTAATGGGGAAAGCGGGGCTTTATATACAATTCCGCATATTTTGCCGGGTCGCTCCGTACCTTGTTCATTTCAAGGATAACGTCTTTTTCTATTCCGGTAAGATAATCAACATCTTTGGCGGTGTCCAGTGTTGAAATATCCCAATGTACTGTGTCGGGATCGGCCCGTTCATTGATGGTGTTATTGTTGCTACGCTGGGTAGTATTGCCAGCGGAATTTCTGCCGCCCAGCAGAAAGGATTGCTGGGAGAAATCGCTGTCCTGGGCTGTTAGCGGGGGGAGTAGGGCGAGGAGAAAAAGGAGAAAATAAAGGTGATTTTTCATGGGGAAACCCCTGACGTTTTTGAATGGCGGCAAATCCCCATGCGTCTCACGGACGCTTGCAATTTGCCACTTGTCATGGCACTAATCGTTATGCCTTCATTTTTAAAACGAGGATGTGATTCAAAAAATTCCTTGGACTTATTGTGCATCCCAAAAACAAGTTCCTTTATTTTGCCAACTTCTTTCATTTGTTGTTTATCAAGCTCTTCCAATATTCTATATTCATTTTCATAGGACCAGCAATTTAATTTACTGGTTAATATTTTTTCTATATTGTAATCAAGCGAATCAATGGAATAGATGAGTGGTAATGATTCATTATAACTGATTTTTTTTAATTTTGCAACGTCAACATCAATACCAATGCAAATTCCCTTATGGCTGTCGGCATAATGGGACCACAACAAAAAATTATCGCAATCTCCCGCTAATGCGCATACTTTATTGTGATATTTTGCGTTTTTTAGACCATCAAGGGCTTCAGTATATTGACCGGAATTGGAAACAAGAAACAAGCCCTCCATGGGATCATTTAGAGTATGCCAATCGGCAAAAAACAATTTCCCCAAAAGATATTCTTCTATGTGTTCAATAAAATTACTCATGGACATATACTTATAAACACGCATGGTTCATTCTCCTTATAAAAATTCATTACAATAGTTCAAAAGGTGTTGCAATACTTCTTTCGGTGCTCATTCCAGTAACGCCATACCTGCCGCCCAGCAGCACTAACTGGCATCTCACACAGGGCATCGCTTTGTCAAAATAATGCCCTGCGATAGTTTTACGCTATGGCTGATAGGACCATTGACCACTGTTACTAATATATGTCCCGGCCTTTTTATTGTTCTTATTATAAAAATTTCCAAAATAAAAAGGGAACCCTCCGTTGGTGCCCACAAAAACATTATTCCCAATAACAATCCTCTCAATAAAAGTATTCCCCATATCAAAAGCAGAGTCCTTAATGTAACGTACACTATCCGGGATGGTAACACTGGTTAATTGATTGTAACGAAATGCATGCTCTTCAATGGTAATTACACTATTTGGGATGGTGACACTGGTTAATTGGTTGTTGCTAAACGTACCAACTCCAATGATAATTACATCTTTTGGGATAGTGACACTGGTTAATTGATTGTCGCTAAATGCATAATCTCCAATAGAAGTTACACTATTTGGGATGGTGACACTGGTTAATTGATTGTTGCTAAATGCATGCTCTCCAATGGTAATTATACTATTTGAGATGGTAACGCTGGTTAATTGATTGACACAAAATGTATATTCTCCAATGGTAATTACACTATTTGGGATGGTGACATTGGTTAATTGATTTCTGTAAAATGCATACTTTCCAATGGAAGTTACACTATTTGGGATAGTGACACTGGTTAATTGATTGTCGCTAAATGCATAATCTCCAATAGAAGTTACACTATTTGGGATGGTGACACTGGTTAATTGATTGTCGCTAAATGCAAGAGCTCCAATGGTAATTATACTATTTGGGATGGTAACACTGGTTAATTGATTTCTGTAAAATGCAAACTCTCCAATGGAAGTTACACTATTTGGGATGGTAACACTGGTTAATTGATTGTCGCTAAATGTAAACTCTCCAATGGAAGTTACACTATTTGGGATAGTGACACTGGTTAATTGGTTGTTGCTAAATGTACCAACTCCAATGGAAGTTACACTATTTGGGATGGTGACACTGGTTAATTGATTGTTGCTAAATGCACGCTCTCCAATGGAAGTTACACTATTTGGGATGGTGACACTGGTTAATTGATTGTTGCTAAATGTACGCTCTCCAATGGAAGTTACACTATTTGGGATGGTGACACTGGTTAATTGATTGTTGCTAAATGTATACTTTCCAATGGAAGTTACATTATTTGGGATGGTGACACTGGTTAATTGATTTTTGCTAAATGCATAATCTCCAATAGAAGTTACACTATTTGGGATGGTGACATTGGTTAATTGATTGTCGCTAAATCCGTTTTCAATAGTCGTCACCGGAAGCCCGTTTATTTCAGCCGGGATACGCACATCATTTATCGTTCCTGTATATCTGGTAATAGTTACCGCTCCATTTTCAACCTGTGTTTCAAAATCACTCACATCCTGGCCATAGACCCCAAAAGAGAAAGCAAAAAATAAAACAAAAATCACCGATACCTTTTTCATACCCTGGCTCCTGTGTTTCCATATATGTGGTCATATCCAGCGGGAGTTAATCTCAAGGTTATATTTGGATACGCCGCTTCATTTTTAACCGTGATATACGACCTTTGTATTTCCTCAAGCCAATTTATTGCTTCGGTCGCTAAATTTTGCTCGCTTGGATTTAATCCCCAAAGAAAAGCCAGATACAACTGGGGGGATATAGTATCTCCGGCCTGGCAGTTGTTTTTCCGAAAGAGAGCCATAATCTTTTCCGCAAGAACCTCTTCATTCATTTTTTAACACTCCTTTCAACTGCGGTTCGGGTATACCGGCCGTCTCCGCCGTTTCCCGCTCCTCTAGCAAGCGTCTTTTTGGCCGAATTCTCCGCTATGCGGGCGGTTCGGACATGGGCCAATACCTCAGCCTGATCTTCCGGCGGTAATTGCCGGTAACAGTTAAGCAGCTCCTTTTCTCTGTCTGACATAATATCTCCAGATTGTAAGTTAATGTTATAAATCATAGCATTCTATTAAAATTTTGTCAAGGAATTTATAAGTAATTGATATTTTTATTGTAATTTTTAGTAAAATTTGATAGTATTGAGAGGTATGATTGACAGAATACGGGCGATCCGTAGGGAATTGGGCATAAATCAGGGCGAATTTGCCCGGCGGATAGGTTTAACCCAGACCGCTATGTCCATGATCGAAGTGGGAAAGAGTAAACTGACCGAAAAAAACATTAAGCTGATATGCGTAACCTTTAATGTGAACGAACATTGGCTGCGTACCGGGGAGGGGGAGATGTTCGGCTCCTTATCGCTCTGTGAAAAGGAGCTTTTGGAGACTTACCGCCAGTTAACGGAGGAAACCCAGGACTTCATCCTGGATATGACCCGGACCCTGCTGAAAAGGCATAGGGAAAAGTTAAAAAAGTCTTCCATATAATTAGCAGAACAGGGCCTTTCCCCGCACATACTTCGCCGCAATATGGCGATCATCCGAAAGGTACACCGTCCGCCGGAGCCGCTCCTCTACGCTCAGCCTGAAAGGGGCGGCCAGGCCCGCATCATCAATGACCAGCGCGTCAAATTCATAGCCCGGATCAAAGGAACCCGTTGCCCCGGCATTGCCCGGCAACCCGGCCTTCCCAAAGAACGAGCCGCCCCCAAGGGTTCCCATCCAGAACGCTTCCTCAAAGGTGAGGGGCGCTTCGTCTTTGGCAGCAAGGCACTGCCGCAGTTTGGACACCCCGATTGCATCGGTCATGGCCCGGAAGATCGAGGTGTGGACGCCCCCGGCGACATCGCTGCCGAGCCCGGTGGGGATGCCCATGTCCAGGAAGCGCCGCGCCGGGGCGATGCCGGATGAGATGTTGAGGTTCGATTGGGGGCAGTGGGCGATGTATACGCCCCGGTTCCGCATCAGGCGCAGTTCCTCATCGCTTGACCAGACGCAGTGGGCCATGACGGTGGGTGTATTTGCGCCGAAGAGATCAAATTGGGCGTAGGCATCGCCGTAAAAATTTGATGAGGGACACAATTCCCGTACCCAGGCAATCTCACGCTGATTTTCCGAAAGATGGGATTGGAGGGGGAGGGCATAGCGTTTTTGAATTCCCGAAAGGGCCCGCATCAGATCATCACTGCATGAAGGAATGAAACGGGGGGTTAATATGGGATAGGTGTTCTTATAGTTTTTGCCGGCAAGCGCGGTAAGCCATTCGCGGGTCGCGGCGGCGGATGCTTCAGCAATCGCTTCACGCAGGGTATCAGGACTGTTGCGATCCATGTTGACCTTGCCCGCCATGGACACGAGCCCGGATTCTTCCAGCAGATCCATCAGTATTACTGTGGCCGGTACATGGAGCGTAGCAAAGATGCAGAAACGGGTATTGGGGCCGCGCTTGAGGTGATCGACAAAAAGGCCGTAGGCCCGCCGGGCATATTCGGCGTCACGGTATTTTGCCTCCTCGGGGAAGGCGTGCTTTTCGAGCCAGCTTAAAAGTTCCATGTCCATGCCAAGGCTTCTGAAACTGAATTGGGGGGCGTGTATATGGAGATCGGTCAGGCCGGGGAGGATTAGCTTTCCCGTATATTCGATGAGGGGGAAGCCCGCAAAGGCCGCGGGCAATCGGGGGAACACCCCGGCGGATTTGCCCTTTTCGCAGACAAGATAGCTGTTTTCAAAGCTTTGTATCTTTGTTTGGGATTTGCTGTAAGCGATATCGCCCTTTAATACAAAATTTCGGGAGTCCACTTTTGTAACTATGGGATACATTTACTCTGCTGTCAATATGTGTGTATAGTAAGACTAAGGAGAATGCCGATGTATCAAATTAAAACCCAGGTTTTTTTGAGCGGCAGCGATGTAAACGGCCGGCTCAGGTTTGACGCCGCAATGGATATGATGCAGGATTGTTCTGTTCTGTGGACCGAATCGGAGATCGAATTCAAGAAATATCTTATCGACAATAATCTCATCATGATCCTGGTAAACCGCCAGGCCGATGTTTTGCGCATGCCCCTTTACAAAGAGCATCTTACCGTTGAAACCTCAATATACGAATGTAAGGGCGCCTTTGGTATGCGTAATACGGTTATCTATGACGATAGCCATAAGCCCTGTCTTGTCAGCTGGGCCACCGGGGCCTTTGTTGATATGAATACCGCGCGTCCCTTCAGGCTTCCCCCGGAAATTAATGATGCTATTGTAATCGATCCGAAAATTGAAATGGACTATGCGGGAAGGAGAATTGACGTACCGGAAACACCGGACCTTCTGCCAGAAGATAAAAAATTTCCGCCCTTTGTTGTTACCTCATTGGATATAGACCTTAACCGGCACATGAATAACGGGCGCTATATAAAAGCCGCCATGAATTTTCTTCCCGATGATTTTATCATTTCCCGTTTCAGGGTTGAATACAAAAAGCCCGCCGCCAGGGGGGACTTGCTGTATCCTGTGGTTAAGCGCCCTAATCATGACAAAATTTATATACTTCTTACGGATAAGGAAGGCGGCCCCCACACGGTTATGGAGTTTACCACGGCTTGATCCTTTTATCTTTTTCGGCTACCTTAACCATGTTGAGTCTTAAAATCAATTTTGGAGGAAGGAATGATGAAAAAACTGTTGGTACTTGCCATGGCTCTGGGCCTGGCGATTTCCGCCTTTGCGGGCGGGAAAAAGGACGCGGGATCGGCTGCGGGGGGAACATCCTCGGCTGCTGATGTCAAGGTTGGGTTTGTGTACATCGGGTCGATTCACGATGAAGGCTATACCCAGGCCCACGACAAGGGGCGGATCGCCCTCGAGGCTTTGGGGGTCAAAACCGCCTATATCGAAAATGTTGCGGAAAACGCCGACTGCGAGAAGGCTATCCGGGACCTCATCGATCAGGGTTGTAACGTGATCTACACCACCAGCTTTGGCTTTATGGACTGGACCATTAAGGTTGCCGCGGACTTCCCCAATGTGAAGTTCGGCCACTGCTCGGGTTACAAGACCGCCCCCAATGTTTCTACCTATTTTGGCAAGATTTTCCAGGCCCGCTACCTTGCGGGTATTGCCGCGGGTTACAAGACCGAGAAGAACAAGATCGGCTATGTGGCGGCCTTCCCCATCCCCGAAGTTATCCGGGGGATCAACGCCTTTACCCTGGGCGTCCAGTCGGTAAACCCCGATGTCTCCGTGGAAGTGATCTGGACCAATACCTGGTACGATCCCGCGGTGGAGAAACAGGCCGCCCTGGAACTGCTCAACAAGGGCGTTGATGTGATCGCCCAGCATCAGGACACCACCGCCCCCCAGATTGCCGCCCAGGAACGGAACGCCGCTGCCATCGGTTACAACGTGTCCACACCGGACGCCGCGCCCCGGGCCTATCTTACCGCCCCCCTCTTCCACTGGGATGTTTTCTATGTGGATGATGTAAAGCACGTCCTTGCCGGGGACTGGGCTTCCCGGGCCTATTGGGAAGGTTTCAGTAACGGGACCGTCACCCTGGACACCCTTACCGCCAATAACGATCCCCGCACGGCTTCTGCGGTTGCGGCGGCCCAGGCAAAAATTATTGACGGAAGTCTCGCGCCCTTTACCGGCCCCCTCACCGATCAGGGCGGCGCCGTAAAGGTTTCTTCCGGAGTCAAAATGACCGACGAGGAAATCTGGAACATGGGCTGGTTTGTCAAAGGGGTCATCGGGGTAATTCCGCAGTAATACCAAGGGGGCTTAAGCCGGGATCAAAACACCATGCCTTATATCGAAATGCGACACATTTCAAAGCGCTTCGCAACGGTGCAGGCGAATGACGATGTGGGCATGGATGTAAACCGGGGGGAGATACTTGCCCTCCTCGGTGAGAATGGTTCCGGCAAGAGCACCCTGGTTAATATGCTCTCCGGGATTTATCTGCCGGACGCCGGTTCCATTTACGTGGGCGGCGTCCGGCAATTTTTTAGATCCCCCCACGACGCCATTGCCGCGGGGATCGGGATGGTGCATCAGCATTTCAAACTTATTCCAGTTATGAGCGCCTGGGAAAATATCAGCCTGGGCGAAAAGAAAAGCGGAATCAGTGTAAATCCTTTTATCGAAAAGAAAAAAATAAACGATAAAATTACTGAAATAGAAAAACGTTTCGGCCTTTATGTGGCGCACAACAAAAAAATTTACGAAATGTCGGTCAGCGAAAAACAGACCGTAGAGATCCTCAAGATTCTTTACCGGGGAGTAACGACCCTTATCCTTGATGAACCCAGCGCGGTGCTCACCCCCCAGGAAACAACGGGGCTTTTTGCCATGATGCGGAACATGAAGGAAGCGGGCTGCGCCATCATCATCATCACCCATAAACTCAACGAGGTGATGGAAATCAGCGACCGGGTGACGGTGCTGCGGAAAGGGAAGGCCGTGGGGACCGTCAATACCGCCGAAACCAATTCTCATGAACTGGCGGAGATGATGGTTGGCGGCAGTATCTCTCTTGAGATTCATCGGGAAGAACCGAGGCCGCAGGAAAAGCCCCTGCTTGAAGTAAAATCCCTCAAGCTTGAAAATGCCGATGGCATTAAAGTTATTGATGATATGTCCTTTGCTTTATACGGCGGCGAGATTCTCGGCGTTGCGGGTATCGCCGGCAGCGGACAGAAGGAACTCTGCGAGATCATCGCGGGACTTCAAAAGGCCGATTCGGGATCGATCAATTTTATGGGGGAAGAAATGCTGGGGCTTTCCCCCCGCGCCATACGGGAAAAGGGGATCAGTATGAGTTTTGTTCCCGAGGACCGGCTGGGGATGGGACTCGTTGCGGGGATGAGTGTTTCCGATAACATTCTGCTTAAATCCTACAGTAATACTGCGGGCGTTTTTGTTGACCGTGCGGAAGGCCGAATCCAGTCTGAAAAGATCGTAACGCGTTATGATATTTCCACCCCCTCGGTTCAGCATATCGTAAGAAAACTTTCCGGCGGAAATATACAGAAGGTTCTGCTTGGCCGGGAAATTGAAATGCAGCCGAAAATTCTTATCACCGCGTACCCGGTCCGGGGGCTTGATATCGGCGCATCCTATAGCATCTACGATATGCTTAATGAACAGAAGAAGAAGGGTGTTGCCGTTCTGTACATCGGCGAAGATTTGGACGTACTGCGGGAACTCTGTGACCGCATCATGGTGATCCACGGCGGCGCGGTGATGGATATCACGGATTCCCGCAGTTCTACTAAAGAAGACCTGGGGCTCCTGATGCTCGGGCAAAAGCCGGTGGCAGTATGATCCGAATAATAACCCGCGCTGAAGCTTCGCCCTTAAGGGAAAATCTGCTGCGCATAGCGGCGGTCATTGCGGCCCTTGCCGCATCGGCGCTGATCATGATCCTGATTGGCTATAACCCGCTGGATATCTACGGAAAGATACTTACCGGGTCTTTGGGTACGCTCTACCGTTTCAAGAATACCATCAACAAGGCAATACCATTGGCGGCCCTTTCCCTGGGGACGGCAATCGCATTCAAGATGAAGTTCTGGAACATCGGCCAGGAAGGTCAGTTCTACCTGGGGGCTTTCGGCGCTTCGCTCATTGCCTTTACCTTTCCCAATATGCCTGCGCCCCTGCTGCTCATCTTTATGTTTATCACAGCGTTTCTGTTTGCAGGTCTTTGGGCATTGATTCCCGCCCTGTTGAAGGCCCGTTTTTCCACCAGCGAAACACTGGTCACCCTGATGCTGAACTATGTGGCCGCCAAGTGGATCAGTTTTTTGCAGTACGGTCCCTGGCGGGACCCTGCGGGAAGCGGCTTCCCGAAAATTGCCCCATTCAGCAAAAACGCCGTCCTCCCCGAAGTCCTGGGGGTTCACATCGGCTGGATCATTGTTTTGATCCTCGCAGCATTACTGTATCTTCTTTTAAAAAAGACCAAGCTCGGCTACGAGATCGATGTCCTTGGTGAAAGCGAAGCCACCGCCCGCTATGCGGGGATGCGTGTTCTGCGGATCATGATCGTTGCCATCATGATCTCCGGGGGGCTCTGCGGCGCCGCGGGGATGATGCAGGCCTCCGCGATTGAGCGTTCCCTTTCGGATCAGCTTTCCGGGGGACTCGGTTTTACTGCGGTCATTACCACCTGGCTTGCCCGTTTAAGCCCGCCGGGGATCATCATCGTTTCCTTTTTGTTTTCCATGCTGATCCAGGGAGGTACTTTTTTACAAAGTTCCCTGCAAATTCCCGCTTCCATTTCACAGGTGCTGCAGGGGATCATCATCTTCTTTGTTTTGGGCAGTGAATTTTTTATCCGCTACCGCCTGGTGTGGACAAAGACCGAACGCAGTAAAACTGATGACCGGGCCAACAGCGATTCCGCCGCGATAGCAGGAGGCCAAAAATGACAGCCTTCCTCGGCGCACTCACCCCTTTTCTGCAAACCGCATTGCAGATGGGGACCCATATTCTTTTCGCGGTCCTCGGGGGCATCATGTGCGAGAAGGCGGGGAACATGAACCTGGGTATCGAGGGGATGATGCTCCTCGGCGCTTCAATTGGTTTTTCCGCCGCCCTTGCAAGCGCAAATCCCGTTGCCGCCGTTTGCGCCGCGGGTCTTGCGGGGGCATTCGGCGCGTTAATCTACGCCGTCATCACAGTAACGCTGCGGGGCAACCAGGTGGTGACCGGTCTTATCCTGACAATCTTCGGCACCGGGGTTTCGGGCTTTCTGGGCAAAAGCCTTGCGGGGAAGGCCCTGCCGGAATCCATATCCCAGGCCTTCGCTCCGGTTTCCGTACCATTACTGCACCGCATACCTGTTATCGGGACCATCTTTTTTGAACAGAGCCCCTATGTGCTGGCGGGTATCGTTCTGGCAATTCTCCTCTACATTTACTTTCAGTATACCCGTGCGGGGATGAATGTCCGGGCGGTGGGGGAAGACCCCGCAGTGGCGGACGCTTCGGGCATACCGGTGAGCCTTTACAAGTACATCCACATTGTGGGCGGCGGTTTTTTATGCGGCGTGGGCGGGGCCTATCTTTCCCTGGTTTTTGTGCCCCGCTGGCAGGAGAACATCACCGCCGGAGCGGGATGGATAGCGGTGGCCCTGATCATCTTCAGCACCTGGAATCCCCTGCGGGCGATCTTTGCCGCATACCTTTTCGGTGCGCTCAAGGGGGTGGGCTTCAAGTTTCAGAATATCGACATCTCCCTTTTTGGGAAGCGGATAGTTTTTTATCCCCAGCTTCTTGATATGCTGCCCTATCTTGCAACCATTCTGGTACTGGTTCTGATTACCCGCAAAAAACAGAAGAAGTATCAGCCCCCGGCCGGGCTGGGGACGCCCTATTTCCGGGAAGAAAGATAACGCCGTGAAAGATATGTTGACTGCCATGAAAAAGGCGCTGCTTGAAAAGGAAGCGCTGGCGCTTGCGGTGATTACCGCAAGTTCCGGTTCCACCCCGCGGGGCCTTGGCGCAAAGATGCTCATCGCTTCGTCGGGCAGGATATGGGGAACCATCGGCGGGGCGCTGCCTGAGCATCTTGCCATTGAGGAAGGGAAAAAACTTATTGCGGAGAAGAATTCTGTAATGCGGGATTATATCCTGCACCCCAATGAAGCGGCAGATATCGGCGCAAAATGCGGCGGGGAACTGAGCGTTTTTTTAAGATACATCGATCCCAATGACAGCAGAATACTGTCTTTTGTTGAGGCAGGGCTTGCTTGTATCGATAAAGGGGAACCGTCCTGGCTCATCATGGAGATCGGTGACGGCGGCGCGCTGGGCATTGCGGGAAAAGATGAAATCATCACATGGGCGGGCAAAGCCATTGATGGAAGTATTACTGTGGATACCGGTACTGACGCGGGTTCTTATCCCGCGGAATTTAAAACCCTCCTGGAAAAAAACCCCGCAGTAACACTGTGGGAAGGACGAGCCTGGTTTACCGAGCCCCTTCTGCGTTCCGGCCTTGTCTATGTATTCGGCGGCGGACATGTGGCGCAGGAAACCGTGCCCATCCTTGCCCATCTGGGGTTCCGCTGTGTGGTCTTTGATGATCGGGAAGAGTTTACCCGCAGGGAAATTTTTCCCGCCGCGGAAAAAATCATTACCGGGGATTTCAACAGTATTGCTGCGGATATCAGTATTACCGGTGATGATTACATCATTGTGCTTACCCGGGGGCATATGTTTGATTTCCAGGCCGAAGCTTTTGCCCTGGGCACAAGGGCCTGTTATATCGGCGTGATCGGAAGCCGAACCAAGCTCAAATTTGTTTCCGAAAAACTTGAAGGGCTGGGATTTACCCAGGATGAAATAAAGGCGGAACGGGTCCATGCGCCCATCGGCATTGATATTGAAAGCGATACCCCTGCGGAGATCGCCGTAAGCATTGCCGCCGAGTTGATTCTGATACGGGCAAAACGGAACGGGGGTGTCAGATGCTGAACACGGGCAGACTTTATCACGGCGGGGTCATGGTGAATTACCAATGTCCCGCATCATGCAGGCATTGCCTCTACGCCTGTTCCCCCACCCGGGGCGATGGTTACATCAGCAGGGAAAAGATGGGGGAAGTGTGCGGGCTGCTCCGCAAGGGCGGTATCGGTTCGGTGCATATCGGCGGCGGGGAGCCCTTCCTCAATTTTGAGGGCCTCCTTATGGCGATCCGGGAACTCCGGGCCGCGGACATCACCCTGGACTATATCGAAACCAACGCGGCCTGGGTGAATGATGAAAAGGAGACTTCAAAAAAACTGGATGCCCTGATCGCGGAAGGGGTGAGCGCCCTCTGCATATCGGTTGATCCCTTTCATGCGGAATACATACCCTGGGGGCTTCCCCTTAAACTTGCCCGTATCTGCGATGAAAAGGGTATGGGTTATTTCCTCTGGAAACAGCATTTCCTAAAGGCCCTGTCTCCCCTCGATCCTGATAAAGCCCACAGCCGCGTTGAAATGGAAAAGGCCCTGAAGCCGCTTTATATCAAAAATACCGCCGCGAACTACGGGCTGCACCTGGGCGGCAGGGCCGTTAATATTGAGGAGGAATATGCCGCTCCTGTTCCTGCGGCGCGGCTCCTCAGTGATGAGCCCTGTTGTAACCTGCTTTCCACCGATCACTTTCATGTTGATATGGATGGCTTCTTTATTCCTCCCGGATGTACCGGCCTCGCTCTGCCCCTTGCCGAGGCGGCGGGCGGAATCCCGGAAGGAAAGTACCCTGTTTTTGAAAGCCTCTACCATGGCGGCACTGCGGCCTTAATAGGGCTGGCAAAGGAGAAGGGCTTTGTACCGGCGGCGGCCTATCCTTCGCGGTGTAATTTTTGCTTCCATGCCCGGATGTTTTTATCCGGCCTCGGCTTTGCGGAACTGGACCCAAAGCACTATGAGGAATCACTTAAATTTTACCGGTAAATACGGTCTATTGATAAACCGGACCGGTACCGGGTCAACTCTGTATCACTGCATTGACCATGTATAATCGGCAAATCGGTAGGTTCCGGCTCTCTTGCCGTTTTTTTCATGGTTATAAAAAGCGGCAAAATCATTGGGGAAAGAAGTTCTGTGCAGTTCCACATTACTTCCAATGGTGATACTCCTTATCTGGTTGTCGTCAAAGGCGCTCTTTTGAATTTCCCTTACACTGTCAGGGATAACAAGGGCATTTAATTGGTTAAATGCAAAGGCCCTTTCTCCAATTACCGCAACGGAATCAGGAATTGTTACGGATGTCAGTCTGTTGTTCAGGCATACTCCGGCAGGAATTTCGGTAAGCCCTTGGGGAAAACGCACACTGCTTAATATATTATCAGAAAAGGCAAAAACGCCGATTTCCCTAACCTGTTCAGGTATTTTTACCCCTGTTAACTGGTTTTTTGAAAAAGCGTACGCGGCGATTGTTACAAGATTTTGAGGGAGATCAAGCGTTCCGGTCAATACATTTTCGGAAAATGCGCCTGCCTCTATGTGTATTATTGTATCAGGCAGGCTCACAGAAACAAGACGGTTATTACGGAAAGTATAACCCTTAATAACCGTTACCCCTTCGGAGATTGTAATGCCCGTCAATTTATTACTGTCAAAGGCTCCCGCTCCGATTTGTTGTAAACTCACAGGTAAATTTACGTTTACCAATGCATTATTACGGAAAGCGCTGTCATCAATGGACGTGATGCCTTCAGGAATAGAAACAGTCATCAGCCCTTTGCCTTTAAGCGCGTCCTTTCCAATTGATGTAACTTGCAGTCCCTCAATATTTGACATAATAGATACATCTTTTGATCGGGTTACCCTTGTAATTGCCGCCGTTGTCCCGTTTTGCCGCCAAAGATACCAAACTCCGTTTTGCTGAACTTTGTTTTCCTCTCTGCCCATGCCAAATGCTCCTAAACAGACACAGGTTCCCAGTAAAATCATGGTAATCCTCCTTTGTCCTGCGCTAAAAATACAGTTTGTCATACAAAACCTCCTCGATTTACGCTTGCCGTTACCAGCGTTTTGTGTTAGCATTGATTTATCGATGTCACCATTGATTGCTAACAGTTACAATATACATGCTAACGTTGTCAGCGTCAAGTCTTTTTTTATGTTTTTTTGAAATTTTTATTTGGGGGTATATATGGCACTTTCAAAAGAGACCATTGTCAGGGCGGCTAGAGAACTTTTGAATCAGGGAGGCATTGATCATTTGAGTATGCGGTCCCTGGCCGCAGTTCTTGACACCAAGGCCGCTTCCCTTTACCGGCATATCAAAGATAAAGAAGATTTATACGCCCTGATTTCCGAAGCGGTGGTTTCCGAAATAAAGCCCGCCTGCAGTTTAGGCAATCCAAAAAAATATTTGATGGAAGTTGCCGAACTATACCGCCAAAAACTGTTGGCATTGCGTGATTCTGTTGAAATAATTACCCAGTCAAAGGGCGCAACCATGCTTGGACACGTTGAATTTCTGAAAAATGTAATGATTTGTTTATTACATTTGGGGGTTGCGGAAAATAAATGTATGGTTGCCACCCATATGCTGAATAATTATATTTTAACATCCGTGGCAGACGAGGTTTTTTTTCGTTCTTTTCCTGCTGATGCTCCCAGTGCCTACGAGGCAATTTTAGGAAGTAACTTTAAATGGCTGTCTTTTGATGAACAATTTAATTACGGACTGGAAGTTTTATTTACTGGTTTTAAGGCTTTGAAATAATGGCTGCGGAAGGGGAAATTTTGGTAAATTCGCCATGGTAAACCGCCCCATTGCCGGGGACTCAAAAAGCTAGGAATTCCAAATTAGGAAAAACCACGGACCTCACCGACCCTCACAGACAGATTAACGGACGATTCTTATGATTTCCGCCTTGGGAAATGCACAAAAATTTACCAGAAAACCCAATTTAAGCCCGGTTGCTGCCAAATAATTCATAACCTGCGCCCTGGATTCGCCGGCAAGCTTGGTTACCGCCTTTATTTCTATGATGATCTTTTCAAAACAAACAAAATCCGCCTGATAAAACTGCTTTAACGGCTTACCATCATACAATATATGAAGTTTTTTTTTCGCTTCATAGGGAATTTTTGCGTTTTGCAGCTCAATTTCTAGAGCTTCCTGATATACCGCTTCCAGAAAACCGCCTCCCAGCTTCCTGTTTACCTCATAGATGCAAGCGCGAATACGGTAACTTTCATCTTTATAGAGAAACTCCTTTGTTTCTGTAACTTCATCCATACTTCTATTATCGTCTTTGTCCGTGGGGTCCGTGAGGTCTGTGGTTAAATTTGGAATTCCTGTCAAAAAGCAAATACCCATTGATACAAAGGTCTGCCTCTGGTATTATGACAAAATCCTTGTAATTTGTCGAAATAAAAATTTGACATTATCTTTGACCAGATGAGGAGTGAAACATGAAAGAACCAAGACTAAAGGGATGGTGGCTTATCCGGCTGGCGCTCACCATTATCGGAAAAAAGGGGCTCGCGGACTTAAAAAAGGCCTCCCGGCATGGCAAGGAAACCCAGGCCAGGGTTCTGCGGGATATCCTTACCCAGTCGAAGGACACGGTTTACGGCAAGGAACATCACTTTGAGGACATCCTGGCGGCCGCAACGCCGGAAGAATTGTTCAATCTATACGATGAAAATGTTCCGGTGAATGTCTATGAAGACTTGAAGCCCTATGTGGAGCGCCACAAGTCGGGTGAAGCGGATGTTTTGTTCCCCGGCAAGCCCAAGCTCTACGCCACCACCAGCGGGACCACCAATGAGCCCAAGTGGATACCCGTTTCCGAGCAGTACTATAAGGACGCCTATAAAAAGATGAACCAGATCGGGTTTTATGTCCTGATTCGGAACAAGCCCACGGTGTTTTACGGTCCCACCGTATCCATTGTGGGTAAGGCCGTTGAGGGCGCAGCCCCGGACGGCACCCTCTACGGTTCCCTTTCCGGGGTGAGTCAGCGGGATATTCCTGAGTTCATGAAGGTCCTTCATACCGCCCCGGCGGATGTATTCCATATTGCCGATTACAAGGCCCGGTATTACGCCATCATGCGTATGGGGATTGAGCGGGACGCCCACCTCATCATTACCGCCAATCCCAGCACCCTGGTGGAGATGCAGACCAACGCCAATGAGTTCTACGATGAATACGTGAACGACATTGAAAAGGGCACCCTGACCCATCGTTTTGACTATCCCGCTGAAATCCGCAGCGCCCTGGAGGCGAAGCTCAAGCCGAATCCCAAGCGTGCGGAGGAACTGCGCAAACTAAAGGCCCGGTACGGTAACGTGCTGCCCAAACATTACTGGCCCAATATGGTTGAGGTCATGGTCTGGTTCTGCGGTAATACCAAGATATACTTTGACAAGATCCGGGATTCCTTTCCGCCGGACTGTGTATTCCAGGAATTCGGCTATTTGGCCAGTGAATGTAAAACCGGCCTGGCGCTGAAGGCAAATAGCCCGGATACGGTCCTGTTCGGCCATATGCAGCTCTTTGAGTTTATCCACGAATCGGAGATTGACAGCCCAAACCCCCGGATCTACCAGATGCACGAGGTTGAGGAGGGGCAGCGCTACACCCTGCTGATCACTACCTCCGCGGGACTCTACCGGTACAATATGAACGATATTCTGGAAGTGACCGGCCGGTACAACGAATTTCCCACCGTCACCTTTATCCAAAAGGCAAACGGGACCATCAGCCTGACGGGGGAAAAACTCCATGAACGGCAGTTTATCGAGGCGGTCCACGAGGCGGAGAAGAAGACCGGGAAAATCGCCCCCTTCTTTGTGGGATTTGCGGACCCCCATAAATCAAATTACAAATTCTACTATGAATTTGCAAACCAGAATATCTCGGTGAAGGAAGCCGAAGAGTTTACCGCCTATCTTGACCAATGCCTGCAAAATTATAACAGCGAATACAGGGAAAAGCGGACATCCGACCGCCTTAAGGCGCCGGAAACCGCCCTGCTGGGGCCTGAGTCCTTTGAACGGTTCAAGGCCAATTGCATCGACAAGGGATATCGGGACGGCCAGTTCAAGGTGAATCTTTTGATGCAGGATGAAAAGCGCCACGCCATGTTCAAGGAACTGGTAACCAACGGGGGGGGGGGGGGGGGAAGCCCAACTATATTCCACTTTTTTTTTTTTCTAATTTTTTTTTTTTTTTTTTT
>BOAU01000040.1 GCA_026002025.1 Spirochaetia bacterium | reverse complement strand
GCGGAAAAGCTGGGGGTCGGCTTTCAGATCCTGGATGATGTGAAAAATTTAACCACCGGGCTCCCCGGCAAGAAGCGGGGGGATGATGTGGTTGAGGGGAAAAAGAGCCTCCCGGTGCTGCTCTACCTGCACCGCCGGTCGGGGGAAGCTTCCCCTTCGGATGCGGGGGCCTTGGTCAGCCGTTGTTTTGCCGCCGCCCGCATAGGGGGGACCGGCGTCCCGGAGGTGGAAGAGCTGATCAAGGCGCTGGAAGCCGCCGGGGTAGTGGAGGAGGCCCGTCAAAAGGGGCTTGCCCTGATCCGGGAAGCGGGGGAAGTTTTTGCCGCGCCGGGCATCGCCGGGTTTCCCCTGAGGGAAGAGGGGCGGCGTCTGCTCGCGGGACTCATCGGCTTAATCAGTTAAGCGAAAGAGGGGAAGGGAACCATGGAAGATATGCTGGAGGCTGAAATATGGACGGTAGCGCGGACTGAGCAGGGGAACGCGGTTTTGCTGCGGCCCCTGGGGTCGGATACGGTGGTGCCCGTTTTTGTCGGCCAGTTTGAGGCGCATACCATACTCATCGGCTTTGGGGATATTGCCTCGCCCCGTCCCGCCCGGGTAAAGCGGCCCCTCACCTGCGATCTTTTCCTTGAGCTGGCCCGTCTTGCCGGCCTGAGCCTGTTCCGGGTGGAGGTCTATGAAATCCGGGACAACACTTTTTTTGCCCGGCTCCTCTTTGCGGGAAGGGAATTTTCCGAAGTAAAGCCCCTGATCCTGGATTCCCGGCCATCCGATGCCTTTGCCCTGGCGGTGCGCCATAAATGCCCGGTCTTTGTTTCCCCCCGGGTGGTGGAGCAGGCGGGGATTCCGGCGGATCTGGTCATAGAGGATGTGGCGGAATTTGCGGAGGCATCGCAGCGTGCCGCCGGTCCGGCTGCGCCTGATGCGCCGCCAAAAACGAGGTCCCTTGCGGCAAAACAACGGAAATTGCAGGCGGAACTTGAGCGGACCGTGGCCGCCGAGGAATACGAACGGGCCGCAGAGATCCGGGATCTCCTGATCCTCCTGGAACAGGAAATTGAGCAGGAAAATGAGGGCGGTAAGGCTTAATTGCCAAAGCCGATAAACCGATATATTATGTGTTAATAGGTTTTCCCAAAAAAGTCTTGCGGGGTGTTAGGTGTTTGACCATAAGTTCCTGAAAAGCAGAGCCGTTCTTGTGCTTGGGGTGATTTTTTCCCTTGTGTTTTTTATCTCTTCCCTGGGCGTTTCTTCTCTTCCCATGATCCTGTCCTCAGGCGGGAAAAACGAAAGCGCCGGAGCAGCGGAATCCAATAACGGTATCGGCGGCATGGTTTATCTGGAAGCCAGCCTGGTCGAACAGGAGCCCGCCCTTATTTCCCTGGACGGGGATTCGGAGGATCTGGGCATCCCCGAACCGGAATCCTTTTCCAAACCCCGGATGCTCCTCTCCAGTTCCTACCAGGTCCAAAAGGGCGATATGATTGGCATCCTGGCCCAGGAATTCGGCCTGAATGAGGACACCCTCATCTCCTTTAACGCGATTAAAAACACCCGGCTTATACAGATCGGCCAGACGCTGAAAATACCGAACCAGGACGGCATCCTCTACACGGTAAAAAAAGATGATACCCTGAGCCAGATTGCGGAAAAGTACAGCGCCGATCCGGAGGCCATCCAGACCGTCAATGAGCTTTTTTCCGACACCGTCCATGCAGGGACGGTTCTGTTTGTACCGGGCGCCCGGCTTGACTGGGTTGAACGTCAGGAAATTAACGGGGATCTTTTCATCTGGCCCGTGTCGGGGTATATCACCAGCGCCTACGGCCGCCGGCGGAGCCCCATTACCGGGGCCATGCATTTCCATGCCGGCATCGACATCGGCGGCAACCCCGTGGGCACCCCGATCAAGGCGGCCATGTCGGGCCGTGTTACTACAGTCGGCTGGGATGACGCATACGGAAACTATGTGGTGGTCACCCACCATTCCGGTTACCGTACCCTCTACGCCCACATGAGCGTTACCCGGGTCAAAACCGGGACCTATGTAAGCACCGGTCAACGGATCGGCGATGTCGGCAGCACCGGCCAAAGTACCGGCCCTCACCTCCACTTTACCGTATACAAAAATGGCGTCACCGTGAGCCCCCGGAGTTTGATGAAATAATGAAAAAATGTTAGGATCATATTAAGGAGTAGAACCCGTGGCATCAACTATTGGGATTAAAATTGCGAATGGTGAATTTTATTCTATCATGGATGAGAATTCCGCCGCTAAGAAACGGCTTGTACTGACTACGGTCCATGATAACCAGCGCAGTGTACAGATCGATCTTTATAAAAGCGCAGCCCAAACCATGGCGGACGCCCTCTATATCGGCAGTCTGGTGGTGGAGAATATCGAGGCCAGGGCCAAGGGTGAGCCTTCTGTTGAAATGGTGATTTCTTCCACCGGTGAGGGGGAAATTACCGCTGATGCCATTGATTTGGACAGCCCCGTCGGCGGGGGACATCAAATTCTCACGGTATCCCTTAAATCCCTTGATGAAGATAACGAAATTCCCGATTTTGAGCTGGAACAGAATGCGCCTCCCCCTGCGGGACTGTATGATGCGGCCCTGGCGGTCAAGGCCGCGAAAAAAACAAAACGCTTCCCCGTAGTGATAGTGGTTGTTATCGGCCTGGCCATTATTATTGCCTGTTTTGCGCTCTGGTTCTTCCTGCTCAGAAACGGGGCTCCGGTTCAGCAAGCCCCGGTGAAATCCGCTGTGTCCGCGCTGCCTGCGGCCCCTGTCCAGGCGGCAGAGCCCACTCCACCCCCACCGGTCATCGAAGCGCCTCCGGTCATTGAGGCGCCGCCGGTGATTCAGGCGCCTCCGGCGGCAGAGGAGCCGGCTCCGGTCTCCCCGGCGGTAAGTCGGCAGCGGACTCTGGCGCCGGTATCCAGTTACAAGGTCCCGACGACAATTCCCGCAGACGGCGCGCCCTATAAAATCCGCTGGGGGGATACCCTCTGGGATATTTCGGCAGCCTTTTACCGGGACCCCTGGCAGTACCGCCGCATAGCCCGGTTTAACAACATCAGGGACCCGAGTCTTATTGTTTCCGGCACCACCATCCGCATCCCCCCGAGAAATTAAGCTGCGGGCCCTTGTATTTTCCTGTCTGCTTGCCTTCCTCACCGCCTTTAGTTCCTGCAAGACCGATACAGCCTTCGCCGCGGAATTAAACGATGCAGCTTCGGATGCCTTTTATCAGGGTTTATTGACCCAGGATGAATCGGCGCTCCTTTTTGAAAGCGCCCTGGAAAGCCCCAATCCCTATATCCGTTCTGCCGCAGCGGAACAGTTGATTCTGCCCCTCTTAAATAAAGATATTGCCCCGGAACCCTTTCTGAAAATGCAGTCGAGGCAAAAAGCCCCCAGCGCCAATGTCGTTGACAGCGCCGAAATAAGCCTGCAGGCCGCCGCGTTTTACCGGCTTGGCCGCTTCGGGGATATTGAAAAGCTTTATTCCGCAGACGCCTCCCCGGACGGGCGAGCGCCTGGGGACAAAAAGTCGCCCTGGGACACGGCCCTGTTCTTATTGGCGGAGACCCAGCTTCATCCCGGTGAAACAAAAGAGAAAATCCGTTCTTTCCTGTTTGGCACGGAAAGCGGCGATGCCCTCCGCTGGTTTTGGGAAGAAATCCGCCGTCTTGACCCGGAAACCCTTACGGGGCCGGAAAAGGCCGCCCTGGAAGGCCGTCTCGCCGTTGCCCGATCTGCTTTTTCCGGGGCCCTCATCCTTTTCCGCCTGGTCTTGGAACAGGACCCCTCACTTTTTCTGCGTTACCCTGAACTTTTAACCGATCTGGGCAGGTGTTTACAGTTTGCCTCCAGGGGAAATGAGGGAATTGAGGTCCTTCAGCGTCTGGACCGATTGGTGTCAGGCACCGTTTTAGCGGAATCAATTCCGGCTGTCCGTTACCGGCTGTACTATTTTATGGGCAGAATCAGCCGTCAGCGGGAACAGTACCGCCAGGCACGGGAATTTTTTGCCCAGGCTATCCCCCTGGCCCCGGATATGCTCCAGTCCGATGCCTGTATCTGGTATATCCTGGACACCGCCCTGACCGAAGGCCTGAGTGAAAGCGCCGATCTGGTAAAATCCTACATTCCCCGCTGGAATGATGATCCCTACTTTGCCGATATCCTTGACCGGCTTTGCCGTCACCTCGCGGCAAAGGGACAATGGCAGACCATTGCGGAAATCCTCCCCCTGATCAGCGAAGGTTCCGACCGGGTCTCCATTGCAAAATACGCCTATATCACGGGCCGGGCCATCATGCTGGGTTATATTTCACCCCAGGCGGCAAAAACGATAGATCCCATTAATGCGGCCCGTCCCTACCTTCATCTGGCCTACGGGGCGGGAGAATTTTCCTATTATTACCGAGCATTAAGTGCATCCTTTTTGGATATCCCCTTTCTGGCCTTAGCTCCGGCGGATGCTGATGGCGGGCAGTCCGGGGCCAGGAAGGCAGCAGCCGGAATGGCCGCCTTCCCCCATCCTGCTGAAATGGCCTTTCTGTTGGGTTTTTTTCAATTTGGGGCCGCAGCCCGGATTAACCCGTATCTGCAAAAAATGAGCGGGGAACTCAGTATCCCGGAACTGCGGGCACTGGCGGAGGCTTTCCTTGAAACGGAGATGTACTCGGAACTCCTCCGGCTGGTATCGGATTACATGAGCCGGGAAGGCTACGAACTTGACCGCCGGGATTTGGAACTCTACTATCCCCGGCCCTTCCGTGAAGCGGTTGAAGAAAACGCCCGGGCCGCAGCTCTGTCCCCGGAACTGCTCTTCGGCCTGATCCGTACCGAAAGCGCCTTTCAGGCTGATATCAGTTCCCGCGTGGGGGCAATGGGCCTGACCCAGCTGATGCCCGCCACGGCGGCGGAAATGGCGGGCCGCATCAAGCGGCAGGGCGGCCCGGATTACGCGGAAGGCGGCACGGTGGATTTACAGGACCCGGCGGCCAATATCCATATCGGGGCGGTGTACCTTGCCTACCTGATGAACCGGCTGGAACATCCCCTGCTGGCGGTTCTGGCCTACAACGGCGGTATGAACCGGGTCAGGCGATGGTACGGAGCCGCAGGTTCCCCGGCTTCAAATTCTTTGCCGGGGGATATCTTTCTGGAAACCATCGAATACCCGGAAACCAGGGAATACGGCAGACGGGTCCTTTCCGCTGCGGCGGCCTACGGATATCTTTTTTATGATATGAATGTCGGGGAGTTTTTTGCCGATATATGTAGGTAAGTATGCTGCCGAAAAATTTTTCATTACATCTAAAGTCAGAATTCCGTATTGCCGCCATCATTGGGGCCCTTGTCCTGGGGTTCTCCGCCCTGTTTCTGGGAATCTCCATCGCGGGGGCAATCCTCGGCCTGCCGGGCTCCCTCTCCGGGCCGGGTTCCCTCTTCGCCGCCGCCTACGGGCTCCTGGCCTTTGCCATCCCGGCCTACCTTTTCTTCGCCGCCTTTATCCTGGCAGACCCCGAATGGCGGCCTGACCGTATTTTCATCCTCGGCGCCGCAATCATCCCCTTTCTTACCTTGGCCACGGGCTTTACCCTTTTGCGGGATTTTGAGGCCCGGTCGGCAGAGCTTGCCCTGCTGGATTTTACGGGGCCGACGGGTTTCAGTTTTATCATTATCAGTTTGACCGTCTTTGAATCCATGATGATCCTGGTTCTGAAGATGCTGCTTTTCCCCGCCATGGGCCGCTCTTCCCAAAATTCCGGCAGAACACGGAACCGGGCCGGTGCAAAGGGACAATCCCTGCTGCTTCCCGCCCCCAAACCAAAGCTCAAGGACATCTATGCCGAAGCCGCCGCCGCCCATCAGGGAAGCAGCCGTGGCGAGGGCCCGCCCCCCGCAAGCGTGAAACCTGCGGCCCCGCAGCCTTCTGTGAAGGCCGTCCCTGCGGCCAAGGCCGTTTCTACGGCCAAGGCCGCTCTTGCGGCCACTGATCCCGATCCCGCAGTCCCTCAGACAGGTACGATCATGAAATTTTACCCCTCAAAATTTGATCCGTTGCGAGGGCCTGTTGATTCCGCGGAGAAAGCGGCACCCCAGGCCCTTGTCGATTTGCCGGACCTGAAACCCCTTGCCAGCGCCGCCGCCCTGTGCCGGTTTGACTCAGGCTGGACCGGGGACAGCGAAGAGGAAAACGAAATTGAAGGGCCGGAAGAATTCGATAATCTTGATGAGGCTGATGAATTTGATGGTGGGGCTTTCATAACCGCCCCTGGGTTTTCCGAACCGGACCCGGAGATGGAATCAGATTTTGAGGCGGAAGAATTGGAGCCGGAAATCGGTTTTGACACCGCCGAACCGGATATGACGGATGAACCGGAACCACCCGCTGAGCCGGAAATTGTTTCAATTAAGCCAAAGACGGTCCCCAAAACCAAGGTCCACGGCAAATGGCAGGTACCGGTGGAAATCCTCAACCAGTACCCCGACGGCGAATACTGGATCATCGACGACGCCACACGGGCTGCGGCGGTGACCCTGCGGGAAACCCTGGAGGAATTCAAAATTCAGGCTGAGGTGACGGGCATCCGTAAGGGGCCTGTCATCACCATGTTTGAAATTCTCCCCGCACCGGGGGTCAAACTTTCCAAGATCGTCAATTTACAGGACAACATCGCCCTGCGGCTCGCCGCGTCTTCGGTGCGTATCGTGGCCCCCATTCCGGGGAAGCACGCCGTGGGCATCGAAGTGCCAAACGCCAAGCGGAATATCGTTTCATTCAGGGAAATCATCGAAGGGGAACTCCACCGGGAAGGCAAGCGGCTGGAAATCCCCGTGGTGCTGGGAAAGGACATCACCGGGGAGGCCCAAACCATCGACCTCTGCCAGACGCCCCACATCCTCATTGCCGGTTCCACCGGTTCCGGTAAATCGGTGTGCGTCAATTCAATGATACTTTCGATACTGTACCAGCGCGCCCCCGCGGAGTGTCGCCTCATTTTAATCGACCCTAAAATCGTGGAACTCAAACTCTATAACGATATTCCCCACCTTTTGACCCCGGTCATCACCGAGCCGAAAAAGGCCTTTCAGGCTTTGCAGTACTGTATCTTCGAGATGGAACGCCGCTATGCCTGCCTGGATTCCATGGGGGTCCGGGACATCAAGAGCTACAATAAGCGGATAAAAGAGCGGGGCATCGCCGCGGAGCATATGCCCTACATCGTGGTGGTGATAGACGAGTTCGCCGACCTGATGGCCACCACCGGCAAGGAGCTTGAATCCACCGTTGCCCGTCTTGCCGCCATGAGCCGCGCTGTGGGCATCCATCTGGTACTCGCCACCCAGCGCCCCTCCATCGACGTGATCACCGGCCTCATCAAGGCCAACATTCCCAGCCGCATCGCCTTTATGGTTGCCGGCAAAATGGACAGCCGCATCATCATCGATCAGGTGGGGGCGGAAAAACTCCTGGGCAAGGGCGACATGCTCTACGCCGGCGCGGTGGACCCCTTTCCCATCCGCATGCAGGGGGCCTTTATTTCCGAGGAAGAAGTTGAAGCCGTGGTGGAACACGTCAAAACCCTGGGCCAGCCCGACTACATCGACGATGAAATTTTCTACGATGAGGATGAAGACGAGGCATCCCCCTCCCTCTTCTCCGACGGCGAGGACCCCCTCTACGACAAGGCCCTGGAAATCGTTTTACAGCAGGGCAAGGCCAGCGCCAGCTACATCCAGCGCCGCCTCAAAATCGGCTACAACCGCTCCGCCCGCTTGGTAGAAGAAATGGAACACCACGGCGTAGTGGGTCCCGCCCAGGGATCAAAGCCGCGGGAATTGCTGAGGGCGTACAGCAGTTAGGAATGCTGCAGCTTAATACACTCAAAGAACATCATACGGAAATAGAATTTCTGTTAATTCCAATCCATTCAATTGCTTATAATTATATAGCGGCCTTTAGAATCCGACGTGCCATGCTGGAAGTGGATAGTATTGGCTGCATGCAGACTGGTATCTTCTAAAACCGATATTTTCCCCAAAATCAACAAAATTCTCGCGATATTTTTCTCAAATTTGACAAAATTCTCGGTTTTAGACTTCCATTTACCCTCTCTATATGCTATACTGGCTATATGGCCCTTAACCGTAACGGGTATCCCGACAAAATTCCCAATGCCTTTAAGCAGGTGTCCATTGTGGTGCTTTTGGGGGCGCGGCAGGTGGGAAAAACCTCCATCATGGAAGGCTTTAGCCAGGACAAACAGGTCCTGACCCTTTACGGTCAGGACCCGGAAACCGCCCAGCTCTTCGAGAAATTGTCCCAACTGGAGAAATACCTCCAGGTCTACCTTGACCCCCAGCTAAAGGGGTACCTTCTGGTGGACGAATTTCAGTACATCCCCGGCGTCTCCACCATGATGAAACTCCTTACGGACAAACACCGGGACCTGAAAATCCTCTGTTCGGGGAGTTCCGCTCTGGATATACTGCAACAGGTAGAGGAATCCCTGGCGGGCAGGGTGCGGACTTTGGATGTGCTGTCCCTCTCTTTCTCTGAATACCTTTTTTTCAATGACCCCAAACTTGCGGCGCTCTACGAAACCCTTGATATGGACACGGGCAGTTCCCCCCTTACCGCCCCCATTGAAGCCCTGCTTTCGGAATACCTGGTTTACGGCGGTCTGCCCCGTGCGGCGTTGACTGCGGACAGGGAAGAAAAGATACAGATACTGGATGATATTTATCAGACCTATTTATTGAAGGATATACGGAACTATATCTCCCAGGGGGATATTGTGGGCTTCAACAAGATGCTGCGGCTCATCTCTGCGCAAATAGGGAATCTGCTCAATGTAAATGAAGTAAGCCTTGCCTCCGGCCTGCCCCGCAAAACCTGCGAGGAGTACCTTTACACCCTGGAACAGATGGGGATTATCAAATTGCTGGAACCCTATTTCGTCAACAAGCGCAAGGCCATAGGCAAGATGAAGAAGGTCTACTTCTGCGATCTGGGACTGCGGAACTTGATAGAAAAAAATTTCAACGATATTGAATACCGTCCCGACCGGGGCGCTCTTTTTGAAAACTATGCGATGCTTGAACTTTGGCGGAACCGGGGCGTTGCCGGGGAACTGCAATTCTACCGGACTTCCGACGGCGCGGAGGTGGACTTTATCCTGAACCGGCTTTCAAAAAAGACGGCGGTGGAGTGCAAGTTCAGCGCCTTCACCAAGCCCGTAAGCCTGGCCGCCTTTAACCACTTCTGCGATGATGAAGCCATTGCGAACCGCTTTATCCTGAACCGTACCCTCAACACCGTTTACCGGGAGGCCAAGTTTCTGCCGGCCTTCCTTGCGGACAGGATATGACCGCAGGCAAATCCTGTCACCCGATAACCTATTGACCGCTCCCCACCAGGCACAGCCACTCCGCCTCCGCGGCCAATTCGTCCCCCACATAGGCCTTGCCGGACTGTTTGATCATCTTGGGTGAAACCCGCAGGTTGGTAATCTCCGAGCGCACTTCTTCGCCGGGTCGCACCTGGCGGCGGAATTTTACCTTATCCACCGAAGCAAGAAAGAACAGGGCCTTTTCCCCCGGCGCCCCCAATGCGCCGGACTTTTTCAAACCTGCCCCGCCTGACTGCGCCATGGTTTCAATCAGGATAACCCCCGGCACCACCGGATATTCGGGGAAGTGCCCCGCAAAGAAAAATTCCTTCTCGGTAAACACATGTTTGGCGACAATCGTGTCCTTATCGGCGCTGACGATCTCATCAACAAACAAAAACGGCGCCCGGTGGGGCAATAAGCCTTCAATTTCACTCATTGTGTACTCCTAATTATACTTCTTGAACACCACGACCCCGTTATGCCCCCCGAAGCCGAGGTTGCCGGAAGCAGCGGCCCTGACTTCCCCGTACTGGACCTTGTTCGGCACATAGTCCAGATCACATTCCGGATCGGGATTGTCCAGGTTGATGGTGGGGGGGAAGAACCCTTCCCGTATAGCCAGGATGCAGGAGATGGCTTCAATGCCGCCGCCCCCTGCGACGCAGTGGCCGGTCATACTCTTGGTGCTGGAGATTTTGAGTTTCCGCGCGTGATCCCCAAAAGCGTACTTGATCATCCGGGTTTCGGTAACATCGTTGATCTCCGTGGATGTGCCGTGGGCGTTGTAGTACTGCACATCTTCCGGCTTGAGCCCCGCGTCTTCCAGCGCAAGCTTGATGGCCCTGCCGCCTCCTTCGCCTGAGGGGTCCGGGGAGGTGATGTGATAGGCATCGGCGGTGCAGCCGTACCCGGCGAATTCCGCAAGGATCTTTGCCCCCCGGCCTTTGGCGTGTTCCTCACTTTCCAGAACGAGGACCCCGGCGGCTTCGCCTAAGACAAAGCCGTCACGATCAACATCGAAGGGGCGGGAAGCCTTTTCCGGAGTATCGCAGCGTTTGGTGGAAAGGGCCTTGAGCATCTGGAAGCCGCCGATTGAAAAGGGTGTGATACAAGCCTCGGTCCCGCCGGAGATGACCACATCGCAGCGGCCGGAACGGATAAGGTCCAGGGCCTGCCCCAATGCGTCGGCCCCGGATGCGCAGGCCGTCACCTGGGTCAAGGCCGGCCCCTTGGTTCCAAAAACCATGGAGATATTCCCCGCCGCCTCGTTGTTGATCATGGTGGGCACCGTGAGGGGCAGCATCCGTTTGGGCCCGCTGTCATGGAGCTTGCGGAAGGATTCACTCACAATCTCAAACCCGCCGATCCCATTCCCTAAAACTACCCCTGCCCGTTCGGCATTCCCCTTGATCCGTTTCTTCTGCCCCGCACCTTCGCCCTCAAGCTGAATTGTCTCAAGCAAATCCGCCTGTTCCAGCGCCTGGGCCGCAGCCGCCACCGCAAACTGGGTGAACCGGGCCATCTTACGGGCGTCCTTCTTTTCGATCCAGCGGGCAGGATCAAAATCCCTGACCTCCCCCGCAATGGTCACATCAAATCCGGCCGTATCAAACTGGGTAATCTTCCCAACCCCGCTTTTCCCCGCCTTGAGCGCATCCCGAAATTCCTCCACCGAATTTCCAATAGGCGAAATCACCCCCAACCCCGTCACAACAACTTTTGTCTTCATAACATTCCTCCACAAAAGATAATGCGACGTTTTAATGTCGCATATCGGGCGTTATTTGACGTTTCAATGTCAAATAACGTGGTTGTTTACGCCGTTTTAATGGCGTAAACAACCCATTTAGATGAACATCCCCCCGTCCACGGCGATCACCTGCCCGGTAATATAGGCCGATCCGTCTGACGCAAGAAACAGCGCCGTCTCCGCAATGTCCTCAGGCGTCCCCACCCGCTTAAGGGGGATCAGGCCCAGCATCGCGTCCTTTGCCGCATCCGGCATAGCGTTTGTCATGTCTGATTCAATAAAGCCCGGCGCGATTGCGTTGACCCGCACCCCCCGGCCCGCAACTTCCCGGGCCAAACTTTTGGTAAGACCGATAAGCCCCGCCTTGCTTGCCGCATAGTTGGCCTGCCCGCCGTTCCCGTGGACGCCCACCACGCTGGACATATTGATGATCGAACCCTGCCGTTTGCGGATCATCTCACGGGCAACGGTACGGGCGATAAGGAAGGACGCGGTCAAATTCACATCCAGCACCTTCTGAAAGTCCTCAAGGCTCATCCTGAAGGAAAGGCCGTCACGGGTAAGCCCCGCATTGTTGACCAGTATGTCAAATCCCCCGGCTTCCTTGAGCGCATTTTCAATAACCGCTTCCACACCATCCAGTTTTCCTAAATCCGCGCTGATCCAGTGCAGTTTTCCGCCGGACTTGGCGATCCGATCCGGCAAATCCTCCGGTTCCTTCGTCCCCAGGCCCCAGACTTCCGCCCCCTCTGCGAGAAACCGGTCCGCAATGGCCCTGCCGATCCCGCGTGAGGCGCCGGTAACCAGCGATTTCCTGTTATTCAACATCATTGTATACCTTCCAAATTTTTAATATCTTCAACCGTCCCCGCAGGATAGCAGGACAGCGTACTGTCGAAATCCTTCCAGAGCCCCTGCAGCACCTTTCCGGGCCCGGTTTCCAGAACCGCGTCAAAGCCGCCGGCATCACTCAAGGCCTGCTCTTCCTCCGTCCAGCGCACCGCTCCGGTGATCTGTTCCAGGGCAAGCTTTTTCGCATCATCCCCGGAAATCACCCTTTTTCCGGTTACATTGGAAAAGAGAGGAATTGCCGGATCATGAAAAGCAGCCGCTTCCAAAACCGGCCGGAATTTTTCCGCGGCGCCGTCCATTAAGGGCGAATGAAAGGGCCCCGCCACCTTAAGCCGGATAACCCGCCGGGCCCCCGCTTCCTTAAAACGGTTTTCCGCCTCCGTCAGGGCCGCCGCGGTCCCGGAAACGACTACCTGCCGGGATGAATTGATATTGGCGGCATACAGCCCCGCCAGGCCCGCAGCGGTCCATTCCCTGATAAGGCCCTCAACCTGTTCAGGCGGCAGCCCAATTACGGCCGCCATTCCTGGCGGCAAGCCGATTTCGGTAGCCATACCCGGCGCATTGTCCCGAACAGCGTCCCCGCCAGCCCCGGTGTCCGCCTCCGCGCGGAGCCGGTCCGCCGCTTCCTGCATGAACTCCCCCCGGGCCTTCACCAGGCAAAAGCAGTCTTCCGTGGAAACCACCCCCGCAGCCGCCAGGGCGGCGTATTCCCCCAGGCTGAACCCGGCGCAGGCCGCGGGTTTGATCCCCTGTTCCGCAAGATATGCCGCGGCAGCAAGGTTCGCCAGAGTGATGGCGGGTTGGGAAACATCGGTCCGCATAAGGGTTTCCGCATCCGTATCCCGGAGCAGGGATTCCATGTCCTTCCCGACAACATCCGAAGCCAGATCAAAAAGATTTTTAACGGCTGCGCTCCCGGCCGCAAGAAAATCCAAAGCCATACCCTGATACTGCGCGCCCTGCCCGGGAAAAAGAAAGGCGAATTTTTTGTCTTTTATTACCATATAATCAGATTCCCCCCGTAGGTGAGCCCCGCGCCGAAACCGACGGTCAGGATAAGGTCGCCCTTGTGCAGTTTGCCGCCCCGGTTCATCTCGTCCAGGGCAATGGGAATCGAGGCCGCCGAGGTATTGGCATATTCTTCGATATTGAGGAAGAATTTTTCCTCCGGGATGCCCAGCCGCTTCCCCGCCGCCTGCACGATCCGGGCATTGGCCTGGTGGGGCACAATCCAGGCCAGGTCATCAACAGTGACCGCCGCGCCTGTGGCGGCCCCCTCTTCCGCAAGCAGATTGCTGATGGTTTCGGTGACCGCCTTGACGGCGAAGTTGTACACCGCCCGGCCATCCATTTCAAGATGAGGCGGAATAGCAACAGTTTCCCCGGCCTTCCAGGGATTGCGGGTACCCCCGCGCCGGGTCAGGAGAAATTCCTCCCCGGAGCCGTCCGCCCCCAGGATGGTCCGCAGGAGACCCCGCTTTCCTACCCCTTTAGGGGACCCCGCTGATGAGCCGCCGGTTTTTTCCATCACCGCCGCCCCGGCGCCATCCCCAAAGAGGACGCAGGTGCTCCGGTCATTCCAGTCGGTAACCTTGGTAAGCACATCGGAACCGATCACCAGGGCCCGTTTCCGGCTCTTGCCGATGGAGAGGAGCCCCGCGGCGGTCTCAAGGCCATAGACAAAACCGGTGCATCCGGCGCTGATGTCCATGGCGGCCGCGTTTTTTGCCCCAAGCTTATTCTGAACAACACAGGCCGTGGCCGGGCAGCCGTAATAATCCGGTGTAGCGGTGGCAAGGATGATGAAATCCAGGGAAAGGGCCGTCTCGGCTATAGCGGCGTCCCTCTCCCCCACGCCGTCCCAGCCCGCGGCCATGGCAAGGGCCTGTTTGGCCGCTTCCAGGGCCAGATCGCTGGCTGCGGTGTCCTCGTCGGCAATGTGCCGGGCCCCAATCCCCGTGTGGGACCGGATCCACTCGTCATTGGTGTCGATCCGGGCCGCCAAGTCATCGTTGGTGACCCGGTTCGGGGGCGCCGCTTTTCCGGTCGCTATTATTTCAATGGCCATAAAAATCCTTTGTATGACAAAATCTTCTATTTTGTCATACTCATCATAACAGATTTTTTTAAAGTGTCAAGGTGATTCATTAAAAAACATATATCATTTTTATAGGGTAAAAGATATTCTCTCTCAATCTGAGTCATGAGTGAGAAGTGTAATGAATGATCAATATCTTCATCCAATGATTTTTGCGATAAGCCATACCATAACAATTCTTTTATGGCCGCTTGATGATTCTGAATTTGACATCCCGGGTCTTCAGCGTCTTTATCCCACCAATCATCGGGATATTCACTTTTACCGCAATATTGCAGCTCCTTATAAAAATTATAAACGGCTTTCGCCCCTTCAATTTTTTCAATTCCCAATGCGGATTCTTCTAAACACTTCAATATGTTTTCATAAAATATGAATAAGCACAGCTTTCCTACACTTATTCCGTAAAAAAATTCGACGCCATATTTTTGCGGCATTTCATATTGCAGTAAATTTTTAACATGGGTCCTTTCCGGATCTTTCTTTAACAATCCCGATTCTCCCTCAAATATTTCCCGGTATTCATCGAGGAAATATTTCTCCAGAAAATCAATGGCATCGCTTATTCTTTTGATGTGTATAAAGGCGCCGATGGCAATCTTTATCTCGCTGCTTTTCACAATGTTAAGCCCCAATATGTACGCTATTTCAGTTTTATGTTCAACTCGCTGATACAGTTAAAAAGATAGATCATCTCGGTTGGTTTGACACGCACGTCTTCTGTTATGAAATACGTTTTGTAGAGCAGATTCTTTTCAGTATCAATTTTTAGTTCTGAAAACCATTTGTCAAAATGCTTACCGTTGAGTACCGCTGTTATTTTATCGCAGCCCTGTTTGTCACCGCACTGTACACCCAGTACAACCCCGTTTTCCTCATCTGATGCGAAAACAGTAGTCATGGTATCGTTTATATACTGTATGGTCCTGTTGTTATCAGGAAGAAAGCCCCGATTTTCAACCAGAAATTGTGAGACATATTCGTAAAAAACTGTGTTCAAATCAGACATCACCGGTCTCCTTTAATCCAGCGCCCAGCCTGCTTCAAGGAGCGCGTCAACGGTGGCGTATGTTTCCTCGCCGCCGCCTTCCAGTTGAATAATCCATTTGTCCGCCAGGGCGTTTTCCACGGTCATAAAGCCATAGCGTTCGCCGTCAGCGTTTTTAAATCGCGCAACATCCACAATCATGACCCCCAGGGCCCACTGCTTTTTGCCGGTGTCAGGGTCGGTAACCGTGAGCATATCTTCCAGTTCCAGGCGGGTCTTTTTTGTAAGTTCCGCGCTCCAGGGTGATTGCTTTTTCATTGGTATGCCTCCGGGTTTATTTTTTGAGCAGCCAGTGTACTTCCTTCCCTTTGTCCGTTTTTACGGCGTTTTCGTGGAAGATATAAGTCCCGGCTTTTTGTCCCTGCGCTTTATAGTCGGGAGTAAAATCAAAATTCACGGCATCCGAAAGCTTGGATGTTACAGCCCCCGCATATACTGAAACCTTATCACCCAGAGTTATGCTCTCAATTTTATGAGATTGGGTCCAAAACGCGGAAGACTTTATTTTCCTTACACTTGATGGGATGATAATATTCGTTAGGCGATGCTCAGGCCAAAACGATTCCTGCCCAATCTCTGTAATACCTTCACCCAGCGAAAGTTCTGTGATCGGACAAAATCTAAAAGTTCCCCATCCGGTAGTTATTGCCGAACCGGGGATTGAAACACTTTTCAGGTTTTTGCACCCTTCAAAAGCACACGTAGCTATATCGGTAACGCCTTCAGGAATGACTGCCTTCTCAATTTGCAACTGTTTTTCATAATTGCCAATAACTGTTGTTCCTGGGGGGAATAGAAGAACGCCATTAACCACCTGTGGATTGGAAACGGGGTTAACCACCGCCGTCTGCTGCGGTGGAGCCGGACCGACAGGCGGCGTTTGTGCCGGAGCTTGCGGCACGGGAGCCGGGCTCTGCGGCACAGGCGCGGCGGAAAGCTTTGTACCGCAGGATGAGCAGAATTGCGCGCCGCTTGCCAGTTTTGCGCCGCATTGCGGACAAAATGCTGTAGCCGGGGCAACCGGTGTTCCGCAGGAAGGGCAGAATTTCGCGCCCGCCGATACCGGAGCGCCGCATTTGGCGCAGTTTGTTCCCGCCGCGGGGGCTGCCGGTACTGCGGCCGGAGCGGCAACAGGCGCGGCTTGCGGAATAGGCGCCATGGCCGGGGCCGGTTTTTCTACGGCGCTCCCGGTGTCATCACCGTCAATGCTCCAGGCGCCGGATTCTTCGTCATAAGCGTAGGTTCCGGCTTTTTTACCGTTTGCATCGTATGCGGCAATAAATGATTCGCCGTAATCACCGAAGGTGTTTTCCGCAAACTGCGGCGCCGAATCAAATGGTTGAACACCGGCCCCGATAGTGATACTGGTTAAGGGATTGCCCCCAAAGGCGCCGTTACCAATCCATTTAATGGTATCCGGCAGCGCAATCTCCTCAAGCCGGTTATTGAAAAATGCCCCTCCATCGATTTGCACAAGGCTGCCGTTTGCGGGGAATTCAACCGTATCAAGCTGATTATCCGCAAACAGATTCTCTGCGATGTATTCTAATTTTGACGGAATAGCCGCATAGGTCAATTGATTGTTACAAAATGCGCCGGCTTCAATCTCGGTAACCGAATCGGGAATGTCTATTTCACTGAGCTGGTTTTCCAAAAACGCTTCCGCGCCGATAAAGGCAAGCCGGGGCGGTAATTGGATATGTTCTATGGGATTGTATGAAAATGTTACCTCAATCCTGGTAATGCTGTCGGGAAAAACAAGCTCGGTTATTTCGTTCTCATTAAAATCGCCGTAAATTGCGGTAATTCCATCGGGGAAATCAATGCCCGTGATTTCTTCCGCCTGATGATCAGTGTCATCGGGATCGTACATGATATGTTCCATCTTTTCACCTCCATCTTCCTCTTCTTCATCTTCCGTTTCCGTGTCATCGTTTTGATTGTCAAGCGCGGCAAGGGCAGCCACCGCAGGCTCAAATGAAGGATCAATCTTTAAGGCTTGTAAATAGTTCTCCCGCGCTCTGGTTGACAAACCCGGCTATAGTCTGGTATTGTGTATCGGAGGATTTAATGAACCAGCAGGATCCATCTGCAAATTCAAAATAGTTTTTGTATTCCTTCGCTTCACCCATGGTTTACTCATCCTTATTTTGTCAAACTCTTTCCCATGACCACCGATTACCGCTAAATTTAATAAAATATAATACAATATTTTTATTTGAGTTATTGCGCTCATTTATTATTTGCCACCGAGTTGTGGTACTTTCATATTTTCCTTTTTTAAATTCTTTTTCTAAATAGCTGTCGCCATCAATTATTAAACTATAACAAAGACACTTACGGTTTTCTTCTAAAATCAATTTAAGTTTAGGTAAGTCATCCTCTAAGACATGCTCAAGATGAACAAAATGTTGGGAATTGGTAAATCCCTTGCTTGGGAATAACTTGATTTCTATTACCACCCTTGGATCAATGCAAATCCTTTGTCCTTCCGGATTTTGATTAACTTCACCTATAACAATATCAGGTTTAACCTGGGGTTGATTAGTTACTCTTGTCTCCAAATGTATTTCTTCCTTTTTGGAGTTATAAAAATCTTTTGCTGATATCATTATATGAAAAAGCCAGCCGGCCACATCTGCCTCTAACAAGGGCTGGTATTCATTGTCATTCCAACTCTTTACCAATTCATCTAATATCGCGTCTAACATGCCAAATTCAGCTTTTCCCATGATTCATACTCCTTTACCACATACAATATACAAACAAAAAGGCCTTTTATAAAGTCTTGTAATTCCTTGTATTATAAGGAATTAGCGTTGACTGTATAAATTGACGCTTCTCTGAAAGAATTATATCATAATTAAGGCTCTTCCGGCTATGAGGTGGAAGGACTCATGTCCAAACCGCCCAGGTGAAAAAGGATAGAACGCTTAAACCGTTCTTTGTTCCGAAACCCAAAGGCGATTTTTTTAATGCGTTGAATGCAAGCA
>BOAU01000039.1 GCA_026002025.1 Spirochaetia bacterium | reverse complement strand
AAGGCGTAGTTATTGTATTCCCCCGCATCCTGGACAAAGCGCTTGTGCCTGGTACGGAGGGCCGACTGTGTGTAAACACGGGCAATTTCCCGGCGCTTTTCCAGATTTTTCGCTGCCTCCCGGAACTGGATCACCGCCATGGCGGCATTGATATCCGGCAGATTGTATTCCGGGGGGAGTTCTCCCAGGCCCCGCAGCACCGATCCATCCCGACGGTTCGCCGCATAGAGGAGCGCCCCCCCGCCTGCGGTAAGCATATCCCGTTCCTCAAGGCCTAAAATCGTGAATACACCGGAAGTTCCGGCAGGATTTCCCGTTTCGCGGCCCTGCCCTGCGGATGAGGGCTCAGCGGCTTCCTTTCCTTCCGCCGCATCATCGCCTGCAATAAAACCATAACTTTGGGACCGGTCATCAATGACCGGCAGCCCCAGTTCCACTATGGCGGCAGCATCCGGCACAAAGCCAAGGGTGTGGCGGATCACAATACACCGGGGGTCTAGGCCTTCAGGTTTTTTCGCAATGGCGACCTCAATGGTTTCCCGGCTGATAATGGGAGAGGATGAAAGCACATCGCAATAAATCGGTTTAAGCCGCAGATCTTCAATCACCCGTACATAGTACCTGGGGGACAGGGCGGAAATAAGCACCCCCTGGCCGTCTTCAAGGTTCAATGCTTTCAGGGCAAGGTAGAGGGCAATCGCCGGACTGCGGAGGGCAAGACAATAATCAAAATGGAGATGCTCTTTGGCAATCTGAATCAGGAGCCGGGCCTGCTCTCCGGGACCGATTTTATCTTCCACCATGGCCGTAAGAACCGCATCCATCTCCTTCCGCCTGATGGTCGGAGAATAGACTTCAATTTTCATGTATTACCTCAAAGTCCGGCAGCATCTCTTAAATGTACTATTGAATGGGGAGAGCTTTCAAGGGTTTTCCAGAGGGCTCTCAATATTTTACGTCCACAGGCATTCTTGTGCGGGCAGATTCCATTATTGCCAGAATTGCCAGGCTGGTATTCGCCGCGTCTTCCACCGAGACGTGGAATTCCTCGCCGCTCAAAATACAATCCACAAAGGATCGGATACTCTCAAAGGCAAATCCCCTGGGAAAACCAAAAATTGAATGCTGCACGACCATGTCGGGAACAGTAACCTTCTCGTCGGTGTATTTTTGAATAAGGTTATGGTTGCTCAGATCCAGGCTTATCATTCCCTTATCCCCCAGGATATTGAATTTAATATCGTTTACGCAAGGGTTGGCATTGGGGGTAATCCACCCATTTTCCATCTGGGCAATACCCCCATTCCTGAATTCCAGGGTAGTCAGGTAAGTATCCACCGTATCCACACCCAAACCTTTAAGGAGCCCCTCTCTGCCGACCGCGTATACCCGCTTTACTTCATCATTGAAAAACCACCGCAGGGTATCAAGGCTGTGGCTGCCCAGAAACCATAAAATGGAAGACTGCGCCGCCCAGGGCAGCATGTCGGTGGCAACCCATTTTATATCATTCAGACGCATATAACCTGAATATAAGGCGCCCAATTCCCCCTTCTCAACACTTTGATGGGCCACATTAAAAGCCGGGCTCCAACGGTTATGGAGATCCACCATGGCCCGGACCTTGTTTTTTTCAAAGGCCTCCCGCATGGCAAAAACATCTTCCCGTGTGGTGGCAAGGGGCTTTTCCACCAGTACATGTTTTTTGTTTTCAGCCGCTTTAATGGCGATATCCGCATGGGCAAAATCAGGGGTAACAATAGCTACCGCGTCACAGCCGCATTTTTTAAACATCTCTTCATAGTTTTCATAGGACTGGGGTATCCCCATTTTATCCGCCAGTTCCCGGGCCTTTCCCTTCTTCTGATCGCAAACCGCCACAACTTCACAGAATGGATGGGCCTTATATATCTTCGCGTGATTCTCCCCCCAGATTCCCGCCCCTACAATAGCCATTTTCAACTTTGAATTCATATCTCTTTTCCCCAAATAAAAAAGCCTGGCAATGACCTACTTTCCCACCCCTCAGGGGGGCAGTATCATCGGCGTAAGAGGGCTTGACTTCCGTGTTCGGAATGGGAACGGGTATAACACCTCCACCATAATCACCAGGCAATTAATTACATTGCTAATAGCAGAAACCTCTTTTCAGATTTCTGTAAGGGACACAAGGTGTATGGGAACCCTTCGGGTTCCTCGCAGAACAATAATATGGTCAAGCCTCACGGTAGATTAGTATTGGTCGGCTGAACACCTTACGATGCGTAGACCTCCAACCTATCAACCAGGTAGTCTTCCTGGTACCTTCAGGGGAGTTAAACCCCCGGGGAAAGTTAATCTTGAGGTGGGCTTCCCACTTAGATGCCTTCAGCGGTTATCCCTTCCGAACGTAGCTACCCGGCACGTGCCCTTGGCAGGACAACCGGTACACCAGAGGTTCGTCCATTTCGGTCCTCTCGTACTAAAAACAGCTCCTCTCAACTTTCCAGCGCCCATGGCAGATAGGGACCGAACTGTCTCGCGACGTTCTGAACCCAGCTCACGTACCGCTTTAATTGGCGAACAGCCAAACCCTTGGGACCTGCTTCAGCCCCAGGATGCGATGAGCCGACATCGAGGTGCCAAACCTTCCCGTCGATGTGAACTCTTGGGGAAGATCAGCCTGTTATCCCCGGAGTACCTTTTATCCGTTAAGTGACGGCGCTTCCACTCGCTACCGCCAGATCACTAAGACCTACTTTCGTACCTGCTCGACCTGTCAGTCTCGCAGTCAAGCCTCCTTGTGCCTTTACACTCATACACTGATTTCCAACCAGCGCGAGGAGACCTTCGCGCACCTCCGTTACTCTTTGGGAGGCGACCGCCCCAGTCAAACTGCCCGCCTATCACTGTCCCCACCCCCGCTTCAGGGGGCAGGTTAGAAACCTAATCCAACAAGGGTGGTATTTCACCGGCGGCTCCACACAAGCTAACGCCCATGCTTCATAGCCTCCCACCTATCCTACACATGCCGCATCAAGTCCCCATGATAAGTTACAGTGAAGGTTCACGGGGTCTTTCCGTCTAACCACGGGTAACCGGCATCTTTACCGGTACTTAAATTTCACCGAGTCTCGCGTTGAGACAGCTCCCAGATCGTTACACCTTTCGTGCGGGTCGGAACTTACCCGACAAGGAATTTCGCTACCTTAGGACCGTTATAGTTACGGCCGCCGTTTACCGGGGCTTCAGTTCACAGCTTCTCCTTACGGATAACCGCTCCCCTTAACCTTCCGGCACCGGGCAGGTGTCAGCCCCTATACGTCTCATTGCTGATTCGCAGAGGCCTGTGTTTTTGGTAAACAGTCGCCTGGGACTGCTTTGTGCCACCACCCTTAACCTATTGCTAAACTAAAAGTGGTCATACTTCTCCCGAAGTTACGTATGCATGTTGCCGAGTTCCTTAACGCGAGTTCTCTCGAGCGCCTTAGATTGCTCATCCCGCCTACCTGTGTCGGTTTACGGTACGGTCTTAATACACCTAGCTTTAGAGGTTATTTCTTGGCACCCTGATTACACCCGCTTCGCTTCGCCGTAGCTCCACTCGCTGTCATGGCTCACCTAGAAGTGCGGATTTGCCTGCACCCCCAATAGCTCGCCACTTCGACCGGGACAACCGTCGCCCGGCCGGGTTTCACCTCATGCGTCACCCCTTCAAAATGTACTAAGGTACGGGATTCTGAACCCGTTTCCCATCGACTACGACTTTCGTCCTCGCCTTAGGGGCCGACTTACCCTGGGCAGATGACCTTTACCCAGGAATCCTTAGGCTTTCGGCGGACGGGGATCTCACCCGTCTTTTCGTATACTTATACCTGCATTCTCTCTTCCATCCCCTCCAGCTGCCCTTACAGACAACCTTCTTCGGTCCATGGAATGCTCCCCTACCGTCCAGGCGATTGCAAGCAATCGCTTGAACCCGTAGCTTCGGTATACCGCTTAGCCCCGTTACATTATCTGCGCATCATGACTCGACCAGTGAGCTATTACGCACTCTTTTAAGGAATGGCTGCTTCTAAGCCAACCTCCTGGCTGTCCTCGCCATCACACATCATTTCACACTGAGCGGTATTTTGGGACCTTAGCTGACGGTCTGGGCTGTTTCCCTCTCGACTACGAACCTTGTCGCCCGCAGTCTCACTCCCATCAGTTGTCTCTACGCATTCGGAGTTTGATTGGGTTTGGTAGGCGGTGAAGCCCCCTAGTCCATCCAGTGCTCTACCTCGTAGAGATTTTGATGAGGCTGTCCCTCAAGGCATTTCGGGGAGAGCCAGCTATTTCCAAGCTTGTTTAGTCTTTCGCTCCGAGTCACATGTCATCCCTGCCTTTTTTAACAGACTAGGGTTCGGCCCTCCACTCCGTTTTACCGGAGCTTCAGCCTGCACATAACTAGATCGCTTGGCTTCGGGTCTACGACAACGAACTCTGCGCCCTGTTCAGACTCGGTTTCCCTCCGGCTCCGGAACTTCCATTCCTTAACCTCGCTCGCTATCGTAACTCGCAGGCTCATTCTACAAAAGGCACGCCATCACCAGATTGCTCCGGCTCTGACCTGTTGTGGGTTTACGGTTTCAGGTTCTCTTTCACTCCCCTCACCGGGGTTCTTTTCGCCTTTCCCTCACGGTACTGCTCCGCTATCGGTCGTATTAAGTATTTAGCCTTGGATCGTGGTCGACCCGGTTTCCGACAAGGTTTCTCGTGCCTCGCCGTACTCAGGTACCGTCTCACAGAGACCTCAACATTTCGCATACGGGGGTTTCACCCTCTCTGCCCGGCTTTCCCAAAACCGTTCCGCTACGCTGAAGTTTTCTCACTCTGCGGGTTGCCCCCAGACGGCCCTACAACCCCGCCATTACTGACGGTTTGGGCTCTTCCAATTTCGCTCGCCGCTACTTTCGGAATCTCTTTGATTTCTGTTCCCAGGGTACTTAGATGGTTCAGTTCCCCCAGTTTCGCTTCCGGCGCCTATGTATTCAACGCCCGGATGACGGCCTCTCGACCGCCGGGTTACCCCATTCGGCTATCCGGGGATCACAGGATGTGTGCTCCTCCCCCCGACTTTTCGCAGCTTACCACGGCCTTCTTCGCCTTAATACGCCAAGGCATCCACCATAAACCCTTCTCTCGCTTGACCATATTATTCTTCTTGCAAAGGTTCTTTCAAACCTTTGCCTTGAAAATCCGTCAGGATTCTCATTCATACACCCTTCCCTGTTTATTGTCAAATAACATTGTAACGCTTATTTTGCAAAAAGCGCCTGTATATCCAGCTGTACTAATAGCTTGGTTTAAACAAACCTTGGAGATAAGGGGAATTGAACCCCTGACCTACGGCTTGCAAAGCCGCCGCTCTAGCCAGCTGAGCTATATCCCCGATTAAAAAACGATAAATCGTTTTTTAATTTAGGAGTTTGCCTTTGGCAAACTCCACACTCGCAGAAATAAACCAGTTGGCTACGCTCCATATCTGTTTCGCCCTTCTTACAAGAGCGTTACATTCAAAAAAAAGGGAGAGGGAGAAGGGGTGAAACGCTTGCGCGTTTCACCTTGGAGTTTGCTTACGCAAACTCCCGAAAAGATTCTTAAGAGGAAGGGTAAAAACCTTGCGGTTTTTACCTGAGGAGTTTACTTTCGTAAACTCCATGCAAGATTCACTTCCGTAAACCTTGTTGGTAAGGCCCGTAGGCCCCATCAGTCAGGGCTCCCCAACTGACTTTCTTCGCAATATCCCTTGCAGGTTACCGCTGTTTGTTTACAACAATCCTTAACAGACTGTTGCCGGAGTTTCCGCCAGGAAACTCCAAGAGAAAAACCCATCGGGTTTTTCTTACCTTTCACAGTGAAAGGAGGTGATCCAGCCGCACTTTCCAGTACGGCTACCTTGTTACGACTTCACCCTCCTCACTAAACGTACCTTCGACAGCGCGCTCCTTGCGGTTACGCTACCGGCTTCGGGTACCTCCAACTCGGATGGTGTGACGGGCGGTGTGTACAAGGCCCGGGAACGTATTCACCGCGCCATGCTGATGCGCGATTACTAGCGATTCCAACTTCATGAAGTCGAGTTTCAGACTTCAATCCGAACTACGGAAGGCTTTTGGTGCTTCGCTCTTGCCTCGCGGCTTCGCGTCACTTTGTACCTCCCATTGTAGCACGTGTGTAGCCCTGGACATAAGGGCCATGATGACTTGACGTCATCCCCACCTTCCTCCGGTTTGTCACCGGCAGTTCCGCCAGAGTCCTCAGCGTTACCTGTTAGTAACTGGCAGTAGGGGTTGCGCTCGTTGCGGGACTTAACCCAACACCTCACGGCACGAGCTGACGACAGCCATGCAGCACCTGTGATAGCGTCCCTTGCGGGACTGATACATCTCTGCACCATTCACTACCATGTCAAACCCAGGTAAGGTTCCTCGCGTATCATCGAATTAAACCACATGCTCCACCGCTTGTGCGGGCCCCCGTCAATTCCTTTGAGTTTCACCCTTGCGGGCATACTCCCCAGGCGGTACACTTATCACGTTCGCTTCGGCACTGAACCGCTCGGCCCAACACCTAGTGTACATCGTTTATAGTGCGGACTACCAGGGTATCTAATCCTGTTTGCTCCCCGCACTTTCGTGCCTCAGCGTCAGTCATTGGCTAGTAGTTCGCCTTCGCCACCGGTGTTCTTCCGCATATCTACAGATTTCACCCCTACACGCGGAATTCCAACTACCCCTCCATGACTCTAGTTATACAGTTTCCATGGCAGTGACAGGGTTGAGCCCTGCCATTTCACCACAGACTTACATAACCGCCTACGCACCCTTTACGCCCAATAATTCCGAACAACGCTCGCCCCTTACGTGTTACCGCGGCTGCTGGCACGTAATTAGCCGGGGCTTATTCATTGCCTAACGTCATCAGCAGGGCATTCCCTCCCCGCCTTATTCTTCAGCAATAAAAGGACTTTACAACCTCACGGCCTTCTTCATCCACGCGGCGTCGCTCCGTCAGACTTTCGTCCATTGCGGAATATTCTTAGCTGCTGCCTCCCGTAGGAGTCTGGGCCGTATCTCAGTCCCAGTGTGGCCGTTCACCCTCTCAGGCCGGCTACCCATCTTCGCCTTGGTAAGCTCTTACCTCTCCAACTAGCTAATGGGACGCGGGCCCATCCTCAGGCGAAGCCAAAGCTTCTTTCTTTACCAGGCCATAGCCCGATAACCACATCCGGTATTACCCGCTATTTCTAACGGCTATCCCCAACCTAAGGGTAGGTCACCCACGCGTTACTCACCAGTCCGCCGCTCTAGGATGCATTGCTGCACCTTGCCGCCCGACTTGCATGCTTAAGACGCGCCGCCAGCGTTCGTTCTGAGCCAGGATCAAACTCTCCATGATATGTTTTCTATCTGCCCGAAGGCAGGTAGATATACCAATTTGAGCGCGGCCGGCCTTCGGATTCAAACCCTCAGACTAACCGCTCCTTCCTCTTAATACGCTCGCGTATCTTCCTCTTTCCTTAACTCCACCACACTCTGCCCTCGCAGGATTGACCAAGGCCAATCCTCCCAAGACCAAGCGCAGCTTCGTCCCTTCTCCCCTTCCCTATATTGCCAAAAAACACGGTTTGGACCGGCCTTTTAGCCACCCCTAACCTTTACTGCCCCCTAATGGGACAGGACCGTTCTTTAAAGAACGGCTTGCAGATAATACTACACCTCAATAATTCTGTCAAGCCCTTTGGACCGCGAATTAAGATGTTTTGTTGTCTTTTGAAAGATTCTTTTCTGATTCATCAATAAATCTGACAATTTGGCTTTCATCCAAATTTATCAAATTAACGACAAACACATATGCAGAAAAAAGTAGCGGGATTAAAATCCCCGCATTCACCGGCACATCGAAACTTACAAAGAACTTATCTTCCTTAAGGAAGATATAACCTAATATACTATCTTAAAAAAATAAATTCAAGAGGTTTTTTGTGCTTTTTTATAAATTTTCATGATTTTTTGCCAATTTCCCTTATTTTTGCCTGGTTCAGCTTTACCCGGTAGGTGACTATCTCAAAGGGACGTAATTCTTTGCTTATTTCCGCCGAATTTTCAAATTTACCGAGGGGCCTTTCCAGAAGATCCGTCTCCGCCCAGCCCGCAACCGGTACGGTAAAGGCAAGATTGAGCTTTGCCCTTCCGCCGTGCATTTCGTGAAGGCGGATAATCACATCATCCCCCTCTTCGCTCTGCTTTATTGCATCCACCGCAATGTCTGCGGAAGAAAATTGCACAAAACGGTCCAGAACCGGCTTACCGGGAACCGCCAGCAGGGGGGCGTTAAGGTCCCATGCCAGGGGGATCAGGCCGGAAGCGTACCAGGGTTCCCTGTGGACATACAGGGAATAAGTAAACTGATGGAGCCCCTTATCCGCTATTGGGTCGGGGAATTCTGCGGATTTCAGCAGGCTGAGCCGCAGGGTGTTTCCCAAAACATCATAGCCGTATTTTGAATCGTTCAATAGGGAAACGCCGAAATCCTTTTCAGAGAGATCCGCCCACTGGTGCCCTGCCACTTCAAACTGGGCGGCGTCCCAGCTGGTACTCCGGTGGGTCGGCCGTTCCAGACTGCCGTTTTGAATGTCATACCGGGCATTTGCGGCCCTGACATCCACCGGGAAGGCAGCCTTGAGCAGCTTGCTCCGCTCCTGCCAGTCCACCTCTGTTTTAAAATCAATCCGCTTATGTACGGAATAAAGGATAAGATCCTGGGATATGTTCGATTTTCCATAGGACCAGACAAAACGAAGCCGGGCAAAGAGGGGGCCGGTCTCCAAAACCTCGAATTTCTCCAATGTGTCAATAATTTCCCGCTTTTGGTCAACATTGGCTTCAATTTCCCAGGCATCGCTGGTACGGGGCCGGTCTTCAAAAATCTGCAGCTGGTTTCCCGGACCGGTAAGGGTTTCCCGGTCCGTTTCTTTGTCTATGATTGAAACAAGCTGCCCGGCCTTATTCCACCTGATGCGGTAATAGGGGGTATCGATGGTGTTTTTTCCTGTCTTAAAGGGCTCCTTCTCCGTGATACCCGGCTTTTTATCTTCTTTCCGTATGGTCTGTATATCCAAAGCAGCGATTGAAGGTATGAATCCATAGGTTGCCACTTTTCCCTCAAAGTCGGATTCCTGGGTAATCAGGGGGGCGCCCTGCTCCCCGACAAGAATTTCCCCCTTGTTAAGCCGCGGGAAACGGGCCAGGGCCGAACGGGTCCAGCCGGCGGTGTTGATCACTGAAAATGCCTTTTCATCCTTGCCGCAAAGATCGCCCAGGGCGGCCTGCAGAACTTCGGTTCCAAGGGCAAGGGCCTCTTCATGATCCTGTTTGGTATCCTCGTATACTTCTGTAATACTGGAACCGGGAATAATATCGTGGAATTGATTTTTCAGGATCAATTTCCAGCCGGCAGTTAAGGCGTTCCGGGAGGTCTTGTCCCATCTTTGATTCTTAAACGCCGCAAAGGACTGGAGTATTTCCGCATCCCGGTACAGGAGTTCCAGACGGCGGTTCATTTTCTTGACCGCGGCCTGGGATGTATAGGTTCCCCGGTGATACTCCAGGTACAGTTCCTTATCCCAGGTATGCAAGACCCGTGAATCGGGTTTGTTATGGAGGGCAATCTGCCTATGCAGCTTTTCAAGGTAGTCGGTTACAGTAGAGGTCCTGACCGCGGGAAGCCCGGGAATTTTGGAAATTGCCCGCAGGTTCTCCAGCATGTTCCGGGTAACCCCGCCGCCCCCATCCCCAAAGCCGTAACAAAAAAGCAAATTCTGATTCAGAGCCTTATCCTGGTAGGCCGACCATATTCCCTTTACGGTACGGGGGTAAACCTCTCCATTATAGGTATAAAAAAGGCTCTTCCCCTTTGCGTCGGGGGTGGTAATAAAATGGGTAAGTATGCTGGTGCCGTCAATTCCGGTCCAGAGGAAGGTATCATGGGGCAGCCGGTTGGTTTCGTTCCAGCTTATCTTGGTGGTAATAAAGGTATCAATGCCGGCCTTTTTAAGTATCTGCGGCAGGGCCCAGCTATAACCGAACACATCGGGGAGCCAGAGGAAGGTATTTTCAACGCCGAATTCCCTGCGGAAAAATTCTTTCCCGTAGATTATCTGCCGTATCAGGGACTCCCCGGAGGGGATATTGCAGTCCGCCTCGACCCACATGGCGCCTGAGGCTTCCCAGCGTCCTTCGGCAATCCGTTTGCGGATTTCCTTATACAGCTCAGGATGATCCTGTTTGACCGAATCATATAACTGCGCCTGGGTCTGAAGGAATTTATATTCGGGGTATTTTTCCATCAGCCTGAGCACCGTTGAAAAGGAGCGTTCAGCCTTTTCCCGGGAATGCTTATACCGCCATTTCCAGGCCAAATCAATATGGGTATGGCCGACAAAGTCCACGGAAACATCCTTTGCCTTCGCCTTGTCCTTAAGGGCCTTGTTATAATAGTTCAGCGCAGCCTGCACCGATTTGATGAATGCGTCCGATCCGGCATTGGTAAAATCCACCAGGGCGTAACCTTCGGTCAAAATCAATTCAATCTGGTATTTAGCCGGATCGTCTTCCGGCAGAATCCGGATGGTTTCACAGAGATTGCTTATCAGATAGTATAATTCATCTACGGATCTATCCAGGGTACAGAGAAAGGCCTGCTTTAACTGATGGTACTGATCCTGTTTTACGCCGCCCCCTTCAAGGCCGCTCCACAAACGAAAATTCAGATCGATGTTGCTGCCTGCGGAACCGGGGAAGAAAACTTCAAGATGATTGCTGTCCACCCCCTGCCAGGGCGCGCCATTAACGAACAACAGGGACTCAAACCCCGAGTTAAATCCGCCCCCGGTGGTACCAAAATCAAAGACCCCGGCCGCTTCTTCATTCTTCCATTCATTGGGGATTTTTACCTTACAATCCAGCCAGATATAGCGATCCCTGCCGCTCCAGAAATCACCGATGTGCATTTTTTTTGAAGAACCCCCGGGGGGCAAAATGGCGGGGTATTTAAAATCAGCGGGCTCATCGGAGGCAAGGAATTCTTTTATGGGCACAATATTCCGGTAACGCAGCTGTTTTAAATAAGCTGTCTGCCGTTCAATTTTTTCCACATAATAATCTTTAAATTCCCCGGACATATATGCTCCTTTCAACCGGGTAAATAGTACCATAGGGAGAAAGAAGCGTCAAATTGCTTTTTAGTTTACTTTCCGGCTCTGAAGCTCCGCTTCCCGGTTTTCGATGGCCTCTTTGACGGATGCCAGTTCAGCAAGGATGGCCTTAACCGCAGGGGTATCAATGGAGATGGTTTTGTGGTCCTCTTCCACAAAGGCATGGTAGGCCTCGGCGCCCAGGCGGCCGGTAAGTTTTTTAACCTGACTTTCAAGCTGTTTGATTTCCAGGGTCAGGACTCCCCGTTCACCCAGGTCCTGGGCCTTTGCCCCGGCTTTAGCCGCAAATTCCTTTGAGGCCTGATAACCCTTTTCACCCCAATCCTGGGCCTTTGCCCCGGCCTTGGCTGCCAAATCTTTGGAAATCGAAACCCCCTGGTCCAAAAGCTCCTTCATTCGATCACTAAATGCCATAATGTACCTCCCTTAATTAAAAAACCGCCGGTTTTTTTATCTCTTTCCGTTTAATACCCAAGAGGGTCAAATCATCGTACTGCCCATCTTCTCTTACATGAGTATAGTACATATAGGCGTCATTGCCAGGGTTTTCCTGGTACTGAAGGAAAAGCCGTTTTTTCTCCATATCACTTTTTCCGCCGGAAAACCCGGTAGTTGATATGGGGGAAAATATTGTGGCGGCGCTCCAGGTTGGTGAGCCATTCGGTACTGATGTAATTGCTGCCCAAAGCTTCATAGATAGTGGTGAAATTCCGCAGGGCATCTTCAATTTGGGCCCGGGCAAAATCGGCGTTTTCCTGCTTGTAGAGCATCTTGGGCCAGTCCGAAGTCTGGACCAGGAGGATTTCACGGGCGGCCTGGTTCAGGGACCGTTCCTTGAGGCCCGTATCATCGGGGAAGCGTTCCGCCAGTTCTATCATCCGGTCCATGGCGCGGATTGCGTGACAGTACATCCAGTCATTGGAGGCGTCCAGCCACATTTCAGCATAGCCGTTGACACCGGAGGAAGAATATTCGGGGATAACCGTTTCAAAGGCGGCGCTGTCCTGTTTGTAAAGATATTCCGCCGGGTTCATAAACTGAATTTCCCTGCGTGACGCCCCTTCCCGGAAAAGGGCTTCGAGAAACTGAGGACCCTCGTACCAGTAACGGCCCAGGGTGTCGGCGTCAAGGGCGCAGAGGCAGAGAGGGGGCTCCTCCATGTATTGGGAAGCGGAGATGAGCCGCCTGATCCGATCATCAAGGAAGCGGTGGGCGTCTTCGGCGGCCTGGGCGGCGGCCCTTTGGGGATCGTAAAGCTCCTTTTCCCCTGCCAAGGGATCGCCGGGATGGGCCGGGTTTGATCCGATACACCGGTATTTACAGCCCGTGGGTCGGCGGACCCCGTTCGCCCCCAGAAAGGCCTGTACCAATTCCGGGGGAAGCTCATAGCCCGCATCCTCGTTGTTATCCCGGTAAACCGGAGAGCGCATGAGGGCGGCGATGTCCCCCTCCGCATAGTGCTCCCTTGCGATCACAAAAAAGGCCGAAGGAGTTTTAACGGGGTAAAAGCTCCCCTTTGACGCAGGGGGATCCCCAAAAACAAGACTGTGGGTTTCCGTAATGGTATACCCAAAATTATAGGAACGGAGGATCCTGTCCAGTCCTGCGGTCCAGCCCAATTCAGGCAGGGCAAAGCCCTGGGGATATTTTCCAAAATGATTCCGGTAAGAGGAAACGCCTACCTCTACCTGGGCCTGGATAGCCTCGGGGAAGGACGTGTAAAAGGGCAGGAAGGCGTGGGTCGCGGCGGCGGCGAGGATTTCGATCTTACCCTTCCGCTGGTAATGATCAAAAACCTTGAGGATATTCCCCCCATAGCGTTCGGTAAAGACGATCCGCCTTTCCACCGCCCGCTCATAATACATCCGGGCCAGTTTTTGCAGCTTCGGGTCCCCCGCAGTCCGGTCCAACTCATTTTTTCCGAATTCGATCTGTTTGTCCGTATAATCAAGGTATTTTTGCAGCAGGAGTTCATCTTCCAGAAGATGACAGAGAATGGGCGAAAAGGAGATGCCCAGCCGGAAGGGGACATGATCCCCCTCCAGCCGGTCCATGACCTGCAGGAGGGGGATGTATGTTTCGGACAGGGCCTCGAAGAACCAAATTTCCTCGGCGCCGGGAACATTGCCGCATACGCTGTTGTTGATAAGCCCCCCGGCAGGTTCGCAAGCCCCATCAAAGGAGGAACCTACGTCCCCTGGGCTTTGTTGAGGATCAAGAGGAGAACCTTCGTCATTCGGGCTTGCTTGAGCGGCAAGTCCCCGGCCTCCACAGCGCCGGATAAAAGGCAGATGGGCCTCAAGGACCACCGAAAGAACCGGAACCTTCCGCCGGGACAGGCCCGGATCAAGGTTTTCCCCCATGGTCATGCTCAAGAAGAAGTCCCCCCGGTAAGACCGCCGGTACTGATGATCCCATATCTGGACCGGGGCTGCCGGTCCGCATTCCTGATTACCCGGAAATCTTCCGCGCCAGAAAGGCGGATAAGGGGATTAAGCGGCCCCGCTTCACCTGACTTGGGGGGCTGAAGGCGGGGCATGGTAAACAAAGGGGACACCGCCAGCACCTCCGGCCCGGAGCCCTGGACGGCGCAGAGTTCCACCTGGTATCTGGTTTCGGCATGAGCCGCCGTATTAACCGCGGCCTTTTCTGCGGAGCCTCCGGGGGGAAACCCCAAATACCAGGCAGTATCATCATTTCCAACAGGCACGATAAAGGAATTTTTTCTTTGGACCGCTCCACCGCTCCCCACGGGGCTTACCCGCAGACAATAGCCTCCAAAATCTTCTTCCTTTTCGAAAAATTCCCTGTCGGAGCCCTTAACTTCCCAAAAAAGAAAGACCCAAAGGGGGTCCCGAATCAAAAGTTCAATAAAAGTGATGTTATACTGCTTCGGCAGGGGCACGGAATCGTGGAAATCCACCGCCTCAAGGGGGACGACTTCCATTTCTTCGCTTTCCGCATCCTCGCCGGAGGCGGCATCCAGCAATTCCCCGATAATAAAAACCCGTTCCAGGCTTGGCGGGATATCAATACCAAAAGAATCAGCTATCCGCACCAGTTCATGGGTAGTCAGACTTTCAAGATAGGATCTTTTTAACTGCTTCTCATCCATATCTGAATCATCATGGGAAAAAGGGGGGCTAATGTCAATGACCGTGCTGTCCGCAAACGGGCAGCGGGCGATCAGGCCGAAGGAGCGTGCAGGCGGCTGCGGTTAAAGTTTATCAAACTCCCCGCAAGGACGATCTCCTTTTCCGTGGAGTTAAGCTCCGGGACTTTCAGCGTGAAGGCGGCGGCCTTGCCGTTAACTATGACATAGGCCTCCACCGCGTCTTTACCATCCGCGACTGCCAGCCGGATACCGGGGACAAACACATAATCGCCGTTTTTAAAGGGCGGCGTTCCCGCAAGGTTGAAGGGGAGGATGCCCCAGTTGATTAGGTTACTGCGGTAACGTTTGGTGGCATATTCGTTGGCGAAGTTGGCCGCGCCCCCCAGCACCCGCTGGCAGCTTGCGGCCTGTTCGCGGGCGCTGCCGTCACCGGGCTTGCGGGCGAACAGGGCGGAGCCGAGCTGAATGTCTTTTGGGCTGATTTTCTTAAAGCCGCTGATGGTTTTTATTTCATTAAAAATGGCGGCGAATTCCGGCAGATTTTCATCAAGGGCCTTTCCCGCAAGCAGCGCTTCCGCGGCATCACGCACCGCCTTGGCCTTGCCCACATAAGCGGGGTCCTTGCGGGAAAGGGTGTATTCGGCGAGGCCCTGGGGGTTGGAGCGGAAGGACGAGGTCTCCCCGGAGGGGATGAGTTCATCGGTGGTGGTGACCGGGTCGGTAATAAAGGCAACAATTTTTAAGAGCAGATTTTCGCCCAGAGCGGGCATTGACGGCCAGTCGGTGATGTTGGGGCCGTAGACCAGTTCCGCCGCCCTGTCCGGCTTTCCCGCGCCGTTGTACACCCGTGTCCGGTAGGGGCCGTCATCGTAATGGTAGGGGATGATTTTTTCTTCAAAACCGAGTGATTCCGCCGAAGCGAGATAGCCGCCGTTTAAGGCGGTGGCGGCGATGCTCCGGGCGTCCATAAGGGCCACCGAGGCAATTTGGCCGTTCATGGGCTTGCTGCCCTCACGGTTGGGGAAATTCCGGGTGGTGTGGCGGATGGAAAGGCCGTTATTGGCGGGTACGTCCCCGGCGCCGAAACAGGGACCGCAGAAGGCGGTGCGGATCACGGTCCCTGCGGCGATAAGCTCCGCAAGGGCGCCGTTTTTTGCAAGTTCCAGCATCACCGGCTGACTGCCGGGGTACACGGCCAGGGAAAACGCGCCGGGGGTATTGATTGCGCCGCCGGAGCCGCCCACGCCCGCCGCTACGCCGCCTGAAAGGCGCCCGGCGCCATTTGCAAGGATGGCGTTTGCTGCCATGATGTTGTCGAAGGTTCCCCCGGCGCAGCCCGCAATGATCCCCTGGTCGATGCGTATGCGGCGCGAGGGGAATGGATTGCGGCGGGCACTACCTGAGCCTTCAATCTTGTCCCGCAGTTTGAGGGGCACATTGGGGTTTTCAAGAACGTCGGCGGCGTCCTTTTCAACCTGGGCGAAAATGTCCTCCGGGTTGGCAAGGAGGGTATCGATTTCAAAGACATTGCTGGGGTGGAAAGGCAGGGCGATCATGGGCTTGATTGCGGAAAGGTCAAGCTCTATAAGGCCGTCGTAGTAGGCGGCCGCATCGGGATTGAGTTTTTGGTAATCCCCTGCCCGTCCGTGGATGGTGAGAAAATCCTTTACCGTGTCGTCGGTTTCCCATATCGAAGACCAACAGGTGGTCTCGGTGGTCATCACGTCGATCCCGGCGCGGAAGTCCATGGGGAGGGCGGCGATGCCATCCCCGGCAAATTCCAGAACGGCGTTTTTGGCGAACCCATCCTTAAACACCGCGCCGATGATCGCCAAAGCCACATCCTGGGGCCCCACCCCGCCGCGAGGTTTGCCGGTCATGTGCACCAGAATCACCTTTGGATAGGCGATGTCGTAGCTTTGCCGCAGGAGCTGCTTCACCAGCTCGCCACCGCCCTCCCCCACCCCCATGGTTCCCAGCGCGCCATAGCGGGTGTGGCTGTCGCTGCCCAGGATCATCCTGCCGCAGCCCGCAGCCTTTTCCCGGATAAAGGAATGGATCACCGCGAGGTGCGGGGGCACATAGACGCCGCCGTATTTTTTGGCCGCGGAAAGGCCGAAGAGATGATCGTCCTCATTGATGGTGCCGCCAACGGCGCAGAGGGAATTGTGACAGTTGGTCAGATAATAGGGAATGGGAAACTGTTCCAGACCGCTCACCTTGGCGGTCTGCACGATATTGACAAAGGTAATGTCATGGGATGCCATGGCGTCAAAATGAAGGGACAGCTGCGATCCCGCAAGCGACACACTAGTGTCGCACGCATCACCCCCGGCCTTATTATGGGCGGCAAGAATTTTATGGGCAATGGTCCCCTGCCTGAAAACGGCCTGGGGATTCTGCGGAAGGTTTGAGGAATCGGCCGGCAAAAAATTTTTCAACGTTCCCTGATTTTGCGGGATATCCTCCACCAGAACCGAAGGTTCGCCAGCTTGCCGGCCCTTAAAAAGATAGACCCCGTTTTTTGCAACCCGTATCATAAAGCGTCTCCTTCAACTCAATTTCAGTATTGGAATATTTGGTTCCGAAAGTTCTATCGCCGCGGGAAAATCCTCTTTTTGCAGTAATACTGTTTCTCCGTCCATCTGGGCCAGAATGGGATAAAGCCCTGAGAACTCCACCCGGTGAGCGCTGAAGGGGATCGCTTCCGGTTTGTCGATGTGACTGCCGGTGTTAAAGAGTTCCTTTAAGGCCACCTTGCGGAACAGGGACATCTGTTTTAATGCGCAGACATTCCGGTCATCGGGAAGAATTTTTTTGTGGGAACCATAGGTCCGGTGTCCCGAGGCGCCCACGGCCAAAAGAAGCACATCTTCATGAAAGGCTTTTACTTCTTTTCCCTTTTCGTCAAATGCCTGCACATCCATGGGCCCCACCTTGTAGATCCGATCGTAAAGCAGGGATGCAATGTCCACCCACAATTTATAGGAATCGCCGGGAAGATTGCCCTTCATCTTGTTGGTCATGTGGGTGACAAAGGCGTCGAGTCCCACGGAAAGGATGTTGAAGGCCAGGAAAGGCCCCTTGCCGGCTGTAGCAGTGACAAGGCGCAGGCTGCGCTGGTATTCGATGCGTACCGGGCGGATTAAAAGCTCCAGGGCCGCGTCCAGTTCCGGGGCGTCCGCGCCGTCATTGCCGGTTCCCATGGGCAGACGGAGTACCGCGAAATTCGATCTGACTGCGGGGGAAGCTTCGTACAGAACGGAAAGCACTTCACGGCTGGTGCCGTCCCCCCCGGCGGTAATAACAAGATAGAAAGGAGCGGCCCCATTTCCCGGTTGGTCCCCGCCTTTCTGATCCGCCGTTGCTTCGTCAATCAGGGCCCTTGTTATTTTTGCCCCGTCGCCGGGTCCCCGGGTAAGGAGGAGCCCATAAGAGCCAAGACCGCCTGAGTCCTTGTTAGCGCTGCCGTCGGCGCCCCGGGCAGTGCCGGCGCCGCCGCGATCAAATTCACGAACAGTGCCGGATGGCCCGCTGCCGGCACGCAGCGGATTCGCGGCGGCCTTCTCTGCGTAATCCTGAAGGATGCGGCGGTGTTTTCTCCACCGGGCGCGGATGGTAAAGCCCCCGGCGCTGGGATTGGCGATGATGGTCCACTTGAGGGGACGGCCGGGACTGACCAGAGAATGGGAACATATCCCGGACATAAGGGCGGCAAATATCTCAAGATCCATATTTAATGCTTACACGGATAGCCCGGATCGTCAAGAGATGGTATACTTGTTTTATTTGGAGGATATTATGAGTAAAGACTATGCCCATCGTAAATCAAATGCCAGGCTGCGCCTTTTAAAAGCGGACGGAACGCCCCTTGCCGGGGCAAGTGTAAAAATAAGCCAAAAACAACATCAATTCCTGTTCGGCTGCGGCGGTTTTGACGCGGTGGAACTTGCGGGGGGAAACCCTGACGGAACGCCCCTGGACGCGAAACGCCAGACCTTTCTGCAAGACCGGCTGGACAAAATTTTCGCCCTGAACAACTACACCACCCTGCCCTTCTACTGGGGCCGCTACGAGCAGGAAGAAGGAAAACCCGATGCAGCGCGCACCCACGCCGCCGCAAAATACTACGCCGACCGGGGCATCGTCACCAAGGGGCATCCCCTCTGCTGGCACACGGTCTGCGCCGACTGGCTCATGAAGTACAGCAACAAGGAAATTCTGGAAAAGCAGCTCAAACGGATCGAGCGGGATGTGACCGCCTTTAAGGGGAGCATCGACAAATGGGACGTGATCAACGAAGTGGTGATCATGCCGATTTTTGACAAGTACGATAACGCCATCACCCGTGTCTGCAAGGAGCTGGGGCGGGTCGGCATTATCCGGGAAGTGTTCACCGCGGCGAAAAAGGCAAACCCAAACGCAGTATTACTGCTCAACGATT
>BOAU01000038.1 GCA_026002025.1 Spirochaetia bacterium | reverse complement strand
TATGCGGGGGCCTACTTCGGTATCTTCCCGTTCGTAGAGTTTTTACACATCTACGCCTCCCTTGACCTGGCGCTCCGTGCGGAGCTCGATCCGATTTTGGCATTCGCTTAGCGGCTACGAATTGAAGTTATCCTAACCAGGAATTCTCATTTGGGAAAAACCACAGACCACACTGACCCTCACAGACAGATTAACGGACGATCCTTATGATTTTCGCCTTAGGGAACGCATAAAAATTTATCAGAAAACCCAATTTAAGCCCGGTTACCACCAAATAATTCATAACTTTTCTGTATCCATACTCTATTACCGTCCTTGTCCGTGTTCTCCGTGAGGTCTGTGGTTAAATTTAGAAGGCTAAAATGAGAATTGCTGTATCCTAACCCCATGGATACCTGGAAAACAAAGCTGCCGGACTACCGGTTGATGCACCTTCACGATTCACCATTTTGCAACCCAGTATCATTCCTGGGTAAAATGGTATAGCTGAATTTTGCGGCTGCTACAGTCCCAGTAAATAAAGGCTAACGGCGCCATTGTCATTTTGTCAATGTCTCCACAAATTCCCCCAGCCTCTTGTAGCGTTCGTAAATCCCATCGTAGATCTTTGCCCGCTCCGCATTTGGCCGGTAGATTTTTTCGATGGGTGCGCCCATGGCTTTTTGGGCGGAGGGGATGTCCGGGTAAAGACCGGCGGCGACTGCGGCAAACATGGCCGCTCCCAGCGCCACCGACTGATCCCCGGCGGCAACTTCGATGGGCATCTTGAGTACGTCCGCAATGGTCTGCATTACAAAACTTGATTTGCCGGCTATTCCGCCGACTGCGGCGATGCTTTCGATGGGGACGCCCTCTTCGCGGAAACGTTCCGTAATGGCCCGCGCGCCAAAGGCGGTTGCCTCCACAAGGGCGCGGAAAATGCGCGGGGCGGAGGAACCCAGGCCCAGGCCGACGATAGCCCCTTTCACCAGGAGGTCCGCATCGGGGGAGCGCCGGCCGTTGAGCCAGTCCAGGGCAGCAAGGCCTGAATCAACGGGATCAATCTTGTCCGCCGCTTTTTCTAATTCAGGGAGAATTTTTTTTGCGATTGCCCTGATGAGTTTCTCCTTCGCCGCCTGATCAATGCCTTCGACCTCAATGCCGGGAAGGATGTTTTCCAGGGGCCAGAGCAGTAATTGGCGGAACCAGGCGTAGGCGTCGCCGAAGGCGCTCTGCCCCGCTTCGTAACCGATCATGCCGGGAACAATGGAACCGTCAACCTGTCCGCAGATGCCCCGGATGGGCCTTTCCTCGCCAAGGGGTTTGGGACCCACGATCATGTCGCAGGTGGAGGTGCCAACCACCATCACCATCCGGCCGGGACGCACCCCGCCGCCGACTCCGCCGACATGGGCGTCCACTCCGCCTACCGCCACGGGGATGAGCGCGGGAAGCCCCAGCCGGGCGGCCCATTCCCTGGTCAAGAGCCCGCTCACCGTATCGCTGGTGTAGGTTTTGTTTCCCAAAGTTTCCCGTATCTTCACCAACCGGGGATCCAAATGGGAAAGAAACTCATCACTGGGATAACCGCCCTCGTTGGTATGGAGTTTGCCTCCGGCAAACTCCGAGGGACTTTTGCCTGCAAAAGTCCCATGCCACATGGCCTTGTGACCCATGACGCAGCGGCTCCGTTTTATTGAAAGGACATCGGCGCTGCCGGTAAGCATCGCGGCCATCCAGTCGCAGTGTTCCAGAAAAGAATAGGCCGCGGCGGCCACGCCGCTGTCTTCGGAGAGGACCCGCATCACCTTTGCCCAGAAACATTCCGGGGAATAGGTTCCCCCCTGGAAGCGGGTATAATCAACGCCTCCCCAGGATTTGGCGAGATCGTTGATCCGGCCCGCTTCCGCGCCGCCGGTGTGATCCTTCCACAGCACAAACATGGCGCTGGGGTTTTCCGCGAATTCACTTTTGAGCGACAGGGGCTGTGCGGTCCGATCAACCGCGCAGGGGGTGGAGCCCGTGGTGTCGATAGCAATACTGCGGATTTTTGCTGCGGCTTCCGGACCTGCTTTCCCAAGGGCATCCCGGACGGTCTGTTCCAGGGTTTCAATATAGTCCAGGGGATGCTGACGGAACTGGTTCGCCGCAGGATTACTGTAAAGCCCCTTGGCCCAGCGGGGATAATTTGTCACCGCGGATGCAAGCTCCTTGCCGCAGGCGGCGTCGATGATCACAACGCGGCAGGAATCGGTTCCGTAATCCAGGCCCAAAACATAGGCTTCACCCTTTTGCAAACCCACGGCGTTCTCCTTAACGGAATATTACACTTACCGGGGAAAGGACCGTGTATTCCCGTTCTTTTTTGAGAAGTCCGGTTTTGTGGTTTACCTTAAACACAACAAGGTTATCGGATCTTTGATGAAGGGCCAGCAAAAAATTCCCCGATGGATCGAGAATGAAATCCCGGGGACTTGTGCCTCCGGATGGAACAGCCTCAATAAATTCGAGCAGCCCGGTTTTTAAAACCTTGAACACAGCAATACTGTCATGGCCCCGATTTGATGCGTAGAGGAATTTTCCGTCAATGCTGATCCGTATCGCCGCAGCAATACTGTCGATCTTTTTGCCCCTGGGGAGCGCGGAAATGTTCTGAAGATTTTCAAACCCGGGGCCATCCCCTTTTGCTCCGTCATCGGTAAACTTAAACACATCCACGGTGGATTCAAGTTCATTCAGAACATAGGCGAATTCCCCCGACGGATGGAATACGCCGTGCCGGGGCCCGTGGCCGGGTTTTGCCGCCATAAAGGGAACTTTCCAGGGAACAAGGGGCTTGTCACTTTTTTTATCAAAACTGTAGCACATCACCTTGTCAGAACCAAGGTCGCAGGCGAAGCCGTTTTTGAAGTCCGGGGAAAAGGTGAAGGAATGGGCATGGGCCTTTTCCTGCCGGCCCGTGTTCGGACCAGCGCCTTTATATTGAAGAATCTGAATGGGATCGCCCAGAAGGCCCTTCTTGTCAATGGGCAGTACCGCAATGACGCCCCCTGAATAATTGGCCACAAGCGCCAGGGCGCCGCCCTTGTGTATCACCACATGGCAGGGGCCGGCCCCGCCGCTGCTCTTGTCATTGAGGAGCGTAAGGCTCCCGTCCTTATCAACCGAAAAAGCGGAAACCGTACCGCCGCCGTCCACCTCGTTTACCGCGTAAAGATTTTTCTTTGAAGGGGACAGGGCAAGGTACGATGGATTCACCTTTTCCGCCGCAAGGCGGATGTCCTCTATCACACCGGTTTCGCTGTTCATGCTGAACCCATAGATCCCCTTCGCCTTGCCCCCCGAACCTTCGGTGTAGGTGCCGATATAGCCTGAAAAATTTGCCATGATAAGTCCTCCTGTTTTCATTATATCACTATTGACAAGTCTTAAAAAATCCCCCAGACTTAAAGGGTATACTTCAAAGGAAGTGAGGCGCCCGGCTTAGGCCGGAAATCCTCCGCTATCCCGTAACTGTGATTGGGAACAATTCCGTCAAGAACCGCCACTGGCCGCAAGCCGGGAAGGCGGACGGAAAAGGTCAGACCCATAAGCCAGGAGACTTTGGTATACAACGGCCCCCTGCGGGACCGAATCTAATTTCCAGGCTTCGAGGACTGAGCCTTGGGAAAGACTGCCGCATTTCATGCCCGGCGCTTTTTCTCAATCCTTTCTTCGGAAAAGGAGCAATCTATGTTTCGGAAAAACGCTTTGTTAAGGAACACGTTTTCTCTCTTCGCTGTTTTCACCCTTGTTATGGGGGCGCTGTCGCTTGTGGGGTGCGATACCGACAATGGGGGTGATCCTGACCATGAGCTTAATGAAAAACTCGTCGGTACTTGGTTCGCCGACTTCGGAGGTGGATATACCGATACCTATATTGTTACCAAAACTGCCATTTCACATCCCGATGGGTTCCCGGCTTATAAGGCTGCTTCCATTGAATATGTGGATAATTTTAGTAATACTGCGGGCTGCATAATCATTAAACGCACGGAAGATGATAAATACACCGCAGTCTTTTTCAAAGATTTATCGGCAAACACCGTGTTGCTTGGAGATGCCTTTGGGCCTGCCCCTGATTACGCAGATCCGGGAGTGGCAACCCTGGAATTAGCCAGGGAAAGATTCAAGCCGGAAAATGCGGAAAATTGGGGCGGTGGTTCGGCACAGGGCGGCACTCCCCAAACCCGGCGGCCATAAACAGTATGATTTTCTGTTTCCCAAAGGCCGGGAGATTGCTCCCGGCCCTTATCCTGATTCTTTGCATCCTCTGTCCCCTGCATCCGCAGGAAGACACGGCGCAGGGGGAAGAAATTACGGCGCTTGAAGAAGATCTTTTTGATGACGATATTCTTATGGAGGGTGAGGGGCTCACGGTAACGGCGAGCCCTGAAACCACCCAACAGATGAAGATCGTTACCAAAGAAGATATTGATGCGGTCCACGCCCCGGACCTTGCAAGTCTTTTGCGGGAAACTTTGGACCTGGGGGTCACCAGCTATGGCGGCTACGGCGGCCAGACCGACATCAACATGCGGGGCTTTGATTCGGAACGGATCGCTTTTTTGATTGATGGTGTTCCCGCTAATTCCCCCCTGTCCGGTGAGTTTGATATCAGCATGATAGACCTTAACAACATCGAACGTATTGAGGTTATCTACGGCGGTTCTGATACCAAATACAACGTATCCGGCGCATTGGGGGGGGTCATCAACATTATCACGATCAAAAAGCAAAAAACCGGTTTGCGACTGGGGGGCAGTATCGCTAATACCTCGGCGATACCCGGAGCGTATCGGGAAAGGGACGGAAGTACGGGAAGTCCCTATTGGGAAGATCTGGTTGATACCCAAAATTATTCCCTCTTTGCGGGATTCGGCGCGGAAAAATTTTCCCTTTCCGCTAATCTGTTTGCCAACCGCGCGGGGAATCATTTCCTCTACAGGGATACTATTTTTGAAAAAACCCGCCGCAAGGAAAGCAGCGAAGTCCGGGACACCGGGGCCTCCGTATCTTTCGTGCGGAATCTGCCGGATGATTATTCAAAGCTGATTGTTTCCACCGACTTTTATTACGGTGATAAAAATATTCCCACATCGGGCTACTCAAGTATGGCGGGAAAACAAAACGATATTTCTTTACGGCAAAACATCATGCTCGACATGCCCCGTATATTTCGGGATGATCTTGCCACAGAAGCCTCTTTGAGCTATAGCTGGCAGAGAATGGATTATGAACCCCCTGCGGGAAACAGCTCCCTCCATGACCAGCACAGTATTACTGCGATTAACCGGTGGAGCTGGTATCCGTTGTCGCAGCTTACATTCCGATCGGGATGGGACTACCGCTTTAACTATCTGGATTCCACGGAGAACGGCCTCCGTAGCCGCCATGACGGCGGCGTTTATCTTACGACGGAGTATAAGCCCCGTAAAACTTTTTTGATTATCCCATCGGTAAAGGCGGTTTTCAGCGGACCCGGCAGCGCGGAGCCTGTGACGCCGGTGCCGAAACTCGGTTTCCTGTGGAATGTAAACGACTCCTTAAGTCTCAAGAACAACTACTTCCGCAGTTTCAAGCACCCCGACTTTGAGGACCTCTACTGGACCGGGGGCGGCGGAACGGGCAACCCGGATCTGCGGTCCGAAGACGGCTGGGGGGGCGATCTGGGCGCCGCCTACCGCTTCAAAAAAAACTGGAACATCGAAGGCGTTTTCTTTGCCCAATGGACCAACGATTCGATCCACTGGTATGGCGCAGGCGGTGCCTGGAAGCCCCAGAATGTCGGAGAGGCGATATTCTTCGGCATAGACGCAAAGGCAGGGGGAGATATTCCGCTCACCAAAGGCCCGTTTAAAAAGATCGGCCTTTCACTTTCATATCAGTACCTTTTAAGCTATCTTTTGAGTTACGGATATACCTACGATTCCGACAAGCGCATTCCCTACATGCCCATGCACAGCATCGGCGCATCGCTTGGTCTGTATTGGGGGGCGAATAATCAAGGAAACGAAGGTTCCCTGCTGATTTCCGGCCATTACGAAAGTCTGCGCTATGCGGAGACCGCGAATATCACCGAACTGGACCCCCACTTCCTTCTTAATCTTACGGTGAACCAGCATATTAACAAAAACATCAGCGTCTTTGCGGTTGCGCGGAATATTCTCAACACCTCTTATGAATCATTCAACGACTACCCCATGCCGGGGCTTACCATAACTATCGGGATGCGGGTAAACTATGAGGGGATCAATGTACCATGAAACAGAAAACAACAGCAGTATTACTATTGATATTCTTGATATTGACCGGATGTAACCGCAGTCAGGGCGGGGGCGCAGGGGCGCGGGCAGCCGCAAATTCCGGCGGAACAGCGGACAACGCCGCCGTCATCAACCGCATCATCTCCACAGCGCCGTCGAATACGGAGATCATTATCGGCCTTGGCCTTGCGGACAGGATCATTGCGGCGGACAAATATTCCATGCTCATACCGGGCCTGCCGCCGGATATTGCGGAGATAGATTTTTTCTACCCCGACCCGGAGGCGATCATCGGCCTGGCCCCTGACATCATCATCACCAGCGAACACAATGTGTACGGCGCGGGGGACGATCCCTTCCGGCTGCTTAAGGAGATGGGGATCGCCGTGGTTTACCTTCCCACCAGCAGCAGTATCGCCGATATTTGCCGGGACATTGAAACCATCGCCGCCGCGCTTGATGCGGCGGGAAAAGGGCAGGAACTGATACAGAACATGAATGGGCAGATCAACAGTATTACTGCGATTGGGAGTAGTATTACCGTGAAGAAATCGGTTTATTTTGAAATATCACCCGCCCCCAACATGGTGAGTATGGGCCGGGAAACTTTTCTTAACGAAATGATTGAACTCATCGGGGCGCAGAATGTTTTTGCCGACAAAAACGGCTGGATTGCCCCCGGCGCGGAGGCCGTACTGGAACGGAACCCCGATGTGATCCTGACCAATGTCAATTTTATCGATGACCCGATCGGTGAAATAAAAAAACGTGACGGCTTTCATACCATTAAGGCTGTGCGGGACAATGCGGTGTATACCATCGACACCGATTCCTCATCCCGGCCGTCCCAGCACATCATCCTGGCTTTACGGCAAATGGCCCATGCGGTGTACCCGGACTATTATGACTAACAACAAAAAAATCCTGACGGGCCTGTTAGTATCACTGTTTATATTATGCGGCGGTTCCGCGCTGGGGAGTTCTTCCATCAGCATTATTGACACCCTTAAGGTGATGCTGAACATAACAAACGGCCTTGACCCCAAGGATATTGCCATAGTCCGGCAACTCAGGCTTCCCCGTGCGCTGCTGGCCTTTATGGCCGGAGGCGCCCTGGCAATGAGCGGCGCGGTGTTTCAGTCGGTGTTGAAGAACCAGCTTGCCTCGCCCTACATCATCGGTGTGTCATCGGGGGCTTCACTGGGGGCGGCACTGATTATCATCAGCGGCTTTAGCCTGCCCTTTATCAGGGGCTTCACCCTGCCCCTCACCGGTTTTGTGTTCAGCCTGATGACGGTGTTTTTTGTGATCGCCTTTTCTTCCCGGCTGGACCGGACCATGTCCAACAACACAGTAATACTGTTCGGCATGGTAGTTTCCCTTTTTGTGAACGCCTTGCTCACTACCATTACCGCTGTTTTCCGTGAGGAACTTAAAACCCTGGTGCTCTGGCAGATGGGGAGCTTTGCCCTCAAGGGATGGCCCTATGTTACGCTGATGCTGCCCTTTTTGTTGATCGGCAGCCTGGGGATCGCCCGGTACACACGGGAAATGGACATCCTCACCTTTGGTGAAGACGAGGCCCAATCGGTGGGGGTGGAAATTCACGGCATACGGAAGCGGCTGTTTTTTTTCGCCGCCGTATTAACCGGAGGCGCAGTGGCCCTGAGCGGCGCCATCGGCTTTGTGGACCTTATCGCACCCCATGCGGCGCGGAAGATCGTGGGCTCCAATCACCGTTACGTGATTCCCATGTCCTTCGTCATCGGCGGCTGTCTCATGGTGGTCACCGACCTTATCGCCCGGACCATCATCTCCCCATCGGAACTGCCCGTAGGGGCCATCACGGCGATCATCGGCGCGCCCTTCTTCGCCTGGGTTTACTTTAAAAAAGGTTAGCCGAAAATGCTGGAAATTAAAAAACTGTACGCCGGGTATAACGGCGCAGACATTATCAAAAATATCAGCCTTGAAGCCCGTCAAGGGGAGATCCTCTGCATCGCCGGACCCAACGGCTGCGGAAAGAGCACATTACTTAAAACCATAGCCCGGCTGCTTCCCTATCGCGGCAGTATTACTGTTGATGGGCAGGACGCCGCCTCATTTACACGAAGGGACCTGGCAAAAAAAATCGCCCTCCTGGGGCAGATCTCCCAAATCTACTTTCCCTACACCGTATACGACACCATTTCTCTGGGCCGGTATGCCCATACCACGGGCTTCCTCAAAAACCTTTCCGCAGAAGATCAAAACATTATCGCCGCGACCATCAAACGGCTGGAACTTGAGGATGTACAAAATCAGCTTATCACCGAATTATCCGGGGGCCAGCTGCAACGGGTCTTCCTTGCCCGGACATTAGTCCAGGACCCGGAGATTATTCTCCTTGACGAGCCCACCAATCATCTTGATCTGAAACACCAGATAGAATTACTGCAATACCTTTCCGCATGGGTCAGGGAAAAAAACAGAATCATTGTTGGGGTACTTCACGATCTCAATCTGGTCCACCGTTTCAGCGATTATACCACCCTCATGCGTGATGGAGAAATTGTCTCCTGCGGAAAGCCGGAAGAAGTCCTGAACGGAGCAATGCTGCGGGAGGTTTACGGAATGGACATTGGGGCCTTTATGAGGGAATCCCTGGAGCGCTGGGGGAAAATGTAAACGCCGCCGCAGTGTTTCTGCGGCGGCATTTCCGTCCTTCTCCCTTATAGGAAAAAATTATTTTACCGTAATAAGTTCGTAGTTACCAGTGCCAAGGCCGATCTTTTCGGCATGGACAATCTGGGTCCGCCAATCCGTGGTGGGGTGAATGTCGGTAAGGTGATCCTCCCCGTTAGGCAGTTTGTGGTTGTGCTCCCGATCGCCCAGGATGCTGGCTGCAATGCCGGGGGCGGCGTTCACTGCGTCGATGCAGGCCTTGTCCAAAGCCACGGGATCGAAGCCGGCGAAGATGCCGATATCCGGCACAATGGGGGCGTCGCTTTCGCCGTGGCAGTCGCAGTAGGGGGACACATTGTTCACCACAGAGATGTGGAAATTGGGGCGGCCGTCCACCACCGCCTTGGTGTACTCGACGATCTTGCAGTTCAGGGCTTCGTTGCTGGTGCCCGAATCATTTGAGATGGCGTTTTTGCTGCACGCGCCGATACAGCGTCCGCAGCCCACGCACTTCTTGTGATCGATGACCGCTTTTTTATCGGCCCCAAAACTGATGGCCCCGTGATTGCAGAACCGGGTACAGATCCTGCAGCCGATACAGGCGGATTTATCAACTTCCGGTTTGCCGTCGTTGTGCATGTCCATCTTGCCCGCCCGGCTGCCGGAACCCATGCCGATATTCTTGATCGCCCCGCCGAAGCCGGTCATTTCATGTCCCTTGAAATGGTTCAGGGAAATCACGATGTCCGCATCCATAATGGCCCTGCCGATGTGGGCCACCTTGCAATAAGTCCCACCCTTGACCGGCACATCCACATCATCGGTGCCCCGGAGGCCGTCGGCAATAATGTTCTGCACACCGGTAGAAAAGGGGGTATAACCGTTTTCAAAAGCTGCGTCCATGTGGACCAGGGCGTTGTTGCGCCGCCCCACATACAGGGTATTACAGTCCGTGAGGAAGGGCATGCCCCCCAGGGTCTTGATACGGTCCGCCACCGTCTTGGCAAAGTTGGGCCGCAGAAAGGCCAGGTTTCCCGGCTCGCCGAAGTGAATCTTGATGGCCGCATACTTCTGCTTAAAATCGATCTCCTTGATCCCCGCCTTTACGATAAGCCGGTCTAGCTTGCCCAGAAGGCTCTCCCCCACCCTGGTCCGCATGTTCGTAAAATACACCTTCGATGAACCCATTGCTGCTTTCTCCTCTAATAATCAAAATATGGTTTCAGAAGAGTATATACTACCGGGGAGTTTTATAAAAGGGGACACATCAGAGGACCTGAGGACTTAGGCGTACCACATTTCCAGAGCCTTTTTCAGGGCGTCATTGAAAAAATACCAGTCATGGATGCCCGGCCATTCTTCGTAGGTAAAATCATGCTTCGAGAGGGCGCACTTCAAAGCACCGTAAGCGCCCACGGAGCAGCCCAATGGCGCTCCCCTCTACCCCTGCTTCAGCCTTTTGCTCCGCTTTATCGTCCCGTAAGCGGACAGCCCCAACAGTATTGCTGTGGCGAGGAAGACCATGCGGTAGTTTATCATGGCGACCATGGAGCCGATCATGGGGCCAAGTGCGCCGCCGGCGGAGGAGACCGAGGCATTGAAGCCGTAGACGCTGCCCTGGTGTTCCCTGTCGGCGCTGACGGCGAGGATCGCGTTGAGGACCGGGATGGCGCCGCCGAGGCAGAAGGAGGACAGGGCGCGGAACACGGCGAGCTGGGTTACGTTGGCGACGAAGGTTTGGGGGATGGTGAGGATGGCCCCGGCGGTGAGGCAGAAGGCAAGGGTTTTCCAGTAGCCGAAGCGGGAGGAATATTTTCCCACCAGCACCGCCGACACCGCGGCGGCCCCCGCGCCGACTCCCAGGACCATCCCCGTGGATGAGCCGATGTACCTGCTGTCCGCGGCCAGCTCTTTCAGAAAGAGGGGCAGCATGGGGGCGGCAATCATGTTTGCCGCCTGGATGACAAAGGTGGTGATCATCAGGGAGATCAGCACCGGGGATTCCATGATGGGCCTGAGGTCCGGGAAAAATTTAAAATGCTCACCCTTTTTATGCTGATGGGCTGCGGCGTCATCGTCCACCCATTTGAGGACGATCACCCCCGCGGCGGCAAGGACCAGGCCGGTGCTTAAAAAGGCGATCCGGTGGCCCAGGAAGTCGGAGATGACCCCGCCGATCAGGGGGCCGATGGAGCTGCCGATGGCGACCCCGGTCTGGAGCAGCCCCAGGGCCAGGGCGATTTGGGCCGCCGGGGCAATCCCCGCGGTCATCACCGTGGCCGCCGCAACCGTGCCGGTAAGGCTCCCCTGGATGGCCCGCAGGACCAAAAGCTGCCAGGGCTCCTGCACAAAGGTCATCAGTGAAACGAGGATCGCCCCGCCGAACATGGCCCGGAGCAGCATCATCCGCCTGCTGAACACATCCGCCAGATGCCCCCAGATAGGCGCAAAAATCGCCAGGGTCACCGAGGACAGGGACTGGATGGCCCCCACCCACATCTTAAGCCTGACGGGGTCCGTAACGCCCACATCATCGGCCAAAAACAGGGGAATGACCGGCATGGACAGTGAAAAACCGGCAATTGCCATGGTTTCCGCAATCAGAATCGCAATATAGTTGGACTTCCAGGATTTATTCATTTGTAGAACCCCATCATACCCCTTTTTATTTACCATGAATATACGGTATTATGAGATACTTCTGGAGGAATGATGAACCGTTTATACATACGCAATGAAGACGAGGAAGAGGAGGAGTCCGGAGAGGATTCCAAACAGGCGGGGGCTGATCCGCTGCTCAACAAGATGCTCAAGACCCGGACCATCCTGCTGTCCGGTGAAATAAAAAAAGATTTGGCCGAGCGGACCATCCGGCAGCTTCTGCTTCTGGAAGATATGGGGGATGATCCCATCCGTATTTTTATTGATTCACCCGGAGGGGATGCCGATGCGGGTTACGCGATCTTCGACATGATCCGCTTCGTAAAGCCCCCGGTCTGGACCATCGGCATGGGCCTGGTTGCCAGCGCCGCCGCGATCATCCAACTGGCCAGCCCAAAGGACAGGCGGGTCGGGCTCCCCAACAGCCACTACCTGATCCACCAGCCCCTGTCCGGCATTCGGGGTGTGGCCACGGACATTGAAATCCACGCCCGGGAACTGGAAAAGCTGCGGGCCAAGATCAACCGCCTTATCGCCGACGAAACCGGCGCGCCCTTTGATCAGGTTGAAAAAGACACCGACCGCGATTACTGGATGAACGCCGAAGAGGCCGCCAAATACGGACTGATTTCGAAGATCATTACCAGGCGGAGCGAGTTATAGTAATACTGTGGGATTCAAAAGTGATCGCGTCCGTTTTTATTTGACATCGGTGATCCGTCAGGGCTCTGTCATCCGACAGGGCCGACAGTAATACTGCGTTTTCAGTGTTTTTGTTTTGAGCAGTAAGCCTGAAAAATTTATTCCGCAGATTGATGAGTCCCGCTGTTTTTCCGGATCGGCTTTCCAGGCGGTATACATCCTTTTCCAGCATCACCGCGCCGTATTCATCCCCGGCGAGTTTGTCGTAGAGGTCCGAGATACGCCTTGTCAGGGCCAGGTCGGCTTCTGTCAACTTGAGGGGATCATCGGAAAACATGATCTGTCCCGCAAGCAAAAAATTTACCAGGCCGATTAATTCCTTCTCATTCTCAGAAAGTTTGCAGTTGTTGCTGCGGAGGAAGACCACATCGGGATCGTTGATGTACACCGTGCCGTTCATAAATGAGCGGCCTATGGTATCCCTGAGATTGAGGTACGCGCCGGGGCGGCCCGCATGGCATATCAATCTGGCCAGGTTCCAGTCCCATTCTTCCCGGGTGTCCGCGCCGATACGGGAGAGGGGGAAGTACCGGTACGACGGCCCCAGGGGCGCGCCGCACCCGAGGTAGGCCACGGGGCGGCCGTCAACAGTTTTACTGCGGGCGGTGAGTATGGCGCAGGCTTTGTGGTAGTGTTCATGCGGGGATCCGCCTTCGGCAAAAGAGGCGGCGAAAAATCCCGCATAGAGAAAGTCCAGCTTGAGGTAGCGGAAACCCCATTCGTCGATTGCCCGGTCGATAAGGCTGCGGAGGTACTCAAGCACATCATTACGGGAAAGGTCCAGACAGTAATACTGTCCGTCCCAGAGGTGGTTGAACCCGGCGGACACGAGCCGGCCTTTTTGGTTTCGTAAAAGCCACTCATTTTTTTCGGTAAAAACGCGGGAACAACGGGTCACGATGAAGGGCGCAAACCAAAGGCCGGGGATATATCCCGCTCCTTCGATTTTTTCCGCAAGCGGCGCAAGGCCCTTGGGGAAACGGCCCGCATCAATATCCCATTCGCCTACAGCCTTTTCCCAGCCGTCATCGATCTGAAAGACCGCGGGCAGCATACGGTCCGAATAGCGGAGTTTGATAAGGTTCTTGTTTTTTCTTAAGCCCTCAAGGTCCTCCAGGATCAGCGCCGCGTTAATGTCGGTGTAGTGATTGTACCAGGACTCGTAGCCCCCGGGAACCGCCCCGGCATTGCGGAAATTATCCACACCATCGGGGTACAAAAATTGCAGGCCCTTAAATAATTCTTCCGGAGGGGAACCTGCGGCCTCGGCGGCGAGTTCCTGCCGGTAAATGGCGGCAATAGTATCCTTAAAGTTGAAGTAGCCCTTTGCGGCAAAAATGTGCAGTTCCGCTATTGCCTCACCGGGCCGCCATTTTTTTCCGGGACAAAATACTTCTGCGTTGACAAGCCGTTGTTTCCCGTTGATGCGGTAACTTACCGGAGGCAGACTTTTTTCTACAGACGCAATGCAGATGTACATATCCCCCGAGCGAATATACATGATGAAGTGCCCGGCGTTCCAGCCCGGTTTTGGCCTGTCCCCGTCACGGTTCGTTAATTTGATGAGTTCCGGAAGGAGCAGCACCTGCCGGGGCAGGGTTTCACCGGCCCCCAGTTCCCAGCCCGCCGACCAGGACTGCCAGCCCCCGCATTGGATGTACAGGGACCTGCTGAAAAATTCCGCATGATCCTTTTCTTCCATACCGGTTCGGGAAAGGAGTTCACCGAAAGTCCAGGAACCGATATTGGCGACGCCGCTCTTTTTGCCGGGGATAAGTGTTTCCGCCTTATCCCCAGCCTTGAAGCGGAGTTCCTTGTGCAGCGGTGCGATTGTTTTTTCGGTGACAATGATATCTATAATGGTTATACTCTAATATGAAAAAAGGAGTTTGGCAAACATGATCGAACTGGCGGCATTCCTCGGGAACCCCGGCCGCGAATACGAACGGAACCGGCACAACGCCGGCCGGCTTTTGGCGGAGTATCTTCCCTTTTACCCATCCCTTAGCTGGCAGAAAAAGTACAAGGGCCTGTATGCGGCCTGCGAGGGCCGTCATTTCCTTATGCCTGAAACTTTTATGAACCTTTCCGGCGAATCGGTTTTCGCGGCGGCTTCGTTTTTTAAGATAAAACCCGAATCGATCCTCGTGGTCCATGACGAGCTTGAACTTCCACTGGGTACGGCGGCGCTGAAATTTTCAGGCGGCCTCGGGGGCCACAACGGCCTGCGGTCCATGAAGGCCTGTTTCGGCACCGCGGATTTCTGGCGGCTCCGCATCGGCATCGGCCGGCCGGACAGCCGCCGCCCCGGACAGGGCGGCCACGAAGGATCAGGGGAAGGCATTATCGATTGGGTCCTCTCGGACTTCGGCGCTGCGGAAATGCAAGCGCTTACACCGGTGCTGGAAGCGGGTGCGGCGGCATTGGCGGCGGCCTTTGACAAGGGGCCAGAATCATTACTGCCGGAATGGAACAAGAAAAAAATCGCCGGATAAAAGCAAGGGAATTCTATTATCCGGCCAGGAATTCCAAATTTAACCACGGACCACACGGACCACACGGACAAAGGAGAGGATAGGAAAGCAGGAGTCTGTGAGGTCTGTGGTTAATTTTATAAAAAACACGGACAAAGACGATAATAGAGTATGGATGAAGATACAGAAACAAAGGGGCTTCTCTATAAAGATGAAAGTTACCGTATTCGCGCTTGCATCTATGCGGTGAACAGGAAGTTGGGAGGCGGCTTTCTGGAAGCGGTATATCAAGAGGCTTCGGACTAAAGTCCGCTGGAAATTGAGTTGAAAAACGCAAAAATTCCCTATGAAGCGCAAAAAAAGCTTCATATATTGTATGATGGTAAGCCGTTAAAGCAGTTTTATCAGGCGGATTTTGTGTGTTTTGAAAAGATCATCATAGAAATAAAGGCGGTAACCAGGCTTGCCGGTGAATCCAAGGCGCAGGTTATGAATTATTTGGCAGCAACCGGGCTTAAATTGGGTTTTCTGGTAAATTTTTGTGGGTTCCCCAAGGCGGAAATCATAAGGATCGTCCGTTAATCTGTCCGTGAGGGTCGGTGTGGTCCGTGGTTTTTCCTAATTTGGAATTCCTGTTATCCGGCATTTTGTCCTATTAGAGATACCCACACCACCTTCTTTTAGGATGTTTTTGGCAACAAACCTTTGAAAACAATGCTATTTAATTGAAAAATGTACGGTTTGTCGCATCGATACGGGTGAAATTGAGACACGACTGAACTTTACAAAAAAAGCATTTTCTTTAAAATTCTTGTTGACATTTTACAGAAGCAGGTTATAATTAATTTAGAATATAAATTAATATTCTAAATTATCTTGATGGAGGAACCCTATGAAGGGTGCAATTAAGGTTGAATACATTTACACTTGATGATCTGAAACAGAAACGTTGTTTTATCGGCTTTGACGCGTTTATTGATCATATTACGAAGCCTATTGTAGAAAAAGATGATAAGACAAATCAGCATTTTAAAAGTTTGGAAGAATATGCCCACTATTTATTGGATCACAAAGAGAGCAGCTTTTCATTGGAGATGGAAATACCGGAAACAAAAATAGGCGGGAATAATCCCATTATAAGCGATATTTTAAGTGGATTTGGCGTACAGGTAATTACAGCCGGGGCATATGGAAAACCGGACATTGACCCGCTTTTTGTTCCCCTGTCGAAGAAAACGAGGCTTATAAGTTTTTCCAACCCCGGAAAATGCACGTCCTTTGAATTTACTTATAATAAATTAATGAGTTATTATAATATGGATCCAAAGGATTTTACTTACGATAATTTAATAAATTACTTACCGGAAGATGAGCTTGTAGATATTATGGATAATACGGATATTATTATCTTTGTTAATGTTTGTGAACAGCTTGCGGTTATGAATATTCTGGAAGCTATTGCGGACAGGGTGCTGCCTAAAAGTACCGGAACAAGGCGTTTTTTTATTGATCTTTCAAATTGCGGGCAATTGTCCTATAATGAACTTCAAAGGGTAGTGGAATTTTTAAAGAAACTGGGAAATTTTGGGAAAGTTATCCTTAGTACTAACGAGAACGAATTTCAAACCCTGTTCAATTTTTACGGTAAAAACACTTATAATAAAAGTAATTTAAAAGATGCGGTCAGGTTTGTCCGTAAGGAACTTGGAATTGATACATTGATTTTACGTACATTAGAGTGGTTTTATTGTAATTCACCGGGAATTGAACAGCAGGCTGAGAATATAATTGTAGAAAATCCGCGTTATCTGACAGGTGTGGGTGATGCGCAAAATTCAGGGATCTGTCTTGGATTGCTTTTATCTCTTCCGGTGAATGAAGTGCTTTATGCCGGTGTACGGGCCGGAAATTGCTACCTTCAAAACGGAGAAGTCAGCTCACAGTATTTTGAGAATTTGTTTCAAACGAATTTATCATATAAGGAGAATAATGATGAAGCCCCCTAAGATTGTATTTATTGGCGCAGGAAGCCAGTCTTTTGGTATTACTACATTTGGTGATATATTTTCTTGTCCCACCTTAAAAGGATCGAATCTATGTCTGGTGGATATAGATCCCGTTAATCTTGACAGAATGTATAATTTGGCCTTAAAGCTGAATGAAGCTTCAGGACTTGCCCTTACTATTGAAAAAACAACTGACAGGCGAAGTGTGCTGCCGGGCGCTGATTTTATTATTAACAGCCTTGCCATTGAGCGCTGTGAATTGTGGAAAAAAGATTTTCAGATACCTCAAAAGTATGGCATCAGGCATTGTCTGGGGGAGAACGGCGGACCAGGGGCGCTTTTCTTTACCATGCGTACTATCCCGGTAATTCTGGACATAGTCCACGATATGGAAGAATTATGTCCCAATGCATGGCTTTTGAATTTTTCAAACCCCGAAACAAGAATTGTGTTGGCGGTTAATATGTACTCGAAAATAAAATGTATAGGCCTGTGCCATGGTATTTTCAGTGTTGCCGGCAGGATTGGAAAGATGATGAACCGTGATCCAAAAACAATGGAGATATATGCCGCGGGGATGAATCATTTCCAATGGATTCTTTCAATAAGGGATCCTGAAACCGGCGAAGATCTGTATCCCCTTTTACGCAGGGCGGATAAGGAGTACGATCCCTCTTATCAGGCTTACAGCCGTAAAATGTTTCGTTTTTTCGGTCTGTATCCAACCTGTTCAGATGATCATCTGGGGGAATATCAGGCTTACGGGTATGAAGCCGGAGAAAAAGGCTATAACTTTGCAGGAGATGAACAGGAACGGATACAAAAACGAAAACAAATCGAAGATATTGTTTCCGGGCGTGTTGATCCCAAAACATTGATTGCTCCATCCGAAGAACAGGCAATTAATGTAATAACCGGCATCCATTATAATTTGCGTAAAAACATACCCGCCGCAATTGTCTATAATGACGGGGCAATTTCTCAATTGCCCGATGATATTGCGGTAGAAGTTCCAATAACCGTTGATGCCGATGGCGTACACAAGCATCTGGTCAGGAATATTCCGGACGGACCCATTGGCGCAATGTCCATGCAGGTAGCCGCGCAGCGTCTTTCAGTTCGCGCGGCTGCCCTGGGTTCAAAGGAACTTGCCCTGCAGGCCCTGCTCTGCGATCCGGTTATAAACAATACCGATGCGGCAGTCAAAATAATTGATGAGCTTTTTGAAATAAACAAGCCTTATATAAGGAAGTGCATTTAGGAAATGGAAACCAGAGTTTTTCCTGATTACAACAGTCTCTGTAACAAGATTACCGGAGAAATATGTGATGCGTTACGGCTAAATCCGTCTTTGTTATTATGTATTGCCGCCGGTCATACATCCCTTGGAGTTTTTGAAGGTCTTTGCAAAGCGTACAAAAAGGGTACGGCGGATTTTTCATCCGCCGCGTTTATTGCAATGGATGAATGGCTGGGCATGAACAAGGATACGCCGGGAAGCTGCGGAAAATTATTATGCGGCTCGTTTTTGGATTTAGTTAATTTTAAACCGGAAAATGTACGCCTTTTTGATGGAACTGTTTCTGATCCGGACACAGAATGTGCAGCTGTAGAAGAATTTATTGTTTCACATTCCTGTTCTGGAAAAATAAACTATGTCGTATTGGGAAGCGGCATGAATGGTCATTTGGCCTTAAATGAACCGGGAGTTTCCTTTGATCTGCGCGCCCATGCCGGTCAAATCAGTCAAACCACAAAAGAAGTGGGGCAAAAATACTTTAAGGAATTTGTTGAACTAAAAGGCGGGTTAACCCTGGGAATAGCCAATTTTAGGGAAGCAGACAGAAGCGTATTAATGATCAGCGGAGGGCATAAATCGGATATTCTTAAAAGAATTATAAGCGAAAAGAGCGGAACCGGCGTTCCCGCAACGGCGATTAAAGATTTTAAGAATGCAAGCCTTTATTATGACGATACCGTTAAGATTTGATCCGTTAAGATTTCATCCATAAGTTTGTCAGCTATATGGTTGTTTTGGTTAGGTATTTGTCTCAGGGTCCACACCCTTTATAACACCCCGAAAGTTAGAAAAAAAGCATTTTTTTTAAAATTCTTGTTGACATTTTACAGAAACAGGTTATAATTAATTTAAAATATCTTGATGATATGTTTTTTAAGAGGCGGTAACAGCAAAATGGCTGATTTGAAACGAACTACTACTACCCCCCCCCCCCCCCCCCAAAATTATCCCTCTATTTCACAAACAACTCTCTTTTTAAAACATCTCCCCCCCC
>BOAU01000037.1 GCA_026002025.1 Spirochaetia bacterium | reverse complement strand
GTTTGAATACATTGAGACCTACTACAACCGGAAACGGCTGCATTCGGCTCTTGACTATTCGACACCGGCTGCGGCATTATGTTCAAAGGTGGCTTAACCAACTGTCCACCCAACCGGGGCAATTCCAGGCGGCTTGTGGTTAAATTCTTATTTCTTTGTTTCTTAAGTAAGGGCAGCCTGCAATGATTTCACGGTTTCTATATCCAGTTCCGCAGCTTTCGCTATTTGCTCAATACTCAAACCCATGTTTAAGAGGTTCCGGGCTACTTTTTCCTGGCCTTCTTCCCGGCCCTCTTCCCGACCCGTCTCAAGCCAGCGGGGGATATACCCGGCTTCCCTGAGGACATCTTCTACCGTTAAATCACTCATCGTTACCTCCTTGAGGGTTTCCGGGTTCGCCTGTATCACCGCATATAAATAGGACCCTAGCCGGGCCCCCTTGCCTTTCTTCCGGCTCTCCTTAACTATACGCCCAAAACTCGATATATCCAAGCCTTTGTTCAGGCCCTTCAGCCACATATTGTCCGTTTCAGGGAGCTTTTTACTCTCTACTATCTGGATAGGAATGAAATCCCCCCTTACCCGGTGGATTCCCGGCCAGGGCTCGTCTATGCTATATCCCCGTATTTCCCTCAAATGTTTGATAAGCTCACGGGGATATTTGGCTTCAACGAAGGTAAGGGTTATATCGGTTATTTCGACCCCGGGGGTGATGGCCGTATAGAGATTGGCATAGGCCATGACCTTATAGAAGTCTTTTACCGACAGGTAAGCCCCCGGGGATTTAAACTCGCAGATATTTTCAGAGCGGAACATTTGGGCAAAATTCTTGTCGATGGTGACATTCTTTGGTTTTTTGATGATGAGGGTGTCGATACGGAGGGGATCGGTGGTGAGCTGGTACTCGTATTTGAACTCAAGGACATCCTGAAAGGCCACAAGCTCCAGCTGGACAGCCTCAAAGAAGGCGGGGTGCCAGGGAATACCGCCGGTTTTATCATCGGGAGCTGATTCGTTTGCCATGGTTACCGCCTATAGGCATACCTTACCCCAAGATGGCATGGTTTTCAATTAGTATATTTATATAGAAGAAAATTTTCTATGCGTTTACCCTGGGGCACGGCCGGCCTTTTCACCCCTTGCACATTTTAGAAAAACCAGGGTAATATAAAAAAACACGGAAAAATCGCCGAATTTATCGGGAAACCGCTTGATCTTTTTTATGGTGCTTGGTAATGTATGTTTCCCTGCGTTATAGAGGTAGCGCAAGTGGTAATTTGTTGATGTTTTTAAGGGAGTTTTTAGTTCATGCCTACAATTAATCAATTGGTTCGTTTCGGCAGGCAGCAGGTTACCTCCAAGACGAAGTCTCCGGCTCTTCAATCTTGCCCTCAAAAGCGCGGGGTTTGTACCCGTGTTATGACGGTTACCCCCAAAAAGCCCAATTCGGCGTTGCGGAAGGTTGCCCGTGTGCGGCTTTCCCATGGGACTGAAGTAACCGCCTATATTCCCGGCATCGGCCATAATTTGCAGGAACACTCGGTGGTTCTGGTGCGCGGCGGCCGTGTTAAGGACCTCCCCGGTGTCCGTTATCACATCATTCGGGGCGCCAAGGATACCCTGGGCGTAGAAGACCGCAAGCGGAGCCGTTCAAAGTACGGCGCCAAGCGGCCAAAGGCTTAAGGAACAGGAAATGGGACGTAAAAAGAAGACCATAGATCGGGGCATACTTCCGGACCCCAAATACAACAGTGTGGTGGTTTCCAAGTTTGTAAACCGCATGATGTGGCAGGGCAAACGCTCTATTGGGCTGCGGATAGTCCATGAGGCCCTGGGTGTCCTCCAGACAAAGGCCGAGAAGGAACCCCTTGAAGTTTTTTTGAAAGCCATAGATAATGTGAAGCCCCAGATCGAGGTAAAATCCCGGCGGGTTGGGGGTGCTACCTACCAGGTTCCGGTGGAAATCCGGGAATCCCGGCGGGAAGCCTTGGGTATGCGGTGGATTATCAACGCCGCCCGGGCCAGATCGGGTCATGGCATGGGTGACCGTCTTGCAGCGGAGCTCATGGATGCGTATAATAATACGGGTACCGCCTTTAAGAAAAAGGAAGATACCCACAAGATGGCCGAGGCCAACAAGGCATTCGCCCACTATCGTTGGTAGTTGATTCGGGGTATTGTACTCCGTAATGGTTTTTTGAAACGATGTACCCGGCCTAGCCGGGTAATAACCGCACTGCGGAATGAGCCTTAGGGTTCAATGTCTGGGAGGTTTAGAGGGATAATCTATTCAACCATACCCCGGTGCGGGGTCTCGATGGTCCAAACCGATCATCAAACAGGAAGCCGGTGCGGTTTTCTGGTTTGTGGAGTTTTAGCTCTGAAAGAGATAAAACTCCAAGCGGAACTAAAGTTCCGCAGCGTTCGCTGGGATGAGATAGGTGGAACGGGACATGTGGTAAAATTTTTATTTTTCCGCTGTTTTTTCCCCTAAACTCATATTGATTAACGCTGCTTTTCCGTTGGAATGTTATTCCACGGTTTTTGGTTTTGCATAGTAAGAGAAACTTTTTTTGTGTGCCCATAAATTGAAGGAGGACACTAAATGGCTAAGGATAAGTTCAACAGGAATAAAATCCACATGAATGTCGGAACCATTGGTCACGTTGACCATGGTAAGACCACCCTTTCCGCTGCAATCACCATGTATTGCGCCAAGAAATACGGCGACAAGGTGATGAAGTACGATGAAATCGACAATGCGCCGGAGGAAAAAGCCCGGGGTATTACCATTAATACCCGGCATCTGGAGTATCAGTCCGATAAACGGCACTATGCCCATATCGACTGTCCCGGCCATGCCGACTATATCAAGAACATGATCACCGGCGCGGCCCAGATGGACGGCGCAATCCTGGTGGTTTCCGCTCCTGACTCGGTTATGCCCCAGACCCGTGAGCACATCATTCTGGCCCGTCAGGTCGGCGTGCCCAACATGATCGTATACCTCAACAAGGTCGATCTGGTCGATGATCCTGAACTCCTGGAACTGGTCGTGGAAGAAATCAAGGATGTGCTTACCGCCAACGGGTTCCCCGGTGACGAAATTCCCATCATCCAGGGTTCCGCCTTTAAGGCCATGAGCGAGCCCGACAATCCGGAGGCTGTCAAGTCCATTGAGGAACTGCTCGTCGCCATGGACAGTTACTTCCCCGATCCGGTCCGTGATGATGACAAGCCCTTCCTTATGCCTATTGAGGACGTGTTTACGATCTCCGGCCGCGGTACGGTTGTTACCGGCAAGGTCGAGCGGGGTAAGGTAAAGCTGAACGAAGAAATTGAAATCGTCGGTATTAAGCCCACCAAGAAGACCGTTGTGACGGGTATTGAAATGTTCAACAAGCTCCTTGACGAAGGCCAGGCCGGTGATAACATCGGCGCCCTGCTCAGGGGTATTGAAAAATCCGATGTTGAGCGCGGTCAGGTTCTTGCCAAGCCCGCTTCCATTACCCCCCACAGCAAGTTTAAGGGCCAGATTTACTGTCTGTCCCAGGCGGAAGGCGGGCGGCACAGCCCCTTCTTTAAGGGTTATCGGCCCCAGTTCTACTTCCGTACCACCGACATTACCGGTACGGTTGAGCTTCCCGAAGGGAAAGAAATGGTTATGCCCGGTGATAACACCGAGATCATCGGCGAACTGATCCACCCCATCGCCATGGAAAAGGGACTTCGTTTTGCTATTCGCGAGGGCGGCAAGACGGTCGCTTCCGGACAGGTTGTCGATATCATCGAATAACACGCTTTGATTGATTAGTAGTGCGTTTGGGTTTTTTCAAAAGAAAAGACCCAAACGCCGGAACATTCCTGGAGGAATAATGGCTGCTAAGGAACGAATTCGCGTGCGGTTGCGCGGTTTCGATGTTGAATTGATCGATCAGAGTGCGAAGTCTATCGTTCAAACGGTGCAGAAAGCGGGGGCAAAGGTCACCGGCCCTATCCCGCTTCCGACCCGTATCAATAAGGTGACGGTGCTTCGTTCACCCCATGTGAACAAGAAGGCCCGCGAACAGTTTGAGATGCGGACCCATAAACGGTTGATTGATATTATTAGTCCCTCCCCGGAAGTGATGGATTCTTTAATGAAGCTGGAACTTCCCGCGGGCGTAGATGTGGAGATAAAGCAGTAAAATCCGTTGGATTTTCATCAGGCAGACGGTCCCAAGACCGCGGTTTAAAAACCGGGGGATAGCGTGCCTTAACCGCGTAGCGGTTTGATTGCAGTGGCAATCTTGGAGTATATGATGTTGGGTCTTTTGGCCAAGAAAGTGGGCATGACGCAGGTCTTTGATGAAGAGGGTAACCTGGTGCCGGTAACGGTTATGCGGGTTGATCCGAATATCGTCATCGCCCAAAAAACAGAAGAAAAGGACGGCTACAAGGCCGTGGTCATCGGTGTGGATGAGAAAAGAAAGAATCTGGTAAGCAAGCCCTATGCGGGGCAATTCCCTGAGAATATCACCCCCAAGAAAGAATTGAGGGAATTTCGGGATTTTGAGAAGGAAGTTGTTGTTGGGGATTCCCTGGGTGTGGAAGTACTTGAGGGCGTCCGCTATGTGGATGTATCCGGGGTGAGCAAGGGTAAGGGCTTTCAGGGTGTTATCAAGCGCTGGAATTTTAGCGGCGGACGCCGTTCCCACGGCTCCAAATTTCACCGGGAACCGGGCGGCACCGGCCAGTCAACCTATCCCGGCCGTACCTTTAAGAACATGAAGCTGCCGGGCCGCATGGGCCGGGAGAATGTAACGGTTTTGAGTCTGAGGGTGGTCAAGATTGACACTGAAAAGCAGCTCATCATGGTACGCGGCGCCGTTCCCGGCGTAAATAAAAGGCTTGTGTTTGTCCGGGCCGCGGTAAAGAAGTAAGGGCATAAAAATGAAGTGTGCAGTATATGGTATCAATGGCAAGGAACTCAGGACTATTGAACTGGATGAGGCTGTTTTCGGCCTCCCGGTCAACGAAGATGTGATCTGGTATGCCATTAACAATGAGCTGGCCAACAAACGGCAGGGAACCGCCAGTACAAAGGACCGGGGTGAAATCCACGGTTCCAATGCCAAGCCCTTTAAACAGAAGGGTACGGGCCGCGCCCGCCGGGGTGATAAAAAGTCCCCCATCATGGTTGGCGGCGGTACGGTCTTCGGGCCGAAACCCAAGGACTTTTCCTATTCCATGCCCCGGAAGGCAAAACAGCTGGCGATAAAGAGCATTTTAAGCTTGAAAGCGCAGAGCGATAATCTAAAAATAGTTGAAGATTTTTCGATAGAATCGGGAAAAACAAAGGACCTTGCGGGACTCCTTAAGAATTTCGGTGAAGGGGAACGGACGGTGGTGGTCCTTAAGGACAATGACGCCGCCATAAAACGGGCCGGCGCCAATATCCCCTGGCTCAGTTTCCTTTCCTATAACCGGCTGCGGGCCCACGACCTTTTTTACGGCCGCCGGGTTCTGATGCTGGAAACAGCCGCCAGGAACCTCAGCGACTTTTACAGTGTTGACAAGGCCAGGGCAGAGGAGGCCGGAAAATGACGGTGTACGAAAACATTCTTATTGAGCCGGTGCTTTCCGAGAAGGCAAATATCCTTCGTGAAGAAGGAAAATATGTGTTCAAGGTTGATCCTGCGGCCACCAAGATACAGATCAAGGAAGCGGTTCGCCGGCTTTTCAATGTTCACCCCATTTCCTGTACGACAATGGTGGTAGGCGGCAAGCCCAAGCGGCAGCGGTACCGGTCCGGTTATACCGCGACCTGGAAAAAGGCAATCATCAGGCTGCCCAAGGACGAGAAGATCAGCCTCTTTGAAGGGGTGTAGGGGATTTAAATGGGAATTAAAACATATAAGCCCATCACTGCGGGGATGCGGCAATGGACCAGTCTTGATTACTCGGAGCTTACCAAAGGCGCGGCGCCGGAGAAGTCCCTTACCACCGGCCGTCCGGCCAGGGGCGGCAGGGATTCCAATGGCCGTATCAGCGTCCGGCACCAGGGCGGCGGTCACAAGCGGCTCTACCGGACCATTGACTTCAAGCGGGACAAAATCGGCATACCCGGCAAGGTTGCCACTATTGAATACGATCCGAACCGCAGCGCCAATATCGCACTCATAAATTACGTCGATGGGGACAAGCGTTACATCATCGCCCCTAAAGGGCTGGTGGTAGGCGCCGCAGTCAAGAGCGGCCCCGATGCGCCCATCGAGGCGGGGAACGCCCTGCCCCTGGAGAATATCCCCCTTGGGTTTACGGTTCACAATATCGAACTTACCCTGGGACGGGGAGGGCAGATGGCCCGGTCCGCCGGTTCCGGGGCGCTCATTGCGGCGAAAGAGGGGGACTATGTTACCCTCAAGCTGCCCTCCGGCGAGATGCGCATGGTGTTCAAGAAATGCTATGCAACCATCGGGACCGTGGGCAACGAGGATCACATGAACGTGACCCTCGGCAAGGCCGGGCGGAAGCGCTGGCTCGGGGTACGGCCCACGGTACGCGGTATGGCCATGAACCCGGTGGATCACCCCCATGGGGGCGGTGAAGGAAAGAGCAAGGGTATTCATCCGGTCAGCCCCTGGGGCCAGCCGACCAAGGGTTACAAGACCCGCAGCAAGCACAAGCCTTCGTCACGGTTTATCGTAAGCCGCGGCAAGAAGAAATAGGAGAACAGAGGGTGTCAAGGTCCATCAAAAAAGGGCCCTTCATTGAGAAGAGTCTCTACAAGAAGGTACTGGAAATAAGCAAGGCCGGGGACAGGAAGATGGTTAAAACCTATTCCCGCTGTTCTACCATCATTCCTGAAATGGTGGGCGGAACGATCTCTGTCTATAATGGAAAAACCTGGGTTCCCGTATACATTACGGAAAACCTTGTCGGTCATAAGCTTGGCGAGTTCGCCCCCACCCGGATATTCCGGGGACACGGCGGCTCGGACAAGAAAGCCGCAAAATAGTAGGTAGGTATATGGCAACGAAGCAAGCGAAGTCCGGCTACAAGGCGATAACCAAGTATCTTATCGCTTCACCTTTCAAGATTAGGCCCGTGGCCAACCTGATACGGCGCAAGCCCTATCCCGAGGCGATGTCCCTGCTTGAAAATATGCCCCACAAGGGCGCCCGGCTCCTCCGTAAGACGGTAAAATCCGCCGCGTCAAATGCGCTTGGCCAGAACAAGCAGCTTGATGAGGATATGCTTTATGTCAGGGATGTTTTGGTTGACGAAGGTCCCCGGATGAAACGGGTTTGGTTCCGCGCCCGGGGCAGGGCGGATACGCTTCTGAAAAGGATGTGCCACATCACCGTGGTAGTTGATGAGACTTCGCGAATCAATGATTCGAGCGCAAAGGCGGGGGAATAAGGTGGGACAGAAAGTAAATCCTATTGGATTACGGCTTGGCATTAATAAAACCTGGGCTTCCCGGTGGTACGTGGATCCCCGTGAGTATGCGGATACCCTCCACGAGGACCTCAAGCTCCGGTCCTATATTATGGCTATGCCCGAAACCAAGGGCGCCGACATTGCGGAGCTGGAAATTATCCGGCATCCCCAGCGGATCACCATTACCATCCATACCGCCCGGCCCGGTGTCATCATCGGGGTCAAGGGCGCAAACATTGAGCTCATCGGCGCGGAACTTCAGAAGCTTGTGACCAAGAAGATCCAGATCAAGATCAAGGAAGTCCGCAACGCCGATAATAATGCCCAGATCATCGCGCAGAATGTTGCCCGGCAGCTTTTGGCCCGGTCCTCTTTCCGGCGGACCATGAAGCAGGCCATCACCAACGCCATCAAGAAGGGCAACGCCCAGGGCGTCAAGATCCGCCTTTCCGGGCGGCTTGGGGGCGCTGAAATGTCCCGGACCGAGGAGTCCAAGGAAGGCCGTATCCCCCTGCACACCCTGCGGGCGGATATTGATTACGGCTTTGCCGAGGCCCACACAACTTTCGGTTCAATCGGAGTAAAAGTCTGGGTCTATAACGGCATGAAGTACGGTAAAGAGCAGAAGGAAGACGCGGGCGCACTGGTCCGCAAGCGGCGGGATCGTGCTCCCGCGAGGAGCTAGGATATGTTAAGTCCGAAACGTATAAAATACCGCAAGCAGCAGCGGGGAACCATGCCGGGGAACGCGACCCGGTGCAATACCGTGGCATTTGGCGATTTTGCGCTGGTTGCCATGGACCGGATGTGGATTACCAACCGGCAGATTGAAGCTGCCCGTATCGCCCTGAACCGACACATCAAACGCGGCGGAAAGATTTGGATCCGTATTTTTCCGGATAAGTCCTATTCGAAGAAGCCCGCCGAAACTCGCATGGGTAAGGGAAAGGGCGCGCCGGAATACTGGGTCGCCGTGGTAAAGCCGGGGACCGTTATGTTTGAACTTGGGGGTATCGAGAAATCCGTTGCCCAGGAAGCCATGACCCTTGCGGGCTCCAAGCTTCCCATCAAAACCAAGTTCGTGGCCCGTGCTGACATGGAACTGGGAGCTTAAGGACATGAAGAATTCCTTTAAGAATTTGAGTTTTCCGGAGCTTAAGGCGAAACGGGATGAACTTAACAAGAAGTATATGGAATTTCGTTTCCAGACCGTTATCGGTCATGTGGATAACCCGCTTCAAAAGCGGACCATGCGCCGTCAGATTGCGCGGCTCAATACCATGATCCATGCGCAGGTCCTTACCGATGCGAAAGAGTTGGTCAGGAAGCAGATGGCGGAACATGTTGCGGGGGCTAAATAATGTCGGATGTAGATCAGCCGGTTAAGGCGAAGAGCGGAAAGAAAGAATTCGTGGGGATCGTAAAAAGCGACAAGATGGCAAAGACCATCGTGGTTGCGGTTGAAACGACCGCCCTGCATCCCCTGTACAAGAAGTATGTACGGCGGATTAAGAAGCTTAAGGCCCACGATGAAACCAACGACGCGAAAGTCGGGGACCGGGTCCGGGTGGTGGAATGCCGTCCTGTCAGCAAAGAAAAATGCTGGAAACTTGCGGCGATTATTGAACGCGCACAATAGGGAGTGTAGGGAAAATGATTCAAGTGGAGAGTTTCCTGAATGTGGCGGACAATTCGGGAGCCAAGATAGTCCAGTGTATCAAGGTGCTCGGTGGTTCCAAACGGAAGTACGCCGGCATTGGGGATATTATCGTGGTGGCGGTGAAGGATGCGCTTCCCACTTCTACCATAAAGAAAGGTACGGTTGAAAAGGCCGTGGTGGTACGGACCCATAAGGAATACCGCCGCCCCGACGGTACCTACATCCGTTTTGACGATAATGCCTGCGTGATCATTGACGCGGCGTTAAACCCCAAGGGTAAACGTATCTTTGGGCCCGTAGCCCGGGAATTACGGGAAAAGGACTACATGAAAATTGTGTCCCTGGCCCCGGAGGTATTGTGAGGCCCGTCGGGCTTCACATATAAGGAGCGGTAAATGGCAGTACAAGCGCAGAAAGTATCAATTGCGGCGCAGCATAAATACAAGCTGAAGAAAGATGATACCGTCCAGATCATTGCGGGCAAGGACAAGGGTAAGCGGGGGCGTATTTTAAAGCTTATCCGTGACAAGGACCGGGTCGTTGTGGAAGGCGCCAATATCGTCAAGAAGGCGAAGAAGCGCCGGAATCAGCAGGATCGGGGCGGTATTGTTGAGATAGAAGCGGGAATCCACAGCTCGAATCTGATGATTGTGTGTAAAAAATGCGGACCGACCCGGATAGGGTATAAGCTGGAAACCGGCGGCGCCGATGCGAAGGCAACCAAGACCAGGGTCTGTAAGAAATGCGGAGAGGCTCTGTGATGAAGAATAATGAACCGCGGCTCAAAAAGACATACAAGGAGCAGATCGCCCCTGAGTTATTCAAGGAGTTCGGCTACACCTCCACGATGCAGATCCCGCGGCTTGAGAAGATCATAGTCAGCATGGGAGTCGGCGAGGCTCTGGTGAACAAGAAGCTCCTGGATGCCGCGGTTGACGATCTTACCCTGATTACCGGGCAGAAGGCGGTCAAAACCAAGGCCCGCAAGAGTATCGCCAACTTCAAGATCCGGGAAGGACAGGAGATCGGCGTCAAGGTAACCCTCCGGGGGGCCATGATGTACGAATTCCTCGACAGGCTGGTGAATGTGGCCCTGCCCCGTGTCAAGGACTTCCGGGGTATCAACCAGAATGCCTTTGACGGACACGGGAACTACTCGCTGGGTATCATTGAGCAGATTATTTTCCCGGAAATAGACTTTGATAAAATAGAACGTGTATCCGGACTTAACATCGCCATTGTAACAACGGCGAAAACAGACGCGGAGGCCAAGGCCTTCTTGGGCAAGTTCGGTATGCCCTTCAGGAAATAAGGGGGATTGTGAATGGCAAGAAAGGCGATGATCATAAAGGCGCTGCGGACGCCTAAATATAAGACCAGAAAAGTGAACCGCTGCCGGATCTGCGGAAGGGCCAGGGGCTATCTGCGGAAATATGAGATGTGCCGTCTTTGCTTCCGCAAACTTGCGAGCGAAGGGCTTATTCCCGGTGTCACTAAATCAAGCTGGTAGGGTAGGAGGGAGCATAGGATGAGCATTTCTGATCCCGTAGCGGACATGCTGACCAAGATCCGGAACGCCGGAATGGCAGGTCATGAAAAAGTTGATATCCCTACCTCCAAGCTCAAGCTTGAGATCGTCAAGATTTTGAAGACCGAGGGGTATATCAAAAATTTCAAGAAGGCAAATCAGGATGGGGCCAATGTGATCAGGGTATTTCTGAAATACGATGACGCAACCGCCCCGATCATTCACGGTATCGAAAAGGTTTCAAAGCCCGGACGCCGTGTATATATGGGTTATAAAAACATGCCAAGGGTTTATAACGGATATGGTACCCTCATCGTTTCTACATCGGCAGGGGTTACCACCGGGAAGAAGGCCGCCGAGAAAAAAGTCGGCGGCGAAATAATCTGTACCGTTTGGTAAAGAGGAATTTATGTCGCGTATCGGAAAAATACCGGTCAAGGTCCCCAAAGGGGTAAAGATAAGCTTTCAGGATGAGTTAATCACCGTTGAAGGCCCCAAGGGAAAGCTGACCCAGAAGTACCACCCGGTGGTAACCTTTGAAAACAAGGGCGAAGAGATCATTGTCGGCAGGGTGAATGAAGAAAAACAGACCGTGGCCTTTCACGGGCTTTACCGCAACCTGCTTAACAACATGGTGGTGGGGGTCTCCGATGGGTTCAGCAAGGCCCTGATCATTACCGGGGTCGGTTACCGGGCGGAAGTGCAGGGCAAGCTCCTCAGCATGAGCCTTGGGTTTTCCAACGATGTGTTTGTTGGTATCCCTGATGGCCTCGCGGTCACCGCGGACGCCAATGGCAAGGTCGTGGTAAGCGGTATCAGCAAACATCAGGTGGGGGAATTTGCCTCCCAGATTCGGAAGCTCCGGCTCCCCGAACCCTACAAGGGAAAGGGTATCCGGTATGAAGATGAGCAGATTAGAAGGAAAGTCGGTAAGTCCGGGGTTAAATAGCGAAGCTATTTGACTCGTTATAGAAAGGAATTGGTAAATGCTGCGTAAAATGGTTGAGAAAGACAGAAAACGGCTCAAGAGGAAAGTACATATCCGTAAGGGGCTTTCCGGAACCGCCGATAGGCCCCGGATGACCGTGACCCGGAGTAACCGGGCCCTGTCGATTCAGATAATCGACGATGCCCAGGGGCATACCCTCGCTTCGGCTTCAACCCTGGAAAAGGATTTGAAGGCTATCAAGACGACGGTGGAAGGCGCGGCGCAGCTGGGTGAAGTGATCGGAAAGCGGCTTCTGGAAAAGAACATCAAGACGGTGGTTTTTGACCGGAACGGGTACTTATATCATGGCCGTATCAAGGCATTGGCCGATGGAGCCCGGAAAGCCGGGATCCAGTTCTAGGGGGCGGAATGGAACATTCACAGAGGGGCGAAGGCCGTGACAGAAACCGGGATCGTGATCCCGCGGATAAGGAATTTGTAGAGAAACTGGTCAAGCTCAACCGGACCGCGAAGGTCGTAAAGGGCGGTCGGCGCTTCTCTTTTTCCGCCCTCACGGTCATCGGTGACCGGAAGGGTAATGTGGGCTATGGTTTCGGCAAGGCTAACGATGTTTCCGAGGCTATCCGCAAGAGCGTTGACAAGGCCAAGCGGAACATGGTGAAGCTTCCCGTAAAGAACGGGACCATCCCCCATGAGATACAGGGGCTTTTCAAGGCTTCCCGGGTGCTCTTGAAACCCGCCTGTTCCGGTACAGGCATTATCGCCGGGGGCCCGGTGCGGGCGATTATGGAAGCTGGGGGCGTTACCGATGTGCTCAGCAAGTCAATCGGGGCTTCCAGCCAGTATAACGTGGTCAAGGCCACCTTTAATTGCATAGCCAAGATGATGGACGCCAAGGCGGTTGCCAAGAACCGGGGCAAGTCCCTCAACGAATTGTGGGGTTAGGAAGATGGCGAAAATAAGGATCCGTCTTGCGCGGAGTGTCATAGGATCGCTTCCCAAGCAGCGTGCAACGGTACGTTCTTTGGGTCTACGGAAAATTGGTTCCGTGACCGAACAGGAAGCGAGCCCTGCGGTTTTGGGGATGGTCAAAGTAGTTTCCCACTTAGTTACCGTAGAGGAGATTAAGTAATGCAGGATTTTAACTTACACGCCCCCGAGGGAGCCAATAAGCGTAAGCGGATTATTGGCCGGGGACAGGGTTCCGGAAGGGGAACCACCGCAGGGAAGGGTAACAAGGGACAGAAGTCCCGTTCCGGCGGCAAAACATACGTTGGGTTTGAAGGGGGGCAGATGCCCCTGTACCGGCGGCTCGCCCACCGGGGTTTTTCCAATTATCCCTTCAGGAAGGAAGTGCAGATAGTCAACCTTCGGGATATTGAGAACCATTATGAGGCTTCGGAGACTGTGGACCTTGCCAGCCTGATCCGGAAGGGTCTCGTGAAAGGCACTGCCCCGGTAAAGGTCCTTGGTAACGGGGATTTTTCCAAAAAGCTTAGCTTTAGCGTGTCGGCGGTTTCCGCCTCGGCTAAGGATAAAATTGAAAAGGCCGGGGGCTCGGTTGCTGTAATCGGCGGAGAGACCGCTGAAAAGACCGGGAATAAGTCCGGCAAGAAATCCCGGCCTGCGGCATCGGTAAAAGATTCTGTCGCCGCAAAGACCGAACAGGAATGATGAATGGCTAATCCGTTGATTGGAATTTTTAGAGTAAAGGAACTCCGGGAGCGTATCCTCTTTACCGCAGGGATGCTGGTGATTTTCCGTGTCGGCGCGGTGTTGCCTATTCCGGGGATCAATGTCCGGGAACTCAGCGCCTACTTCCTTTCCCAGCAGAATTCGGGGAACCCTATCGTGGATTACCTTGACTTCTTCGCCGGCGGCGCCTTCTCCAATTTTTCAATCTTCATGCTGGGGATCATGCCCTACATATCAATGTCAATCATCATGCAGCTCTTGCTTATCGTGTTTCCCAGCCTGAAAAAGATTTCCCAGGAAGAGGGGGGCAGGAAGAAGATACAGGGTTACCAGCGGATCGGCACGGTGGCGGTTTGTCTTATCCAGTCCTTTGCGGTTACCCAGTACGCCCAGAGCATTTCCCGGAGTGTGGATAACCTCCTGAGTATGGGGATGGTTCCCTTTACTATCATTGCTATATTGACTGTAACCACGGGGACCATGTTCCTCATGTGGATCGGCGAGCAGATCACCAAGCGGGGTATCGGAAACGGTATTTCCCTGCTGATCTTCGCCGGTATCGTCGCCCGTTTGCCCCAGGCGATCTGGGAATTGGGCGGCCGGGTGCGGAACGGGGACCTTAACCTGGTCCAGGTCATTGTGGTGTTCGTTATATTTGTGGCGGTGGTTGCCTTGGTGGTTTTTGAACAGCAGGGACAGCGGAAGATTCAGGTGAATTATGCCAAACGGGTGGTGGGCCGCAAGATGTATGGCGCCCAGAACACCTATATTCCCTTCAAGATCAACCCTTCCGGGGTTATTCCGGTCATCTTCGCATCTTCCATCCTTACCTTCCCCCTGCAAATCGCTTCGACTATTGGGGGAAATGTGGCCTGGCTTGCGGCGGTGTCTCGGGCTTTAAGCCCCAACGGCGCTCTGTATACTATTTTGTACGTGTTGCTTATCATATTTTTTGCCTATTTCTATACCCAGGTCAGTTTGAACCCCATCGAGATTGCCAAAAATATCCGGGAAAACGGCGGTTCCATACCGGGGATTCGGACGGAGCGGATCGAGGAGTACCTCACCAAGATACTGAACCGCATCGTACTTCCCGGCTCCCTGTACCTGGCGCTTATAGCGGTTATTCCGACCATCATACAGCGGTTGTTTAACTTCCCCTCATCGATTTCATACCTGATGGGTGGTACTTCACTTTTGATATTGGTCGGCGTGGACCTTGATACCATGAGCCAGGTCGAGGGCCTCCTCAAGATGCATCACCATGAAGGGTTGACCAAGCGGGGGCGGCTCCGGGGCCGGAATTTGTAAGGGTAGGGTTTTGGGAAGATTGACGAATTACGTTAAATTCGTTATTAATTATAGTTCACCCTTGATTTTTTTCAGGGGTGAACATCGCTTATATAAGGGAGAAGTTGGATGAAAGTCCGGACCAGTGTGAAGCCTATTTGCGACAAGTGCAAGGTGATCAAGCGAAACGGCATTGTCCGTATCATTTGTTCAAATCCCAAGCATAAACAGAAGCAGGGGTAGAAGAGTATGGCGCGTCTTGTGGGGGTTGACCTCCCGAATAAACATGTGAATATTGCCTTGACCTATGTCTATGGGATTGGCAGGTCCAGCGCGGACGAGATCTGCGCCAAGACCAAGATCGATCCGGTACGGCTTATCAACGATCTGTCCCAGGAAGAGTTGAATGAACTGCGGCAGATTATCGAAGGGGAGTACAAGGTTGAGGGGCGTTTACGCACCGAAATCGCCCTGAACATCAAGCGGCTCATGGATATCGGCTGTTACCGGGGGCTCCGGCACCGCAAGGGACTGCCCCTCCGGGGTCAGCGAACCCGGACCAATGCCCGTACCCGCAAGGGCAAGAAGAAGACCGTCGCAGGGAAGAAGAAATAAGCCGGGCTGTTTAGCCCGGTCACGGAGGATTGAGTGGCTGCTACTACGAAGAAACGGAAAGAGAAAAAGTCCGTATATGAAGGGAACGTATACATCCAGGCTACGTTCAATAATACCATTGTGACCATTACCGACCTCATGGGGAATGCGATTTCCTGGGCCAGTTCCGGCCAGCTCCAGTTCAGGGGCGCCAAGAAATCGACCCCCTTTGCGGCGCAGTCGGTGACCGAGACCGCCGCCCAGAAGGCCCTGCAGGTTGGGCTTAGGGAAGTGCATGTGTATGTTAAGGGTCCGGGGATTGGCCGAGAATCGGCGATCCGTCAGCTTGGGGCCCTGGGCATCAAGGTGAAGTCGATTAACGATGTTACCCCGATTCCGCATAACGGCTGCAGGCCGCGGAAAACGCGCCGCATATAGCGGCGGCCGTATCTAAGGAGAGAATGATATATGGCAAGATATACCGGACCCGTGTGCCGTTTGTGCCGGGCGGAACAGAAAAAGTTGATGCTCAAAGGCGATCGTTGCAAGAGTGACAAGTGCGCTATCAATAAAAAGCGTCCGGCCCCGGGGAAAGACCCCAAGGCGCGGGCGGGAAAACGTTCTGATTATGGTGTTCAGCTTCGTGAAAAGCAGAAACTTAAGAGGATATACGGCATGCAGGAGAAGCAGTTCGGCCTTTTCTTTGAACGGGCCCTGCGGATGACCGGCATTACCGGTGAAAACCTCTTTGTGCTCCTGGAACGGCGGCTTGATAATGTGGTCTACCGGCTCAGGTTTGCTTCCTCAAGGAGCCAGGCCCGGCAGGTGGTGCTCCACGGACATATAACCGTAAACGGAAAAAGGGTGAATGTCCCTTCCTATCTGGTTAAGGCCGAGGATGAAATTGCTATTGGAGAAACCAGCAAGGGCCTGGTGATTGTGAAAGATGCGTTAAAGGAATTCGGGAAGTCCGGGGTCATGCCCTGGCTCCAGCTTGATCCTGACGCAATGAAGGGTAAGTTCCTCGTTTCTCCGCGCCGCAGTGATATCACTGACCTTGGGGATATCAAGGAACAGATGATCGTCGAATTGTATTCTAAATAAGGAGTCCTCATGGCCCGTAAGAACCTTACAAAAGGATTCAAACGCCCCAAAGGTATCACCTTTGAGCATGGTGAGCTGAAACAAAATTATGGCAAGTTCATCGCGGCTCCCTTCGAACCGGGTTTCGGTACGACGGTTGGTAATACCCTGCGCAGGGTTCTCCTCTCCTCGATTCAGGGATATGCGATAACTGCGGTAAAAATTACTTCCTATGACGCGGATGGGGTTGCCCACAGCGTGTCCAGCGAATTCGAGACCATACCGAATGTCGTTGAGGATACCCTGGAGGTAATCAATAACCTCAAGCAAATTCGGCTTAAGCTTCCCGATAGTATGGAACAGGACATACTCCTCTATGAATGGTCCGGCAAGAAGGACATCAAGAGTGATGATTTTAGCCGGGTCGGACAGGTTGAAGTATTGAGTACCGGCCAGCATATTATGACCCTCATGGATAACGCCAAGCTTGAGTTTGAGATTCAGATTGATCTGGGCCGGGGCTATGTGCCTTCCGAGGTGAATGAACGGTACGTTGATGTGATTGGAACCATACCGCTGGACGCGATCTACAGTCCAGTAAAAAAGGTGAAATTCGCCGTGGAGCCCACCCGTGTGGGGCAGCGGAGCGATTACGATAAACTGATCCTTGAGGTCTGGACCGACGGGACCGTGAAGCCCGATGACGCCCTCGCGGAAGCCGCCAAGGTTGCCAAGGATCATTTTTCGGTTTTCATCAACTTTGATGAAAACAACTTTGGTCTTGATGAGGACCTCGATGAGGATGATGAGCGGATCAGGCAGATACTTAATACGCCCGTTGAGGAGTTGGAACTGTCGGTCCGGTCTTCCAACTGTCTCAAGAATGCGAACATTAAAACCATTGGGGAATTGACCCGGAAAACAGAGGATGATATCGCCAAGACCCGGAACTTCGGGAAGAAGTCCCTCCAGGAAATAAAGGAAAAGCTCAAGGAATGGAATTTGGATCTTGGAATTACGGATGTCAATGTTCTCAAGAACGCGGTAAAAATTACCTCTCAAAAGGAAGCGGAAGATGAAGCATAGAAGAGGGTTTAACCCCCTTGAACGGATGGCGGCCCACCGGAAAGCACTGCGCCGCAATATGGTAACATCCCTGTTCCGGCATGAACGGATCAGGACTACCAAGGCAAAGGCCCTTGAGATACGCCGGAGCGCGGAAAAGCTGATTACCCGGGCCAAGGTTGATTCGGTTCATAACCGGCGCTTGGTTTCCGCCCGGCTTTTTGACGAAGGTATTGTGGCAAAGCTCTTTACCGATATTGCCCTGCGGATGAAGGACAGGGCCGGCGGTTACACCCGGATCATCAAAATGGGGGAGCGTCTTGGGGATGCTTCTGAAGTGGTAATCCTTGAATTGGTGGACTATAAGCTGGATACCGGGGAAGGCGCCGACAAGAAGGCGAAGAAAGAGGCCAAGGCCGATAAGAAAGCAGCAAAAGATTCGGCGGGCAAAGAATCTGCGGCTAAAGAGCCGGGGACAAAAGAAAAAACGGCTAAAAAGCCCGCAGCCAAGGAAAAGGCGGCCAAGGAGCCGTCCGTTAAAGCGAAGGGGAAAAAAGAAAATGTCTAAAGCGCACCGCGGCAAGGGAATTCGGGAACTTGCTTCCCATGGACGGGGTGAATGCCCGGTCTGCAAACGGAATAACGTAAAGATCCTCTATGAACAGGATGCCGGTGAGGCCAAGGTCAAGATATGCAAGACCTGTAAGGCTGCCGTTAAACATGGCAAGAAAACCATAACCGCCGTTGTTGCGGCGGCTCCTGCTGCCCCCGCGGCTGAGGCATAATTCCGGCTGTACACTTTTTTCTAAGTCAAACAATAGCCTGTCGTCATCTATGGCGGCAGGTTTTTTTATGTCAGGGACTGGATGCTGAACATGCCGGGGATGCCCCGGATGTTCTTCATCACCTTTTTGAGGTCCGCCGCCTGCTCAAGCTGCATGGTGAAAAAGCCGGTCAGCCGGTTGGGGGCGCCTTCCTCAAGCCTGCCTTCGATAAGGTGGCCCTGATGCTTACGGACCGCCCCTTCAATTTCTGAAAAAAGATCCGCCGATAGTTTTGCCTCAATTTTGAAACGCCTTACCAGGACTGATACGGCGTTTTCCCATTCGGTTTCGATTTTCCGTTCCTCAAAATCGGGGATGTTCGCCAAGTTGCTGCAATTCTGCCGGTGGATGATAATGCCCCGGCCCCGTGATATATAGCCGATGATTTTTTCTCCGGTGACCGGACGGCAGCACCGGGCAAAATGGATCATCATGTTCTTTTCATCCTCTACCCTGACCTGGAAGACATTTGCGCTTGGGTCGCTCTGCAATACCCGCTGAACGGTGGGTATTTCCTTTTCCGGAGCCGCAGAAGCCGGAGATGCTTCCTGGGTCGGAGGAACGGTAGCCTTCTTTTTGGCGACTACGTTTTTTTCGATAATAAGGGACTCGTCATTCTGTTCCAGCCACGCGCGTATTTTGTTCCGTGCCTTGGCGGTCTTTACAATTCGCAGCCAGTTCAGGTTGGGGTGGGCCTGGGGTGATGTGAGGATCTCCACCACCTGGGTGTTTTGCAGTTCCGAACTCAAGGGGATAATGGAGCCATCGGCCTTGGCGCCTATACAATGCTCCCCGATGGCGGAATGAATGCTATAGGCAAAATCGATGGGGCCTGCCCCCGACGGGAGCTCAATCACCTTGCCCTGGGGGGTAAAGACGTAGATCGAGTCCTTGAGGATTTCCTGCTTTATGTCTTCCAGAAATGCCTTGGAACCCTGGATTTCTCCGTTTTCGTTTTCAAGCTGCTTCCAGTCCCGCAGACGGTTCACGATGGAAATGTCCACCGGGCGCACCAGGTCACGGGTGGAGCCTTTCTTGTACAGCCAGTGGCTGGCGATACCGTACTCGGCAATATGGTGCATTTCCCCGGTGCGGATCTGGATTTCCAGCATTTTGCCATTTGCCATTACTGTAGTGTGGAGGCTCTGGTAGCCGTTGGACTTGGGCATGGCGATGTAGTCCTTGAAGCGGCCGTCCAGAGGCTTCCAGAGCCGGTGGACCAGTCCCAGAAGGGTGTAGCAGTTTTCGATGCTGTCGCAGAAGATGCGGACCCCGAAGAGGTCGAAGAGATCGCTTGAAGTCTTATTCCGCTTGCGCATCTTTTGATAAATTGAATAGAAGTGCTTTGCCCGGCTGCTTACTTCGATTTTGATTTCCGCTGTTGCCGCTTCCTTTTGGATGTCTTCCTGAATCTTATCGAGAAACTCGGTCCGTTCTCCCCGTTTTTCGGCGACGATGTCCTTGATTTGCAGATAGGCTTCCCGG
>BOAU01000036.1 GCA_026002025.1 Spirochaetia bacterium | reverse complement strand
TTTGACTACTTCCCAAGGCGCCGTTATGCCTAATATGGCCTGATAAAAATCCTCTATTTTTTCTGGTTGGTTCATGCCTCATTATACTACTTTTTGGGGTTTTCCACTATATTCCCGGATGCCCCAAAAATGAAAGCGTGGAACAGATGTACGAGGCTCTTAAGGACAATGTGGGCCATTATCTTTACTGTTCGTCAATCTGGGCCCACGGATCGGCGGGCATTGTTCCAGCCCCTGAATATCTGCCTCGCTTTCCCTTTGAGGACTATGGCAAAAACAAGTTAAAGACTGAAGTTTGGCTTCATGATAAATACCGGAAAACCCATTTTCCTGAAACCGTTATTATGCCCGGACATATTACCGGTCCCGGCTGGAATTTCATCAATCCCTGCGGCAACTTTGACACGCGGGTATTTGAAAAGATCGGCAGGGGTGAAAAAATTTACCTGCCCAACGCCGGTATGGAATGCCTCCACCACGTGCATGCCGATGATGTGGCCCAGGTGTTTATGAACGCCATTATCTGGCGCAGCCAGGCCCTGGGGGAAAGCTTTCATGCGGTTGCCCCCGCGGCAACAACCATGAAGGGGATTGCGGAAAAAATGTTCCTCTGGTTTGGCAAAAAGGCCAATATTGAATTCCTGCCCTGGAATGAATGGAAGGAAGTCACCAGGGACCCCGGTTTTATCGCCAGTACCGAAAACCATGTGTACCACAGTGATAACTACAGCTGCGAAAAGGCGCAAAAGCTCATCAACTACAGGCCCCGGTATACCATATTCGAGGCCATGTGCGAAGGTGTGGTTTCGATGATCAACCGCGGCGTTATTAAGGTTTAAGCCGTAATCAGATGCGACACGGGCTAGGGAACGCTGGCGGCACCTGGCGCCCTCTGCGCCTATGATAGGTATTTATTTAATATTACAATTACCGCGTCAAAATCCAGAGGCTTGCCTATGTGGCCGTTCATGCCCACCGTGAGGCAGCGCTCCGCGTCTTCCCTGAAAACGTTAGCCGTCATTGCAATTATCGGGACGGTCTTTGCCCGGGGATGATCAAAGGTGCGGATAAGTCTGGTAGACTCATAGCCGTCCACGCCGGGCATTTGGATATCCATGAAGATCAAGTCGAAGCCTTCAGGATCGGCGGTAAATTTGTCGAATGCCTGCCGGCCGTCCTCGGCCTCAACAATGGAAATCCCCAGGGGTTCCAGAACGGTGACGACAATTTCCCGGTTGATCTCCACGTCTTCGGCAAGCAGTATCCGCTTACCGGTAAAATCGCATTCTTTGGGCGCAGCCTCCGGCGCAGCCTCCGGCGCAGCCTCCGGCGCAGCCTCCGGCGCAGCCTCCGGCGCAGCCTCGGAGGCATTTTCGGTTTGGGCCGGTATTTCCGCCCGAATGGAAAAAATAAAAGATGATCCCTTGCCCGGTTCGGATTCTATTCTGATGGCCCCCTGCATCATCTCCACGATCTTTTTGGAGATCGCCAGCCCCAGCCCGGTGCCGCCGAATTTGCGGGCGATGCTGGAATCCACCTGCACGAATGACCGGAAAAGTTTACTCTGTTCTTCTTTCGAGATGCCAATTCCCGTATCAATAACGCTGATCTCCAGGGTGCAGAAATTCGGGTCGCTGTCCTTGCGTCTTTTAATATCAAGAGTGATGGTTCCTCCTTCGGGGGTAAACTTGATCGCGTTGCCTATCAGGTTGGTGATAACCTGGGCAAGCCGCTGTTCGTCGGTAATAAGCCTCGGCGGAATGCCGCTTTCCCGGTTCACCACCAGTTTCTGCTTTTTTTCGCCCAACTGGAATTCAAAAATATTGGCTACCCGTTCTATCAGTGTGCTAAATTCAAAATCCGTAAAGGAAAGCTCAAACTTGTCTTCCTCGATCTTGGACATGTCAAGAATATCATTGATGATTCCCAAAAGGTGGGTGGAAGCGCCTTCGATCTTGCCCAGACAATAATCTTTCCGCGCCGCTTCAGCGGAACCCTTGGCGATGGTGGTCATGCCGATAATGGCGTTCAGGGGCGTGCGGATCTCGTGGCTCATATTGGCGAGGAAATTCGATTTGGCGCGGCTGGCCTGTTCGGTCCGTTCCTTGGCGTCGAGAATTTCGCTTGTGTCGTGGAAAAGGATAAAGGCGCCCTGAAAAATTCCGGCGTCGTTGTACATGGGGGTAAAGTGGATCTCGTAATGCCGCCGGCTGCCGTCTTTGCCGATATCCATGACCCGTTCAAAAACAACGGGATTTTTTTCATCTATTGAAGCGCTGAACAGGCTGACTATTTCCTGCAGCAGATCCTTCCCGGTAAAGCGCAGAAAAACCTCGCGGTAGTTTTTTTTACGGATACTGTTAAAATTTTTGATGTGCGCCCTTTGGAGAAAAATATCGGCGCAGTACACCAGACCGCCGCTCTTGTCCAGCAGCAGAATGATATCCGGGCTGTTTTCAAAAACCATGTTCATGTAACTGTCCTGACGGTAAAGCCAGTGGTCTTTGATTGAACGGACGTATTCGTACACTACCGTCAGGATCAGCACGAAAAAGTAAACTCCGCAGATAAGTATGGCCTCGGGGAATGTATAGTCGAATTTCGCCAGGTTCGGTGAAAAGGTCCCGATGATGACGGTGACAAAGAGGAGCAGCGCCGGGACGAGTCCTGCGGACAAGCCCAGAGTAAAGATGGACATCAGGGGATAGGAATAGATCCAGAGGCTCGCAAAGCCCTGCATCTCGCTTTTGGTAAAAACCGATACCCCGCAGAATCCCCCGAAGATGAAGGTGATGATAAAACCGCCCACCATAAACGGCAGTTCCGTCCGCAGCAGGAAGAGGTTTAAAAAAATCATGAAGCCGATGATGATCTGGAGAAGCCCCTGCTCGATTTTCGCATCACCCATGTCCGAAACGCCCAGGCCGACGATAAGCACCGACGCGATGGTGTAGGTAATATTGAGGACGATGAGCCGGAGCATGGCGTCCATGTCCTTTTCGTCCTGCAGGCTTGAGTACTTGCCGCTGGTCAGGCAGGATATGATAAAGTCCCTGAGCGGTTTCATGTTCAGCCCGCCGCTTCGGGAGTTTTTTTCTCCAGCAGTTTTATCGCGCAGGAAACGGCCACCAGAATTCCCAGAATCAGGAGCAGCGCGGCGATGCCGGTTTGCAGGCCGTCAACGGCGGGGTTAAACCTGTTGTCCCGCAGCAGCAGGATCTTGTTCCTGATGGTCAGCGCCAAAGACGAATAGGTAACCGCCAGCATGATAACCGTAGGAACAATGAGCATAAAAATTTTGCGCCCGGTCTTTTTGAAAAACAGGGTACAGGCGATAAGGGTCAGCGCCGCCAAAAGCTGGTTTGCCGCGCCGAAGAGGGCCCAGATATTCTAGTAACCCATAATAGCCAACAGGTATGCCGGCAGCAGGGTGAAGACGGAAGCCCCGCTCTTGCTCTTGAGGATGCGGAAGAGGGTCTTTTCCTTTTTCTGATCCCCCTCCTCATTGGAAAAGAGTTCCTGAAAACTAAGCCGGCCCAGGCGCGCCACCGTGTCCAGGGTGGTCAGCACAAAGGAAGAGACCGCCAGCGAAACGATGATAAACGAAGCCTGACTGGGCAGGCCCAACTGGCGGAGAAAACCCGAGACCGCCCGGGCAAAAATAAGCGGCGGCGTTCCCGCAGGCATAATCCCGTTATGCGCAAGGGAGCCCACCGCGATGAGGGCCAGCACCGCCACCAGGGTTTCGACTAACATGGCCCCGTAGGAGATGGGCAGCATGTGCCGCTCGTTGCTTATCTGTTTTGACGCCGCACCGGTGGCCACAAGTGAATGAAAGCCCGAAATCGCGCCGCAGGCGATGGTGATAAATAGACCGGGAAACAGGAAATTGCCCTCCACCTTAAAACCGGTAAAGGCCGGAATGGCAATGACCGGGGCGGTGAACACCACGCCGATAAAGGCCGCCAGCACCATGGCGATGAGCAGAAAGGAGTTGAGGTAATTTCGCGGCTGGCCCAAAGCCCAGACCGGAACCACCGAGGCGATAAAGATGTAGGCAAACACCAGGTAAAGCCAGATATGCTTTTCCAGAAACACCGGGAAAAAGATCCCCAGCACGATGCAGATGATAAGGAGGTCAATGGCGATGACGGCGCTGGCCAGGTCCGAAGCCTTGCGCTTGCGGATAAGGAAGCCAAGGCCGATGGCGGCGGCAATAAAGAGGAGCGAGGTGGAAGCCACCGAGGCGTTAGTCGCATCTTGCGCGCCCGCGGCGTCAAAACCGGCAAATGTCCCCGCCACAATGTCCGCAAAGGCGGCGGAGATCAGGATCGAAAAGAGCCAGACAAAAATGAGGAAAAAACGCTTGCCCGCCTTTCCCACATACAGATCAATCACATAACCGATGGATTTGCCCTTGTTTTTAACCGAGGTGTAGAGGGCCGCAAAATCGTGGACTGCGCCGAAAAACACCGACCCAAAAAGCAGCCAGAGCAGCGCCGGCAGCCAGCCGAACATGGCGGCGATGATGGGCCCGTTAATCGGCCCGGCCCCGGCAATGGAGGCGAACTCATGGCCGAACACCACCGCAGGAGAGGTGGGCACGTACTCCATGCCGTCTTCCAGTTCATGGGCCGGCGTCTTCCGTGAGGGGTCTATCCCCCAGATCCGGGCCAGAAACCTGCCGTAGAGAAGATAGGCCAGGCCCAGGACCACCACGGAAATTATCAGCAGCCACAACCCGTTCATGCGTTTATTATACCCTATTTATGGAAGAGCGTGGAAGGCGGCCAGGAGGGCGAAGCTTAGATAAGCTGCCCCAAAGTGAAGCCCCAGGGCGCCTCCTGTAAAACCGTAAATCCCATTTTATGATAAAAGGCGACAGCCCCCTGGTTCCCGGCGCCGACCCCAAGGTGGATGCCCGGAATCCCCCGCCGGCCCAGTTCCGCAAAGAGTGCCTTCATCAGCTCACGTCCAAAGCCCTGGCCCTGCGCGGCGGGGAGCAGGTCGATGTGGAGGTGTGCCGGATGATCAACAATCCAGGGCGTAAGCTGCGGGTCAGGCAGTATGGCGACCGTATGCAGATGGTTCAGTATTGCTTCTTCATTTTTTGATTTTATGATTTCCTCTGGAAACGGTTTGGGATAGCGGAGGCGCAGCGGCGGAAGCCAAAGGCGCTCCATCCAGCGATCAAACTCCGTGGTGTCCGCAGCCGCAATGATATAGCCCTGGGGACGATGATCCGCCTCCAGGACAAAACAAAGGCCCCTGTCATGGAACAGATAGGGAGCGGCATAGTACTGTCCCAAAAGATACGGGTCATGGAACAGATCCGTCGCATCCTTGCCGCTGTCCCCTGTCTTAAGACATATCTCGTAGAGATAGGGAACATCCGATTCTACCGCGTTTCTGATAATTGCCATGGTTTACTCCTTTATTTTTCTCCGCTGATTAAATACGCATGCCGTCCTGTCTTGTACAAATTGTCCCCCCTGCTGTCGATGACCACCGTTACCGGAAATTCCTTAATGGTGAGTCTGCGGATCGCCTCGGTGCCGAGTTCAGGAAAGGCGATTACTTCTGCGCTTTTGATGCATTCCGCCAGTAAGGCCCCGGCGCCGCCGATGGCGCCGAAGTAGACCGCGCCGGCCCACTTCATTGCCCGGATCACCTCATCGGAACGCTGGCCCTTGCCGATCATGCCCCGGAGGCCCAGCATGAGGAGCCGGGGGGCCCAGGCGTCCATGCGGTAACTGGTGGTGGGGCCCGCGGAACCGATCACCTGGCCCGGAGCCGCCGGGGTGGGGCCCACGTAATAGACACATGAATCTTCAAGCCGGAAGGGGAGGCGCTTCTTTGCCTCCAGGAGTTCATCCAGTTTTTTGTGGGCCGCGTCCCGCGCGGTGTAGACAGTGCCGCTGAGGTACACCGTGTCCCCCGGAAGGAAGGGGGCGTTTTTTTCCCTGGTTAGGGGCAGATCAATATGGTGTTCCATTACAGCACCTCTTTTGCGTGGCGGCTTACGTGGCAGTTGATGTTGACGGCGCAGGGAAGGCCCGCGATATGGGTGGGCATGGTTTCCACCGCAACCGCAAGCGCGGTAGTAGCGCCGCCGAAACCCTGGGGGCCGATCCCCAGGGCATTTATTCTTTTAAGCAATTTTTTTTCCAGGTCCGCGTAATAGGGATCATGATGATGATCCCCCAAAGGCCGGAGCAGGGCCTTTTTTGCAATAAGGGCGGCCCTGTCAAAACTGCCGCCGATGCCGACCCCAACCACGATGGGCGGGCAGGGGTTCGGTCCCGCCTTTTCCACCGTATCAACAACAAAATTGATTACCCCATTAACGCCGTCTGAGGGGGAGAGCATTTTTGTCCGGCTCATGTTTTCGCTGCCGAAACCTTTTGGTGCTACGGTGACGGCGATCCTGTCGCCGGGAACAAAATCAATGTTGATCAGGGCGGGGGTATTGTCCCCGGTATTTTTCCGGTTCAAGGGATCGGCAACTACCGAGGCGCGAAGATAGCCCTCGCGGTAACCCTGACGCACACCCTCGTGGACCGCTTCGTTCACATCACCTTCGATATACACCCCGGTCCCGATTTCCAGAAACACACAGGCCATCCCCGTGTCCTGACAAATCGGTATCCGCCGCTTTTCCGCCAACTCAAAGTTACCGATGATCTTGTCCAGGGTATCCTGCGCCGCGGGCCAGGTTTCACTCAGACGGCATTCCCTGATACGCTCCCGCACATCCACGGGCAGATTGCGGTTTGCGTCAATACAGAGTTTTTTTACTGTTTCGGTGATCAAGGCGCTTTCAACAATTCTCATCTGAACCTTCATTAGTATTTGAATTCCGATTCCCCGATAAATTCCCGCAGTATGCTCTGGTTCGGCACGTACTGGGGCGGAATGGGGGCGAAGTTTTCCAGGAAGGAGAGGAGCCGTACCGCCTCGGCGTATTCGCCCATGTTGGGCTTCACCGAACGGAGCAGGGGGTCGGCGTAGAACTTGAGCACCGCAAGCTCGTAGTCCAGGGCGGAGTTGAATGCCGCGTCGGCGCTGTTCTGAAAGGGGAAGATGTGTTTTCGCTCACCCTTCTGGACATTGGGCCACATCTGAAAAGTCTGCTCCGCCCCTTTCCCCCGGAACTGGTAGTCCCGGACCATGCGCCGCAGGAGCCGGTTGTCGGTGGTGGGGATGCGGTTGTGATCATCAAGGTTGAGCTGGGTCAGTGCGGACACGTAGAGTTTGAATTTCAGTTCCCGTTCTATCCGGGGGGTGAGGGCGTCGTTGAGGCCGTGTATCCCTTCGATGACCAGCATGGTCCGCCGTCCCATGCGTATGGTCCGCCCCCCGGTTTCCTTGCGGCGGCCGCTCCTGAAATCGAAAACCGGAAGGGTAATTTCCTCCCCGGCAAAGAGGGCAAGGAGCTGTTCATTGAGGTAGGGGATATCCAGGGCTTCAAGGCATTCAAAGTCGGGCCTGCCGTTTTCGTCCAGCGGGGCATTATCATTGCCGGTGTAATAATCGTCAAGGCTGATGGCAATGGGCTCGATGCCCATCACTTTTAAATCGATGGAAAGCCGCTTGGCGGTGGTGGTTTTGCCGGAACTGGAAGGGCCTGCGATCAGCACCGCCCGCACCGTGTCCTTTTTCGCGTAGATCTGGTCGGCAACTTCCGACATCTTCTTTGCCTGAAACGCCTCGGCAATGCGGATATAGTCCCGGATACTCCGGTCCGCCACCAGGCGGTTGAGGTGTCCCACCGCGTGGACCCCCACGATGCGGCCCCATTTTTTGTATTCACGGTAGACCGAAAAAATGGTGGGGCTGTCCTCAAAGGGATCGATGATGTGCCCCCGGCCGGTGCCGGGAAAGCGGAGGAGGAATCCGTCCTGATAACTCACCAGATCAAAATAGGAGAGGAGTGCGGTGCGGTTCACCAAAGGCTCAATGTAGAGATCCACAAAGCCCTTGCATTCATTTGTCAGTACTTTTGATTCGCTCCGTTCTTCCAACAGTAATGCTGTGTCGGTCTGATGATTTTTTTCAAACAGTTCCAGCGCTTCCCCGTATGCCATGCAGCCGAAGTTTATGGGCAGGTCTTCCCGCACCAATGCCAACATTTCATTTTTCAGATTTTCAACTTCCGCAGGCGTGGGCTTCTTCCCTTTTGCAAAAGTATAGTAATAACCGTGTCCCAGTGAATGGCCCACGTAGAGGTTCTTTTCCGGGAAGACCCGGCGGCTGGCAACCGCCAAAAGAAAGGCAAGGGAACGGCGGTAGATCATGGTGCCGTCGGGAGACCCCAGTAAGACCGGTTCCACCGTGGCGTTGATCTCGATCCGGGCGGAGAGGGGGAGGATCTCGTTGTTGATCTTCACCGCCGCGATCTCCGATTCGGGAACGCCGAAATGCTCAATCAATGCGCCTGCCTGAATCCCGAATGGCGCCGCAATCGCGGCCTGCTTCTGCCCCTTGCCGACAATCTGTACCGCGATATCCTTCATCATTTAAAGATCCCCCAGATAGGTTTTTATCAGTTCAAGTTTGAGATCCCGGAGCCTTGTGGTAACAGAAACCTTGTACACATGGGGATTGAGGAGCCGCTTGTAACTGTTATCAAGGGAGTCCAGATCCTCTGCGACATGGGCCTTGATTTCCCCAAGGGAAGGCCTGCTCTTAATTTCGCCCCTATCCATCTTAAGTTTCAAAAGACATTCGGCGCTTCCTGAAATCTCATGGTAAAAGTGCCGGTAATCCGCGGCGGGATGCCAGAAGGAATAACGCTTGCCCTTTTCGAGAATGTCCGGGCTGAGGGGCTCCGGCCCGGCCCCCGAGGTCTGCTCTAAACTGAGCACATCCGCCACGGCCATGTTGTTTTGATCCTTGATGCGCCACACCTGCTTGATGCCGGGGTTGGTGGTCTTTTCCGGGTTGTCGGAAAATTTGATCGCCGGGATAAGCTTTCCCGCAGAGTCTTCACGGGCGGCAAGTTTGTAGACACCGGTAAAGGCCGCCTCGATGCCGCCGGTAACCATCTGTGTGCCCACCCCCCAGGAATTGATCGGCGCCCCCGCGTTGGTCAATGTCTGGATGATCGATTCGTCAAGATCATTTGATACGGTGATCTGGGCCTGAGGAAAACCCGCGGCGTCAAGAATTTTCCGCACTTCAACCGACAGGTAATGGATGTCCCCGGAGTCAAGGCGGACCCCGAAATTTTTCCCCTGCTCCACAAGTTTCCTTCCCACCTTGATGGCGTTAAGGATGCCGCTTTTGAGGGTGTCGTAGGTATCAATAAGGAAGATGGTCCGGTCGGGGTAAATATCGGCGTAGGCCTGGAAGGCCTCTTCCTCACTTGGAAAGGCCATTACCCATGCATGGGCCATGGTCCCCAGCACTGGTATGCCGTAGACCTTGCCCGCCAAAGTGTTGGAGGTCCCGGAAGCGCCGCCGATAAAAGCGGCCCGGGATGCGGACATGGCCCCGTCAGGCCCCTGGGCCCGGCGGAGACCGAATTCCAGAATCGCGCCCTTCCCCGAGGCAAGCCAGACCCTGGCGGTTTTTGTGGCGATAAGGCTCTGGAAATTCACCGTGTTAAGGAGCATCCCTTCGATGATCTGACATTCGATGATGTTTCCGTCCACCCGTATCAAAGGCTCATGGGGAAAAACCACCGAGCCTTCATCAATGGCATAGATGGACCCGGTAAAACGGAACTCCGCCAGATAATCGACAAAGGCTTCATCGAAAATTTTTAAGCCCCGGAGGTAGGCGATATCATCCGCGGAATAATGAAAATTGCGGAGATTTTCCAGAAAGGTGCCGAGCCCCGTGAAAATAGCGAAGCCGTTGCCGAAGGGCTCCCGGCGGAAAAACATTTCAAATACCGCGCGGTGGTTTATGTTTTTTTTCCAATACCCATGTGCCATGGTGAGGGAATAAAAATCGGTGAACAAAGCGGAGGCGGCCGGTGCGTTTTCTATCATTTTGTTATTCTCCTGTTATGAATGAATCCCCGCAAGTACTTCTGTTGAAGAGGCGAGGATGATTCCCGCATCCTGCATGGATTGAAAGGCCCGTTCCACGGAACCTTCAGGGAAACCCACACCCCGAACCGCATCGGTTAAGACGATGGTTTCCAAGCCGATTGCCGCAGCGTCCAGTGCGCTGTAGAGGACGCAGTAATCCGTGGCAAGCCCGCCGATGACCACGGTATCAATGCCCAAAAATTTCAAATAGCCCTCAAGGCCCGTGGGAGTTTTCCGGTCATTTTCAAAAAAGGCCGAATAGGAATCGAGATTTTTCCGGAAACCCTTGCGGATAATCAGGTTCACACTTTTAAGATCCAGTGTCTTATGAAAATCCGCGCCGGCACTTCCCTGTACGCAGTGATCCGGCCAGAGGACCTGCGCGTCCCCGCCATTGATCGCCGGTTCCAAAACATCCCCGGATTTCTTACCCGTATGGGAGGATGCAAAAGACACATGCCCCGCCGGGTGCCAGTCGGCGGTGGCGATTACCCGGCCGCCGTGTCCGGCAAATCCGGCGGCAAGTGCATTGATGGGGCCGATAACTTCGTCCCCCTTATCCACCGCCAGCGCTCCGCCGGGGCAGAAATCATTCTGGATATCGATTTCGAGAAGGGCGGTTTTTGCAATATCAAAGGTCATGGCTGCTCCTTGAAACTTCGTTGGATATCCTTGATTTATATTAGCAAGCAAGGCGGGGAAAAGGAAGGGGTATACGGCGATAGCCCCGGGCTGAATCAAAAAGGTCGTGCAGGACCTTAAATCCATGGGGGTGAGCTTTACGGTGAAAAGTCTCAAACGTCTCTTGTAAATGTTTATATCCTATGTTATATTTTCTTAAAGACTCGTGTTAGATTTGCAAGAAGAGGTTTTGGATGATCGAAAGAAGAATTACTGAACTGGTTGCACGGGATTTTGAGGATATAGAAGCCGTATTTATCAACGGGGGTCGGCAGACCGGCAAGAGCACCTTTGCGGAAGCCTTTGGCGGGGAGTACAAGAAGGTAATTTACGCATCCTTCGATGATGTCAGCCTGCGCTCGGCGGAGATGGCGTCCCCGGGGCAGACCTTCGCGGATATTGAGGAAGGGCTGGTCATCCTTGACGAAATTCAACATGTGCCCCTTTCGTTTCTGGCATTAAAATCAAAAATTGATGAAATGCGGCGGAAAAAAAAGAAGGTGAAATTTCTTTTAACCGGTTCCGCGGATATTATGCTCTTGCCGAAACTGGCCGAAGCACTGGTGGGACGGATGTATGTCAGAACCATGTACCCCTTTTCCACAGCGGAGGTGTTAAATGGTCCCGGCGGATTTATCAAAAAGTTGTTTAAGGGGCCGCTTGACACCGGCCGTCAGTTTACGAAACCTGATATAGCAAAAGTTATTACCAAAGCCACCTTTCCCCAGGTTTCACTGGAGGTTAAGAACAAGGAGCCATGGTTCAGGAATTATATCACCACCCTGCTGGAACGGGATGTTAAAAATTTTTCCGATATTGATCGGATCGAAATTTTTCCCCGCATGCTTTCGATTCTTGCAAACAGGGTAGGGGGGCTTGTGAACGATGCCGATATGTCCCTGGCCCTCAAGGTGAGCCAGCCCACGGTAAAGCGCTACCACACTTTGCTGAACGGGGTGTTTTTAACCTACTTGCTGCCGCCCTGGTTTAAAAACATGGAAAAACGCCTGGTAAAATCACCCAAGATATACTTTACCGACACCCTGCTGCTTTGCCACATTCTGGGCCTGCTCCCCGGTGAAATCAGGAAAATGCGGCCTGAGCTTTACGGCTTTGTGCTGGAAAATTTTGTCGCATCTGAACTGAACAAAGAACTCTCCCTTATGAACAACGGCAGGCTCTTCCATTTCAGAACCAGCGATAAAAAGGAAGTTGATTTTATTGTTGAGGACCGTGACAACAGAATCCTTGCGCTGGAAGTGAAGGCCTCCACTTCGGTAGTGAGCGATGACTTTAAGCATATCCGTTTTTTGCAGAACACCCTGGGGGATGAATTTGTCCGGGGCGTGGTTCTGTATCAGGGGGAGCGGGTGATCCGCTTTGACAAGGATCTGTATGCGGCGCCGCTTTCGGCACTGTGGGAGTAGGGGGCTGAATAAGGCTCATGTATAAGCGCATTTGGTTTATATCTTCCCTATACTTTTTTTCCAACGAGACGGCGAGATTTTCTCCTTCCTGCGGATAGTTCGTTCTGAAATAATGGGTAATGGGAAAATCGGACCCCAAAATAATTCGAGACGCAAATCCCGATTCAATGATCCGCCGAATTGATCCTTCATCCACAAAGGCGGTATCGCAGTATACATTTTCATGTTTTTGCATCATTGCAATGGTCTGATCCAATGGGCGGCAATGGGCCAGGGTGATATGTACATCCGGGTATGCGGAGAAAAAGGCGGAAAAGGTATCCGCTGCGTCAACGCCGCTGTGTCCGGTATGTATTAAAACCGGCAGATTATACTGATCAGCATAATCAAACAAGCTATGCAAAATCGACACCGTTTTTTTATCTTCTAAATCCCAATGATGGGCCAGAGGATGTAGTTTTACGCCCTTATAGGGTATGTTTTCCATTGCGTGCTCAATGGTTACGCTCTGTGCCGTATATGCGGGAATATACCAAAGATAGGGCTTTATTATTTCTGCTGACCATGGGATATGGGTAAACAAACCGATAATTTCCTTTTCGACTTCCGTATACGCAATATCATCTACACAACTTGTGGTTGATGAAAAAACAAGGCCATCCATACCGGAGTCCATGACGATCCGAATGATCTCATCCGGGTTATAGTAGGTATCGTGGAATTGTCCGATATGGATGTGGCTGTCGGTCATTATCAGCAAACCCGGTTTTGTAGTTTCTGTTTCCAGTCCAGTACGATTTTCCGGTTGAGTGCGGCAACTTTACAGAAATGTTCGTTGATTTTGAGAGGGTCGCCTTCCGGGTTTTCGTTGGCGTTGCGGACCATGCACATGGCGCAAAAACCTTTATCGGCGCAATCCGTACACTTGGGGAAATCTTTTTTGCGTAAAGCGCGGAGGTATTGTACCTTGGGTGAGCTTTCCCATATTTCTTTAAGCGGCGTTTCTTTTACATTGCCGCACACATAATCCTGCCAACCTGCACATGGGTAAATATTTCCATTGGCGACCATGCAGATTGATGAAACACAGACCCCGCAGACAATATCGTTACTCCGGTCACGTTGGTCGCGCTCCTCAAAATCTGCTCCGTTTACTTCTTTTTGATAGGTCTCATCGTTTTCGATAATATCATTGATTACCTTGCCCACTTCATCAAGCGAGAGCCGGTTGTCGAGGTTGCCGGTGGTATGGTCATAGCGGGCCATCATAATGTAATCGGTTACCGCCCGCGCTTTGTGCTCATGCGCCCAATTCAACACATCAACATAAGAATCTTTGTTTTGTTTCATCGTGGGGCAGCTTATTTGTAGCGGTATGTCGTTCTCGATAAGTTTCAGAATCGCGTCTCTAGTTTTGTAAAACGAACCGGGCATTTTCGTGATGGAATCGTGTATATCGGGATTCATGCTATAGAGTGACACTTGCACGCTAGACAGGCGGTTTGCTTTCATTTCTGCGATGATTTCATCATTCAATAAGGTGAGGTTACTCAAAATATTCAAAGAAAAATCATATTCTTTTGCCTTCCGCAAAAAATCGCAGAAGTTTTTATGCAGCATAGGTTCACCACCGGAAAGCGTCAGACCTAAAACTCCCATATCGCGGCACTGGTCGAGGACATTGTAGTAGAGCGCCGGGTCTATGTCGCTGATTTTGTTTTCGTGGGGGATGTAGCAGTGGACACACCGTTCATTACAGCGGCTGGTCAGCTCAATTTGCAGGGACGTGAGGTACGGTTTGTCTTTGAAGTGTGTCTCCAAAAACTCTTGGGTGCTGGTATCAGCCCGGCGGATCACCGGCGTAAAGTCCTTCTTGATGGTCTTGGGCTCCAGGGCAGCGTAGGAAAAACGAGTGTCCTTCGCGTCCAATTCCGCCGCCGTTTCCCCGGATACGATGAAGCCATCCGCTTCAAGCACGGCGTAAAACTCGGCGGCATCCTTGGCGATAGTAGCGGGGTCGGCGTCAATGAAAGCTTTGGCAATTTCTGCGGTTAGTTCCCCCAGGTTTTTCGGCGTGCGCGAAATTGCTTTGAGGAATACCGCGCCCCATGCGTCGGTTACGCGGTCGCCGAAGTCGCTCTTGTTGGTGATGTAGCCCACATCATGGTGGTTAGTAGAACCGCTGTATATGCGGATGAATGTGTCAAATTTCTGACGGTAGAGCATTGGTATACCTTTCATCATGACACTGAGAGATTTCATCTTCCATGTCATTTGTCAGAACAGCTATGCCTACTGGAGATATATCATAATATCCATCTTCTCTTTGAATAAGATGTTCTGTATCCTCAATAGGAAACTTCCTCCCCAATGTTGCGCCTTCTATATTTTCTTCTCGAAAACAGGCAACTTGATACTCAATTTCTCTCACACCTAGATTAACTTGGTAAGGGAACGAATAAATACGAATTTCTCTTCCATCAGGTAAGGTTTTTACCAGTGTTGAATTCCCATATGTAATCATAACAAATCCCTCCGTACTGATCTTAATGCACTTAAAATTTTTGTGCTAATCAGAGGGTTCCCAAAACAATTTGAAAACCCTCTTCTAAATCGCACTTGGAAATTACTGTCTTATTTCACAAGGTGACCAACATTTGTGGCCAGAAGATTTTTCCGGGCACCCCGCCGCAAAACCCCCTTGTGCACTGTTCTGCGCCACAATCTCCGGTTTCTTATAAGCCATAGTATTTCTCCTTTTCTCAATATCGTAATCAAGAATTCGACGAATCCCCTTTTATCACCAATGACGGATAATCCGCATTGGCGGTTAAAAGCCTTTTCAAACACCACCTCTACCCCAAATACTGCGCCTTCAAATCCAACACCATCCCCCTATAAATATCATGGGCCTCCTGTTTCTTCCCTGCATTAACCGCTTCCACGGCGGGTTCCAGATATTTCTTCCAGATTTCAGAATACACTTTGGCACCGGAATCTTCTGTTTTTTCTATCGCCCTGCAGATTTGCGGGGCAATGTGATAGTATTCATGCACCTCGTCGTGCATACCGGGAGTTTCCATCATAAAGGTATCCCGAAAATTCCGCAGAGTTTCCAACTCAACGCAATCGTCAGGCTTGGTCATGGTTTTACAGACGGCGGTAGTGATAAAACAGGATCCGTTACTGCTTGTACTGCCGGTTTTTTTGGGTTTTCGTGATTCTTCCCACTCGAACTTGCATTTTTGAGAACAAAAATACATCCCGTACCCCATGCCGGTAAATTGTTGCCCGCACCATAAGCATTTTGACATAATCCTTTCCTCCGTGTGTTTAAAGTCCACATGACTATTATTTTTTTGGCTTTCGTCCCATATTATCCGGTAAAAACTGATCTTTACTCCCGGCAACGCCGAAAAATTAATATAGGTGCAAATACTGCGCCTTCAAATCCAGTACCATCCCCTTATAAATATCATGGGCATCCTGCTGCTTCCCCGCATTAACCGCTTCCACGGCGGGTTCCAGATATTTCTTCCAGATTTCAGAATACACTTTGGCACCGGAATCTTCTGTTTTTTCTATCGCCCTGCAGATTTGCGGGGCAATGTGGTAGTATTCATGCACCTCGTCGTGCATACCGGGAGTTTCCATCATAAAGGTATCACGGAAATTCCGCAGGGAACTTAATTCCGCACAGTCGTCCGGCTTGTTCAGGGTTTTACAGACGGCGGTGGTGATAAAACACATATTATTGGACAATACCTCATTTGGCTGTGCCCCGTGAGTGAGCGCCCATTTCGCCCCACAGTCACGGGAGCAAAATTTGATATACCCTAACAATGTTGCAATATAGAAGTAGTCATCACCAAAATACCTTTTACACCACCTGCATTGACCAGCCATAAAATCTTCCTTTGTGTTTAAACCTCATGGGCTTTTATATGTATCTGCCCAAGGGACAGTATCTCAAACCCCTTACCGGCATAATACCATCTTTTTTTCCAACTCCTCATAAATCGGTATATCAATCGCACCCCCAAGGGACAGTTCTTCACTTAAGGTATTGATAATTCTGAAAATGCTGTCCCGTAGTTTTTGATAGTTATCCTCAGTGCTTGTAATACAGTCACCCATTTCCGATAGACTTCTGCCGATTTCCTGCAATGATTTTTTCTTTAAATAAATCATGAGGGTCTTATAATACGCGTCGGTTAGTTCCAAATACTCTTCTTTACTAACGCTCCTGTCTTCCCAAATATTCCATACAATATTGATATAATTTTGGAATATTTCCGCCTTTTTCTCAAAAACTTTCACATTCCGCTCTTTTACTTCTTCCGCCGCAGACTGCCCGCTCAAAAGCACAACGGTAATAACGGCGGTGATAACCGCTTCTAAAAGTGCGGCAACAAAATTGAAAGGCAATTCACCTATTTCAAAAATCCGGGATGTGGTAGCCACCATGCAGAAAACAACCACACAGAGGAGAGCAATCAAAATTATTTTTGTCCATTTTGACTTCACATCTTCAATCCTTACTAAAAAAGAACGGTATCCGCTTCTTTCCCCCCTGTTCATCACCACAGGGGGATATATCTTCCGGCCTATTTATGGCCTCCTGGGCAAAGAAAAGGGCTTGGGAGACCCCCAGCACATAGGATCTGTTTTCCTCCGTTAGCCGGTCGATTTCCTTAGCCAACCGTTCCCGTACCTCATCGTTCACTATAGAATTTTTTCCTTAATAAATTTCATAGAAAGATAATATACTACCATGAAAGATTTGTCAATATATATTACTCGCCAAAATCGTCTTGCTATGTAAGAACCTCTATGCTAAAATGAGAATATTAGGTATCAAGGGAAGGGTACGAGTTTTTAATGACGGTCAATGAGCGGATAAAAGTGGTCAGAAAAGCCCTGAAAATGACCCAGCCCCAATTTGCCGAGGCCATCTATATCAGCAAGGGGTATATTGCCGGACTTGAGAGCGAACACCGCGTTGCCAATGACCGCATCATCCATTTAATTGCCATGACTTTTGGGGTAAGCGAAGCCTATCTAAAGACCGGCGAGGGGGAAATGTTCAACAAGGCCCCATCAGATAAAAAGGAGCGGATTTTGAGTATTTTTGATGAGCTGAACCCGCAGTTTCAGGATTATGTTTTAAATGTGGTGAGCCAGCTCCTCAAGGTACAGCAGGAGCATCAGACCTTTGGTCTGCAGGATGACATACCGGGTTCCCCTATTCCTCCCGCTTCTTGACCACCACCCGCCGGGGTTTCCTGGCAGTGGCTGAACCTTCATCCCCATCCCGCCGCTTGCCCCGCCTCACCGGGCTGCGTCCTTCGCCCCGGCTCGCTCCGCTCCCATCCTTTGCCTTGAAGCGGCTCTTGGGCCGATCTCCTTCTTCCCGCGGCCGCAATGAGGGCCGGGGACGGCCTTCGCCGCGGCTTCGGCCCTGATTCGGATCGTTCCTGCGCTTTTCCCGGACGGCCTTTTCCAGCACCTTGAGGGATTCATCGAAACCCTTGAGAAAATCCTGGAGATCATCGGCAAAGAGGATCACCGACTGGCGTTCAAAGCCGCCGGTTTCACGGTTCTTGCTTTCTACTATATTAAGGTAGAGGTCCCCCATACGGTTTTCCTTTACATTGAAAAAATAGGTCCTGTTTTGCAGCTGTACCGTGGTTGAAAACACCTCGCCCCGTATACCCATGATTTACTCCTGTTCTGTCGTTACTTGGTCGGCCAAAGTGACCATGCGCCGCTGCCATTCGATAAGGTCTTGTTCCGGCCGCGGGTTTGATCCTGCGGCGTCGGCCATGACCCGGAACACCGGTTCCGTGGCGGAACCCCGCATCCAGATTGAGGCCATGGGGACGCTGTTTTCATTCAGGAAATTGATCTTGAGGCCTCCCCGGCCCGCGTCGCCGAAGCGGGTGAGGGGCCGGATCTCCTCAAGGCCCCTGTAGGCCGCCGCTTCCCAGCCTGCGATGCCGTATTTCGCCTTGAGCTCGTCCTTCCGCCTTTCCCATTCCTCAAGGAATACCGTCTGGTAGCGGTTCTTGAGCAGGGCATGATCAACGGTTTTGATCTTGAGCAGGGCCTCGCCCGCGTAGGCGCCGGTGGTGGCAAAGGCGGGGATGGCGGCGATGATGTCCTGCAGGGTGAAATCAGGATGATAGAGTTCGCTTTGGCCTGAAAGATCGCACCAGATTTCAAGGAGGCCCGGTTTACCAGCTTCGCTCCGTACCGCAAGGAGTTTGAGCAGGGCCAGCACCGTGTCGATGGGGTCCCGCACCGCCGACGGGTGGGTGATATTGCCCCCTGCGGAGCCTTCCCCCAAAATACGCACCGTGTAGCCCTTTTCCCGGAGCCTGCGGGCAAGGCCCACCACATTTGCCTCGCCCACCTCGGCGCGGAACACCGAAACATCAAAGGCCCGGGCGATCCGGTCTATCCGCAGGGATGTGGGGTCGTTCACGGCAACTGCGGCCTTGTTCCGGGCATTCCCGGCGGCGTCGTAACTGAGCTCCCCGGTCCAGACCAAGTGGGCCAGTTCCGCCACGCAGGCCAGGGCGAAGACCTCCTGGGCCTCAAGGCTCCGAGCCCTGCCCTCACCTTCGTCCCAGATAACCAGGTTTCCCCGGTCCCCGTCGCAGTCGGGTACGTAACCCAGGATAACCGATGGGTCTTCCCGGTGGAGTTTTTCCAGAAAAAGCCGGCAGGGCTCCAGGGATTCCCCCTCGGGGACGATCCGGTGGCTGATTTCACCGGGCCTGTCATTCATCGTATGGAATTTTATCCCCAGGGAATCAAAAAATTCCCTGTCAACGGAGAGGGTCCGGGCGGAGCCGTTAAAGTCCGCCGCAATCCCCAGGGGCCGTTCACGGATACCCCGGTTAAGCGCGGCAGCTACGCCGCCTTCGGCGATATCATCGCCCGCTATGCCGCCGTATACCACCTGGGATGTAAAATCGAGATAGGCCTTATACGCCTCTTTTTTGACCGCCGGCGATTCGGTATAGACCTTTTGGATCGCAGCCGGCGCGGTCCGGCCCAATAAGGTTTTGATATGGGCAAGGCGGTCCGATTGTGTCATGAGGGATCGAAATTTTTCAATAAGGATTGCGCTTTCCCCCGCAGAGATAACCCCGCCGTCGGTGAAGCCGAATTTGAGGCCGTTGTGGCCGATGGGGTTATGGCTTGCGGAAATGTAGATAAAACCGCCGGCCTGATTGCCCAGGCTGCGGGCGTAGGCCATGATCTCAGGCGCGGCGGTGATCCCGGTGTAAGGGACGGCGCAACCGCAGCCAAGCAGGGCCGCTATCACCGCTTCGGCAATGGCCGGGCCCGTGGGGCGGGTATCGGTGCCTACGATGACCGATAGCGGCTCTGCTCCGCTCAGTTCTTTAAGACGGGCGGCAAAAACCTCCGCAGCAGCGGCGGCAATGAGCTCATGGGCCGCGGAAATTGTATTGGTCCGGCTTTCTTCATCACCGGCGAATATTCCGCGCCAGCCGGAAGCGGAAAGGATCATGCCCCCAAGGGCTCTGTCCAGCGAATTTTCATCAAGGCTCATGAAAAGTAATATACCTTGCCTTC